>CAZVRZ010000039.1:0-38366 GCA_964629965.1 uncultured Anaerolineaceae bacterium
TTGCTGGCTGCCATTGAGCCTCTCACCGGATATCGGTTGGCGCAAGTTCATCCACACCGCACCAAGAAAGAATACACCTTGTTTTGCCAGGCTTTGGCAGCCGAGTATCCAGATGCCATCAAAATCCGGCTGGTGCAAGACAATCTCAACACACATGATATCAGTGCCTTTTATGAGAACCTTCCAGCCGATGAAGCCCAAACTTTAGCAGAACGGTTTGAGTTCTACTTCACACCCAAGTCTGCCAGTTGGCTTAATATGATCGAGATCGAATTCTCTGCACTGTCACGGCTATGTTTAGATCGCCGAATACCAAGCCAGGAGCTGCTTGAACGGGAAGTTCTTTCCCTGGTGGCTCAACGCAAAGCTGATAAAACCAAGATCACCTAGCAGTTCTCTGTGGAAGCAGCTCGTTCCAAGCTCAATTTGCACTATGTTAAGGTTCAGGCAGATAACGAGAAATTCAAGGAAATTTAGTTTACGAAGTATTTATGATAACGGGGAATCCAGGTGATCAAACTGTATTCCGCAGGCGGAAGAAAGAAAACACCTGGTAATCTGCCGGCTGGCGACAGCTAGCTACCTTAAATGAAAACTGGCCTTGCTGCCAGTGGATAAATATTGCGTCGGAGGGTTTGAATCTTCAAGCTCTCCGACGCTTTTTTTATCGCCGAATAACACCATCTGGCGCGGCCGGACCCGGGCAATTAATTGCATCAGATCCGCCGGGCTGCTTTTACGGGCCGGCAGGAAGATGGTTTCCACCCGGGCCCGGATGGGGCTGCTTCCAAATTCCTGTCCCAGAGAGGCAGAATGCCAGCCTTCAGCCGGGGCGTTTGCCCATCTTTTAAGTCGGGCCGCAGGCGAGTCATCCAGCACATCCGCGCTGAGCAAGATTGTAGCCTGCGGGTCTGCTGCCAGGGCCTTTGCCACCCGGTTGGATGGGCTTCCTCCCCATAAGCCGGCAGTGCCGCACAGGTAAATCGTCCTGGGCGGGCGGGGGCCGGATTCCAGGCGGAACCAGGCTGAATCTGGCTGAGTTTCTTTCTGCCAGGCAAATTTGTGAAGCACACCCTCCAGACCCGGGCAGGCCTGGCAGACGGCAAACGAAAACGGATCGATCATTAATTCCCACCCGCCGGGCAGGCCGATGCTTTCCAAAAGCTCGAGCAAAACTTCCTGCAGCACCCCCACCGGCTGGACGGCAATCAACACTTTTGCACCGGTGCCGGGTTCCAAAAAGCCGTTGAGCGCCCGGCCCAGGCCCGAGCCCGGCTGGAGATCGGGTACCTGGGCAAGGAGCAGGTCGCAGGCGGATAAAGCCGCTGGGTCTAGGCCTGGGCTGCCGGCATAGCCCTCTGCTGTCCAATCCGCCAGGTAGGCGATCTTTCTCCCCTTCCAATGGATGATTGGGACAGACGCCCCTGGCATATGCCCGCACGGAATGAAATTCACCGCCAAACCGTCCCCATCCCCCGGCAAACGGGCCGGCTGCAGAAACGGGATTTCATGAACCCGCTCCCGCCCAATAAGGGTGCGGCCCGGCTGGAAATTAAAATGGCTGCCGGCATGCCTGAACTGGAGATCCAGAATCTGAAAGGTGGGGCTGGCTGCGTAAAAGTCACAGGTTTGCCAGGCCTGAGCAGCCCACAACAGCCCGCCCCCATGCCCGATGTGGGCATGGGTGACCAGGGCTAGGTCCGCCTGGCCCTCGGGCAGGTCTGGCGGGGGAAAGGCCGGGTCTGAATGTGCTCCCACATCCAAAATAACCTGCCGCGAGCCCAGCCCCAACCCAACGCAGGTGGCCCGGTTGGCCCCCCCGGCGGCATGGATGGTTACAACTGCAGGTTCCACTGGCTGATCAGATCCCCGTATTCATTGGCAAACCGCGGGTTCTTTTCCTGCAGCATGACTCTCACAAACTTGTCCACCAGATCAAAGGTGGTGCGCCCCAGCAGGCATGAAAAGCCCTCCATCTGGAATGGGTCGCCATTGACCATCTGGTTGCTGCGCGGGCATTTGCGGCAGAAGGCCTTTAATTCACAGCCGGAGCAGGGCTGGATCATATCATTGCGGATGGAAGATACCAGCGTCCGGCGGGCATCCTGGAACCCGCGGCTGACATGCCCGATGGACCATTCCGGGTAATTGATCAGGGCCTGGCAGGGGTAGATGCTGCCATCTACATCCACCGCAAACACATCCTTTCCCAGCGGGCAGGCCTGAGAAATTCTTTGCTTTTTGGCCTTGACCAGCATGTACGACATGATTTCATCCCCGATATATTTAAAGTTGATATCCAGGTTTTTTTGATAAATCTGCTGGTAAAGCGAAAAGGTCTGCAGCAGGTTTTCGCCCAGCTGGCGGGTAGTTTGTTCATCCCAGGCCATTTCAACCGCAAACCCGAAAATAAATTTTCGTATGCCCAGGCCGATCAGGTGGATGAGATTGGCATATAAACTTCCGGCATTGTTGGGGGTGATGGTCAGCTGGACCAGGAAGGGCACCTGACGGGCGAGGAGCAGCTCCACCCCGCGCTTGACATAGTTGTAAGATGGGACCCCGTTTGCCATGATGCGATCATTCATGGCCGTCACGTCGCCGTCAAAGCTGAACACCATCCGCAGGTTGTTTTCGGTGATGAAATCAATTTTCTCTTCATCCAGCAGGGTCCCATTGGTGGTAAAGCCAATATCCACAGCCCTGGGCATGGATTTAAGCTCGTGGGTGACGTATTTAAACAATTCCCAGTTGATCAGCGGCTCGCCGCCAATATAACCCACGTGCATGCGCTTCTCTGAGTTCTCGGCGCAGGCGTTAATAAACCGCACGGCCTGGTCACACACACTGTGGGGAAGGTGTTTGGCTTTGCTTTTATCCACAAAACAGTAACTACAGCGCAGGTTGCATTTTCGGGTCAGGAAAAGATTCAAGCCCGCCAGGTTTTTTGCAACTGTGATTGGTTCCATTGGTTCTTCCTTGTAATTTTTGCGTGTGGCGAAAGTTGAATTTCTGGTTTTTTGCGGCGGCCCGGCCTAAAGCTAAGGCCTGGAGGGCAGGGGGCTGAGGCTGCTGATGGTTTGAACCAGCGCCCTGGCATAGCTTTCGGCGATCGGAAAATCAAGCGCCTGGTGCCATAAAGGCAGCAAGAAGATACGTCGGTCGATCTCAAAGGCATTTTTCCAGCGCCGTTCGGGCGGCTCTGCCCCGGTTTTGCAGCCGGGATGTTCCGGGTGAAAAACCTGGGGGTTGCTGAAAATCTTATAGGAGGGGATGACCCCCACCAGGTTATCCCGAAAGAAATGAGTGTAGCCTTTTTTGACCAAAATCTGTAAAATTTCATCCCGCCGGGAGGCCAGGGTCGGTCTCAGCAGCAGGGGCAGGTTGTATAAGGATAACTCGCCCAGCTTGCCCAGCAGGCTCAGCTCGGGGCAATCCTTAAAAATATCCATCATCAACCCGGCGCACAGCCGGCGCTGTTTTTGCACTTCCGGAAGCTTGGCGGCGGTGCTGATCCCAATGGCCGCGGCCAGGGGATGCAGGCGCAGCTTCAGCCCGGCCCCAGTTTCATGATAGGGGGTTAATGGATGGCCAGCCGGCAGGGCCCGCAGATTCTTCTGCTTAAAATGGCCGTGCATGGTGGCCCGGATATACAGATCCTCGTCATCGCAGACCAGGATGCCCCCTTCACCGGCCGGGCAGAGCTTTTTGGCCTGCAGGCTGAACATGGCCACTCGGCCCACACTGCCAACCCTGATGCCATCCCGTTCGGCCCCAACCGCATGCGAGGCATCTTCCACCAGGGCCAGGCCAAACCGGTCGGCAAGGGCGGCCATGCGTTGCATATCGGCCGGCGCCCCAAAAATGTGGCTGATGAGGATGGCCCGGGTTTTCTCGCCAATCAGGCCTTCCACCTGGGCCGGGTCCAGGTTGCCGGTCTCATCCACCTCCCCAAAAACGGGCACCGCCCCTAGCGAAAGCAGCGGCGAGGCGCTGGCAAAAAAGCCGTACGCTGGCAGGATGACCTCATCCCCTTTGCCAATCCCCAGGGCCCTGAAAGCAGCATACAGGGCCATTGTTCCGGAAGCGAAGCTGATGGCGTAGCGCCGCCCGCTCAGATGGGCCCAGACCTGCTCCAGCTCGCCGATCGATTCGCCATTGCCGCCGATGGAGATGGTGGAATAGAGCTGGCGGACCACTTTGCGCTCGATTTCCTCATCGATATCGGGCCATTGATACTGCGGGGAAGGCAGGATGTCGTTCCCTAACTTCATCTCCTGGATGATAATCCAGCGTACGGCCTCGCTGATATTTTCAGCCACAAAGGCTGGCTGGGCCTGGAGCTGGTCCCTGCGGTAGGCCCATTCCCCAGAGCCATAGCCTGTCTTGACCAGCACCCCAACCCCGCCCAGGTTGGCCGCCAGTTGCAGATCGGTTTCGCGGTCGCCTACCACGTAAATTCGCTCCGGGTCAATCTGAAGATCGGCCAGGGCGGCCTGAGCCAGGCCCGTTTTGGGCTTGTGGCAGGCGCACGGGGTCTCTTTCTCCTGGGGCGGAAAATGGGGGCAGATATAAACCCCATCCACCCGGGCCCCTTCTTCGGCCAGCAACTGGTGCATGCGCTGGTTGGTCTCATCCACCACGGCCTGGCTGATGATTCCCCGTCCGATCCCGGGCTGGTTGCTCGACCACCGGCACCCTGATCAGGTTCAGGCTGCGGATGGCCTGGCCCGCCAGAGGCTCCAGATCCAGCTTGAGGGGGTCATTAATCAACCCTTTTTCGCGGTTGATGGTTCCATCCCGGTCTAAGAAAACTACAAATTTAATCGCTTTCATTGCCCGCCCTATATGACCACCGTGCGGTAAGAACCGTAATCCACCACTTCCCCCGGTTTAAATTTGCGCAATGGGGTCATTTTCACCGCAACACCGGTTAATTCCGGCAGTTCTACGAAATCTCCCCCGGACTTCACTTCGGCTAAATCCTTGACCGGCTGAACCGCAATCAAGCAGGAAGTGGCTGGGAGAAGATCCTTTTGAACAATCGCTTCCAGCCGGTCTGGATGGAAAACCTCGGTTTTAGCCGGAGAAAGCGAAAATGCAGCCAGGCAGGCTGCTCTGTAGCGGTTCATGGGCATCTGGCTGAGCGCCGCCTGGCAGCGGAAGGCAGCCATTTCTACCCCATTCCAAAAATCCCAAATGGAGCGGCTCTCAATTCCGCCTGGCTGGCCATCCGGGCCGGCTTGCAGGCCGCCCACAAGGAAGCTTCCATCCCAGCCAATCACCGCTGAGCTATAGTAGGCAGCCTGTTTTTGGTAATCCGCTTGGAGATCTCTCGGGCCTTCCATCTGCAGAGTCACCAGATCTAGCCCTCTCCCCGCGGCCTGCTCCACCAAGTGGGTCCATAGGGCTTCAGAATAAACCGGGACAGAAACTTGAATTTCAAGCCCCGGCAGCAACTGCTGCTTTTGGGAACGGCGCTCGACAATCTGTACCAATTCTGGGGTGCGCAATACTAGTTTTCGCTCCAACCAGGCCCGCTGATCGCGGTATTTTTTTAAGCCTGTTTGGGTAAAAGTAACCTGGTCTATCCCGGCATCTACCAGTTGCTCCCAGCCTGCATAGGCTGGCCCGCTTAGGGGCGTTACCAGGCTCACCCGCAGGCCGAACTGTTTTGCATCCGTCACAATCTTAATAAGCTGGGGATGGCGAAGCGGATCAGCAAACAGGCCCAGCTCTCCATCTCCAAGCACTTCGGCGATCTCGGCGATGGCCCGTTTGGCAGTCTCGAAGGAAATGATTTCTTTTCTGCGCGGCTTCCATCCAGCCCCTTCGGATGCAGCCGCGCCTTCCCGCCGGCAGGAATTCGTCATTTCAAGCAGCACTCGCTCTGGAAACGTGCCGGGTATTTCCAGCTGGTTCGCAAAACTATAATCCACCTGATAGCGATTGATCAGTTTCATTAAATTGGGCATGTTAATCCTCTCCATCACGAAGAATTTACAGATGAAACAAGTTGCGGTCGATGGTGTTATGTTTTTTGGAATTGGGAAATGCGTCCAACAACATCAGCCAGTTGTTTTTGGCCCGCTTGTAATCATCCCCGCTGACAGCGGAAACCACCCTGGGGCCATTTTCATTCAGCCAGAGATCCGCTGGAATGCTCCCCGCCCGTATCATCTGCCTAGCAATAACCGTGCCGGGAAATACCTTCATCATGTTAACACAAACTTCCACATCTTCGGCCCGGTCAATAAACTGCTGGGTCAGCAAAATATCTTCGTACTGCTCGCCGGGGATCCCCACCATCACAAACAAACCAAAGCGGATTTTTTTGCCGCCCGCCAAGCGGATCATATCCAACAGATGACCCAGGCTTTGCGGCCCCAGGCGCTTTTTGCACACCGTCTTATACACCCGTGGCGAGGCCGATTCCAGGCCCACAAAAATTTCCCAGTTAGGCGGGGTATCTTTTAGATATTCCAGGTGACTTGCGAAAACGCTGTCAACCCCCGAATGGCAGTAGCAGGTATCGATCTCCTGCAGAACGGCATCTGGGGCAATGCTTTTAAGATGGTTTAGGTCAAAGAGCAGGTCCTGGTCATGGAATTCCAGGCGCTGAGGCTGAAAGGCAGCCGAGTGGCGCACCTGGGCCTGGATATCCACCGGGCTACCCAGTTTGTAGCGGCCCTCCAGGAACAAGGCACTGCAAAAAATGCAGCCGGGGGTTGGGCAGCCAGAGGAGGTGCGCAGGATCAGTTTAGAGAACCGCCCGCTGAAAAACTTGTGGTAGGCGGAGTAATCAGGCAGGCAGGTGAATATAAATGGGTCGCTGTCTTTTCCCTGCAGCAACAGACATTCATCCGGCCTGTGGCCGGTTTCCAGCAAGTTCACTACGGCATCTAGTACAGGACGATCCAACGGGCCTGAGACCATCACATCGCACACGGTTTTAAAACGGTTCTGGAGCGGCGCCCCCAAGGCCGTGACGTGCGGGCCGCCCCATACAATGAATAATTCCGGGCGGACGGCGCGAATATGGCGGGATAATTCGACCACCTCTTTGCGAAAGTTGGTCAGCATCGAAAAGCCCACCATCCGGATGCCCGGGTATGTCGCCAAAGCCCTGTCGAGAATGGCCTCCCAGCCGGGCAGCAGATGGTAGTCCGGGGCATGCTGAACTGTAAACTCGTCCAGCACTAGGGGCATCCGCCCGGCTTTACGAAAGGCGGCAGCCACCAAGTTCAGCCCGTAAGCCGGGGCAAGGTCGCTGCGCTCGGGCGATTTGATCAACTCATCGGTGGTTGGCAGAAGCAGGAGCACATCTGGAAGTTCACGGATAGTATCTATCATTGTTTGCCCGCCGGGCTAACCCAGAAAATTATTCACCAGCGCAGCTGGCAAAACCTCATTCAGGCTACCGGTGCGGAAACCTGAAAGGTCTAGGGTAATGTAATGGAAGCCCAATTCCCTAAAAAAAGCACTGATGGCGGCTCTTTCAGCCAGCAGCTTCTCCATGTCCTCCTGGGGCACCTCAATCCGGGCCAGCTCGCCATGATGGCGCACGCGCAGCTGGTTGAAGCCCAGGCGCTTCATAAACCCCTCGGCGGCCTCAATTTTCAGCACTTCCGGGCGGGTGATGGCCATCCCGTAGGGAAAGCGGGAGGCTAGGCAGGGGCTGCTGGGGCGGTTCCAGATGGGAATGCCGATCAGCCGGGCCAAGGTGCGAATCTCGGCCTTGGTCAGGCCAACTTCGGCCAGTGGGCTGCGCCCGCCCAATTCTTTGACCGCTTTTTTCCCGGGCCGATAATCAGACCCGTCATCGGCATTGGTGCCTTCCAGCAAAACCTCAATTCCTAGGGCCGCCGCCTTTTCTTTGATGATCTTGAATCGAACGGATTTACAGTGATAGCAGCGATCCGGCAGGTTGGTGGCAAAATTGGGGTCATCCAGGTCGTTGTGGTCGATGACAAGGTGGGCAAACCCAAACTGGCGGCTCAGCGCCTCGGCAATGAGACAGCTTTCATTATCCTCAATTGGCGAGTGGATGGTGAAAGCCGTCAGGCGCGAGCCCAGCGCAGCCTGGGCAACCACCGCCAGCAGCGAGCTATCCACCCCACCCGAAAGCGCCACCGCCGCCCGCTCGAAGCCCTGCAGCAGACCCACCAGGGTGTCATATTTCTGGCGTAGGTCCGAGTCAATTTCCTCCGACAGGAAAATTTCCGAAGCCTTTAACATTGTTCAACTCCTCCCAAATTAATCCGGCTGGCTAAAACGCCCGCCCCAAAGCCGTTATCGATATTGACCACCGCCACCCCGCTGGCGCAGCTGTTGAGCATGGTCAGAAGAGCAGCAATGCCCTGAAAGCTGGCACCATAGCCGAAGCTGGTCGGAACGGCAATCACTGGTACAGAGACCAGCCCGCCCACCACGCTGGGCAGGGCCCCGTCCATCCCGGCCACGGCCACAATCACCCGGGCCTTACGCAGCACTTCCAGGTTGGCGAGCAGCCGATGCAGGCCGGCAACCCCTACATCATACAGCCGGGTGACCCGGTTGCCCATAAGCTCGGCGGTGATGGCGGCTTCTTCCGACACCGGAATATCCACCGTTCCGGCGGTCAGGACTAAAACCCCGTCATGGGTTTCGCTCTTTGGGTCATAGCCAATCGTTAATAACCGGGCGGCTTCATGGTATTGGCACTGGGGAACCTGGCTCTGGATCTGCTCATAAACATTCACCGAAAGGCGAGTTACCAGGAGCTTGCTGTTTTTTTCGGACAGACGGTTGATAATCTGAACCAGATGGGCGGGGTCTTTGCCCTGGCCAAAGACCACTTCCGGGAACCCGCACCTTAGGGAGCGGTGCTGGTCCAGCTTGGCAAAACCATCCAGGCTTTCATAGGGCAGATTTTTGAGCATATCCAGGGCGCTGGAGATTTCCAGCGATCCATTCTTTACATTTTCCAGCAGGCCGGTCAGTTTTTTGTCGTCCATCAAAAACTTATCTCCTTTAAAGGTGTTTTCGCAGGTCAGAGTTAAATAATGTCGTTTTGATCGATCTGATTCAGCGAATGGATGCCCAGAGCCATTAATTCAGCCGCCAGGGGAGCATCTCCTAGACCAATAGCCACGGCGATGAATTTAGAAATTCCATTAACGGAGCGGGGCACCAGGGCAGAGCTCCAGGCGCAGCGCCATTTAATCTCTTCCAGCACTTTCAACGATGCGGCATCCAGGTTTTCGAGAACGCCTGCAATTTGCGGGTCATTGGGGATAAAGTAATCCGAAATCTTAATTTGCTGCCCGGTCTGAGGGTTCCGCCAGCCGGTGTAGGCCACTTGGTAATGGGGAGATTGCTCCATGGGCGAGCCTGGCAGGGCGCGCAAATGATTGGTCTCAGAAACCTGGCAGCCGGCGGCGATATATTCCCCAGCAATTTTGATGGTGGTAAGGAGTTCCGGGATGCTGCTTTCGGGAATCCCCAGGATGATGTTGATTTGTGGAAACAGCCCGGATTTCAACATTGCATCCAGCACCAGGCGGCAATCGTCCGCGGATATGCCCACCTTGTTGATAGACGGGCAGTGCAGCAGGCGGTTTGAAAACGTTTCAACCCCCAGGCCAAAGGTATGAAATCCTGCTGAGACTAACGCAGCAAGCAATCCCTGGTTGACCTTCTTTTGATGGGCCTCCCCCGGAACCAGGAAATTAATAACCCGGGTCTGGCAGTTGAAAATCGTCTCAGGCGGTATTTCGCCGTACTGTTTGGAGCGGGTGATCAACTGGCACAGCTTGAGAATGCGCTCGATCCCGGCTTTTCCGCCCACCAGCAGGTCGTCATCCGCAAACAAAAAGCCCCTAGCTCCAAATTTTTGGATATGGTGGAGAATTAAATGGTGGATTTCTTCTGCGCTGAGCATTAAAATCCGGGTCTGGCTTTTTTGTGAAAATGGGAGAAACGACTGCGTGCTGCAGAAACCGCAGCGCCGCGGGCAGTGGCTGGTGGTGAATAGGCGAATATTTTCGACCACGAAGCTCTTTTTATTAAAGGTGATTTTGCTCACCTCGCTGCGCACTTTTTCCCAGTACTGCCGGTAGGGAATTTCGCCCTCCAGCACTAGGCGGTACGAATACTGCCTGAAGGCCTCGGGGGTGATGAGTTTTTGGGGATGAAACACAAGCTGCCGGTTTAGCCCAATATAGGCCACCCCATCCATACCGCCGACCAGGGCATCCAGAGGCTGGCATCGAAACTCGGGCCAGCGCCCGCACAGGCAGGCTAGGGTGTCTTCGGCGAACCCGCTCAGCACCAGGTCGATCCCATTCTGAAGCCACTGCGCGTAATTCAGGGTGGCTTCTTGTCCCCCGGCAATAAACAAAACCTGCTTCGGGCATTCTTGGGCAGCCTGCCTGAATTTCCAGAGCTTATCTAAATCGGCAGCCATGTTGTAATGCGAGACGCTCATCCCAATGATATCGTAATCGCCGTCGGCCACCTTGGGCAGATAAGCTTCATCGGGTTGCAGATCCGCATCCAGAATGTCGCAGGCAAAGCCTGCTTTTTCAATAAAATGTTTCAGCCGCCACAGCCCAAGGGGAGTCTTAATAAAAAAGCCGCTCTGCGAGCAGGAAGTCATCAGCAGAACTTTGGTTTTGGGGTGGATGGCCATTTTTTGGATTCTTTTAAGGATAAAGGTGGATCTTCAAACATTGGCCGGCCAATCCTTTAAAACAAACAATAATTTCCAGGATGAGGAAACTGGACAAAGATTTGAAGCAAATACCGCGTACCGGGCGGATTTAGCCGAGTGTGCCTGAATTTGATTAACCGAAATTCCACGTTGAGTAAATTAATAGATTTTACCACCATTTTCACCATAGAAGGGTGATGACCAGCAATTCGCTATTGCTTTTTCAAGAAGGGCATTTAGCGGTGAGCAACAGTCCAAAAGCCTCAGAGATGTGCCCATCATAGTAACGCCGGGCTTTTGCGGCGTTATCATATCCGGCACGCTTGATCAACCCAATCACCAAGTTATTCACAGTAGCCAGAATTCTTCCGGCTGCGCCAATCGTCATGCGGGTGAAATCTTCTCGAAAAGTGACATAACGCCGATAATGCAGTCCAGTTTTTCCCCCCCAATGCTCGCGTCTGAACAGAAGAACTTGGGCTGGTGAGGACATAAAATTCGGCAAACTGGTAATGCTATATTCCAACTCACAACTAGATTTGAAGATTTTTCCATGGCGCACCCAATCAAACTTGCGTTCGAGGCGGTAAACCTGTCCCAGCCCAGGCCAATCCTGGTAATCATTGAGCATCGAACTGGTTTGGATGGTGCGCTTTTCAAGTCTTCCGTGACCGTAGTTGACCTTGCTGGCGGTCTGAAAATCAGTGGTAATCATCCCAAAGCCCGGTTTTGGATTGTCTGGAGCAAACAAGCGCTCGATATCTTCATACAAACGGGGCTGATTGGTCTTGACAGGCCAAATGTAGTGCCCACCGCGCTCCACAATCATTGCCGAAATGGCCCGCTGAGTATGTAAAGCATCTCCAGTAATTATCTTCCCAGCTATCTCCACTTGCTCCAAGACCCGCGGGGCTGCCACAATCTCGTTTTCTTTCGTGTCCACTGCCGCTTGAGCTAAGACAAGTCGGTCGTCAACAGCGTACAGGCTCAATACCTGATCACTACGCTCCTGGCCTGCTACACGCGTGCCCCGCAACGCTTTTCCATCCATCGATAACACCTTACCTGACCCTGTTTGCTCTTGTTGGTTGTATTCTTGAGCTATTCGGTCGAACTCCGCTTCTTCCAGGGTGGTGTGAAACTCCCGCCGGATCGTGCTATGCGAGGGTATTTGCTGGCGCTTCAGCTCGAGCAGCCCAGACAATTCCGCCGCATGGTTCTTTCCCCAGTCAGCAATTTCATCCGGTTTGTCTTTGCCTGCCAGTTTGGCCAGAAAAATGATTACCAACAACGTCACCAGGCTGTATTGTTTACCCTTGGCTCCTCTGGGGTCGCTGATATGATGAAATCGCCCATACAAACTGTCCCTATCATGTACGACCCCTGTTTCTCCGATCTCTTGCCAGGGCTTAAGCGTGCTATACTCCATTCAGACTCTCCTCGGTTTTTAGGCTGTTTGATCGCAACCATTTTACCGAGAAGGTGTTTTTGTCTACCTGTCAAGCTTTCTTGAAATAGCCATAAGGCAAGAAGCGCAGCAAATAGTTAGGGTTGGGTTGGGGAGATATACTACGGAAGAAGAGATTACAATGACTAGCCAGTTGATTGAAAACGCCGTAAAGAGGATTCTCGCGGTTTCTTGAAGTGGTATGGCCCCAGGACTAAGAAGTTGCCTGGGGCTTTTTTATTATGTGACAGATATTTTCCGGAATAGCAAGCCCAATCTGGTTGTTGTGTGACAGGTTTAGGGCTAAAATAGTCACACAAGAGAATTTATACGATGGCAATAGCAGATAAAGTAAAGTTTCGTAACCATATCGGACTTATTTATGAAGTTGAACATCTCGTAATTTATAGCTTTCATGTAATGTTTTTTTCGCTTTAATCCCCCCCCATGTTCTTCCAATCGCAAACATAAAATGATCGATAAACACGCATTCTGGATACCGTTGCTGGTCTTGGCGGAGAAGTTCTTGGATGGTCGCCATCCATGGCCTCCAATAAAATGCTAGGTCAAATTGTCGTTTTGGAAAATGTGAATGTGCTAGCCATGCGCTTGCAATTCCGTATCCAAAGCTTTTTCGGGCAAGAGTAGTAAGATTCTTCGCGAAACCTAAATGTTCAACCTTTAGAGCGGGATCATATAATAAACGGGCATTCTTTTCTATTAGTCGCCAGAATAGATCAATATCCTCTCCATGCGTTTTGTAACTTTGATCAAAACCACCCACATCTATTACTGCTTTACGGCGATAGGCACAATTAGAGCCGGGGAAGCGGCCTCGCATGCCCTTCCGTATGATAAATTCCTCTTTCTCTGGAATTCCAGAAACTGACTTCCCGGCACAATACGCTTGTACTCTGCTCGATGGCTTATTCAATCTCACACTCCCACCAACTCCATCTAGTTTGGAATCTTGAAGGAAATGCATCTGAATCCTCTCTAGCCAGTCTACATTAAGAACACAATCCGAATCCGTCATTGCTACAATTTCGCTTTGCGAGGCCATGATCCCAAGTTGGCGTGCCGCTGCAGTATGTTGTAAATGGTTTGTAATAATCTTACAATCAAAGCGTTTGGCAATATTGACAGTTTCATCTTTGGATCGACCATCAATAACCAGGATTTCATTTGGCCTAATTGTGTTATTGCTAAGTGTGGATAATGTCAGGTCTAGAGTTTCTGCCGCATCAAGTGCAGGAATAATCACTGAGATGGTTAATTTTTCAATTGGGTTCATCTGTTTTATTTTTACATCCGCAAATTGATTCGGGCTTTTCATTTACAAAGTCTGAGCCGAGCGTGATTTTTTACGATTAGACCCATCAGCGGGGGAGAGATGCGGATTCCTAATAACTTTTAGCGCTCTTGAGATGTAGAATCCGCTTGACAAATGCATTTGGTCAGTTTTGCTAATTTCTCCGGCTCGGTGCATCTGGTAACAATTGCTTTTGTCGCTATTTTGGCCGCGCGCCGCCCGCTGCTCAAGGCAAAGGATATCCCTTCGCCGGTTTCATTGTTGATTGATCCGGCTGCATCACCAGCCAAAAGAAGACCGTCAAGGGCAAATACGGGTTGTGACAGCACTCGTAAACAGGCCCCCTTTGGATTTTCCACTACGACAGATCCATCTAACCGCCGGCGAACAATTGAGTTGCCGTGGATGAACTGCTCAAGCGCGTTTGTTAGGTTTGGATGTTTTCCATTTGCCTGCGGACGGCTCCAAACCCCTAAATTAACAGTGTTCCCGCCAACTGGGAAATACCATGCGTACCCATTCGGAAGGTAGGGTTCATAGAAAAAATCAAAGGTTGATGTTTTATTCCCCAGAACCCGAAAATACTGGCGCATCCCCACCGCAAGAGTAGAGTCCGGAAACGGTTTGAAAGCCAAGTTGCGATACAATGGTGAGCAGGAACCGGTCGCAAGGATCGCTAACCGGGCCCGGATACAGATAGTCTCTCGATCTCTTACTGCATGGACAACTGTCCATTTCCCATTCCTCTCAATTGTCTTAACGAGTGTATTCCCACACCAAATTGCCCCGGCTGAAACCGCCCTTTGCCAGAGCATGTAATCCAGGATGATACGCCGCATACCCAGTGCATAGCAGGATACCCCAAGCAAACCTGTTGCCAGTGGTCTTTCCTGAACATCATTATTGCAATAATGCCGGTAACCGTTGATCGCCTGTCCACCGGCTTTCACCAGTTCTTCTCGTGTGAAACCCATCTGGTGCAGATGGAACACTGCAAGAGGCGTCAGCCCGTCCCCGCACACCTTATCCCGGGGAAATTCATGGCGATCAACCAGCATTACGTTTAACCCGTTGCAAGCAGCAGTCAAGGCAGCACTAGCCCCAGCGGGGCCTGCTCCAATGATCACCAAGTCAAATTCTTTTGCCGTGTCTCTATCGGGCATCCATCACATCTCTTTCAGTTTCGGAACAATATCCGTTTGAAATCATTCGCAGCATCCTAGCGAAAAGACGGGTTGTTTTTGTCAAATGAAAACCGACCACTTTAATCACGAAAAACAATCCATTTTTGCAGATTGCAAGGGTAAAGACATGTACACTTTGCAGATGGTACCTCCGCAGATTTGTATTGTGTTAGCGGACAATATCGCTGTGAGATCGGTTAGGTGGGTAATCAGTTCACTATAATTCATGATCAGTGCTGTCAATATCAGTATTTGGGTATGGACCTGTTTGTGGTATTTCACTTGCTATATTTTTTGCAATTCGCTTAATTTATTCAAAGGGGCAGTTCCTGAAGCCCAATATCGTTCCCCATATTCTTCTTTATCCTTGCCAATTACAAGGGACGCATATTGTCGAACTTGAACGATTTGGACACCAATTTCGCCTGCGACCTCTTGCGATTGGGATTTATATAGTTGTATCGCATATTCTTTTGCCTGAATATCTTCCTCGGTCAATGAATAAACCCTACTGTGCGTGGGGTTTTTGGAGGATTCGAAGATTTGATCATCGAATGGGTGGAATTTGAGAGCATACGGGAAATCCTCATAAAATATAAGCTTATCCCTTTTTAATTTTGTAAAGATACTTTCAACTGCTTTTCGCGTCAGTATGTGGTCAATATGCTGGCCTATTCCCAGAGGAACAAATATTAATTCGTAATCCTGCTTTATAAATTGTTTTTTTAGTTCGCTAATGATTTCAGAAAGTAAAGCGGGCTCCTTGCTCCAATCACCGGAAAATATATTTGACTTTGTTGTATATAAAAATTGTTGGGTAGATGGATTTAGGCGATAAATACTATCTTGAAAAGGAAGATGTACAGACTTGGCAGCCAAGAACGATATTGCCTTATAATCCTCCTCCCGTCTGTATATTGGTGTATCGCTTGGTAGATTCCAAGCATTGTGTAACCATTTTGCAAAGGATGATAGCCCATTAACTGGGCTTCCGGCAAAGATAGTAATCACATAGATCGGCCCCCCATAATTTTTCAAGCTATGGATGATTCCACCACAGGAAAGAACTACATCATCCAAGTGCGGAGAAATAAAAACCACAGGTTCATGGGCCATCTTATCTCACGGATCAAGTTCCTTAGATGTTTATCGTTTTTACTCGTAAGCTGGTATACCACTTTGCAGTAATGAATACGGTCAGCTCAAGCAGCAAGAGGGAGGCCCAGGGATCTTTATTCCAGGGATTGAGTGTCGATACGAGACTACCGAACCATTTCTTATAAAGGTACCAATCGATTCGAGGTGATCTGCCGTGATATTTCGTTAGTAATGTGCTTGTTGTGCCATTACGGAAACTAGCACGAATTAGTTTTTTCATAGTGTCTGGATACCCCAGGTGTTCTACACACAGCAAGGGGTCAAAAACCAATTTGGCTCTAGAATCAACCAGCCTCCATAATAAATCCACTTCCTCTCCATGGTTGCTAAACTGATCTCTAAAATTCCCTACGGCAATGATTTTATCTTTGGAGAAAGCGCAATTAGCCCCTGCAAATGAAAGACCGCCAACGCCTTTTGTTGTAATCTGGATTGATTCCTTAGGGAAGGATTTGATACTTTCAAATACATGCGCACTGAAAGCCTGTATATGTGTTTGCGGTTTGGTCAATGTCACACGCCCACCGAGTCCATCCAGTTCCGAGTCTGTTTCAAAATGATTAGCAATCCGTTCCACCCAATCCGGCGCCGGGATACAATCCGAGTCTGTAAAAGCTATAATGGGGTGGTTGGCTTTTTCTACACCTATTCGACGTGCACTTGAAGCATGTAACTTTAAATTTTCAATCACTTCAACATCATGTTGAAGGCTTATTTCTCTGGTGTTATCTGTCGAGCATCCATCTACAACAAGAATCTCTTCAGGTTGACGTTTGCCCTGTTGGATGGACATAAGGGTTTTGGCAATAGTTTTTCCTGCATTTCGAGCAGGAATCACAACAGATATTTTAACTGTCATGCCTTACCATTCCTTATAGCCATATCTCGAACAAGATGAAACCCATTAGTATCTAGAAACTGCTTGAATGTAGAGCTATTCACTAAAGCGGTTTCCAGCTTGCGCGCCCAATAATAAGAGTCATACTTGCGAACCAAGTCAGTAATGTTGGCTGGGTGAGTGATTAATTCGACAATATTTTTCCCCTCTGCTGCCAGGCTTAGTAAACTTGCTTCCATGGTTTGTTGGTATTCACCAATTGTAGGAGAAACCAACGGTTTGCTCCCTACTAAATTGCCCAGGGAGATGTCAGGAGATGTGGAAATAGAATGATCGATAATGATCTTCATTTCCTTGATAATGTCTGCCGGTATGTGCAGCATGTCAATCATAGGGTAACAGATGCCACGATAAGGTACAGATATGCGATTGGCCAATTCAACATATTTTCTAAAGAGGTCGATATGAACTAATGAGAGATAATGATGGATATCGATATGAGCTATTTCTAAGCCGTAACTCCGAAAACGGCCAACTTGAGCTAAGAATTCTCGTTCAACCTGTTCGAGAACTTGGTGATTTTCTAGAATTGTTGTTCGCAAACGCCGCATAGATCCAGAGACATCATTGGAATCAAATAGAAAAAAACCTTCTTCGTTCACTAATGCAGCAACTTCTGATTTTGGAGCAATACAATGGCCACTAGAAATATTGAAATGTAAGCCAACCTGTAACCCCGGATTCATCAGTGCCAGATTAGCGGCATCTAATGATGACTCAAAATTGACCATCAAGGATGCACTAGTGAGCGTACCATGTTGAAAGGCATGGATAATACCCTTGTTCGCTTCTGGATGAAGACCAAAGTCATCGCCATTGATTATGATATTCATATGTTTCCTCATGTTTTAATGCTAGCCATTTTGATGACATCTTGAACAATACAAACGAGCTTTGAGATTTCAAAATCGATATTAAAGTGAGCCTCAACATGTTGCCGGCCCTTTTCACCCATCGATTGCCGCAAGTCATCGTTCTGAAGTAAAATTTCCAACTTATTTGCCAATTGGATCACGTTTCTTTCTTGAACAAGATAACCGGTTTCTCCATCTAGTACACCTTCTGAAATGCCTGTATGAAAGGTTGAAAGCACTGGCAATTTCATTGCGGATGCTTCGAGGATAGATACAGGCAATCCCTCCCGATCACCATTATGAGCTGTGCAAGATGGCAAGATAAAAATATCGGCATACTGCATTTGCTCCTTAACTTGTTGGTGATGGCAGGCACCTAATAGAACGACTCGATCCGCGATCTTCAGGCGGTTTACTTTTTCAATAATTTCTCCTAGCAAAGGGCCTTCCCCAATAATCCTCAGAAAAGCATTTGGATATTTTGGGTGAATCTTTGCAAACGCATCGATCGTGTCATGCAAACCTTTCTTTTCAACCAGGCGGCCAACTGTAAGGATTGTCAGTTGCGCAGGAGAACGGCGTGTTGATCGGTTACACTTGAAGCGGGATGTATCTATGCCACACCGTAGAACCAGAATTTTTTCGCTGAAGCAAGAACCAAGTAAATGGATAAGATATTGTTTGTTATATTCTGTAGGCACTAGAATCTTGCTCGCGTGGTTTGCAAGACTTCTCAGTTTTTGAATGTTCGGATTTACAAATATATCTCTTGCATGGGCAATAAAAATATAGGGGATGCCGGTGCTGGAAGATAGTTGTTCGGCGATCTGGGTAGGTCGATCGGCAAAATGAGAAAGAATTAGATCTGATTGGCGTACCAATTGTGTCAGGCGCGGGCTAATTTGAAGTTTTGATGTCGCCTGGAAGTCAAGATAATCGGACTGCGAACCAAGAATGTTTTGAAGGTAGAAAGTTCTCTCTAAAAGCTTATAGTCGTGAACCTTGTCGTCAACAATGCTATCTTTTGGCTCCAGATCATCCGGCGCCAGATAGGAAAGGATATCCACTTCATAGCCACGGTCGATTAGACGAGTGATCTGATCTAATATAAACGTTTCTGACAACTTGGGAAAAACAGTGAGAACATATAACAATTTCATAATCAACTTCGTTTACTGGTAAAGAAAATCCAGAGAAAGAAGATTGTAACTAAAGGGTTAACCTGTAAAACTACTGCGGCAGATAAAACATAGAAAACTCTAATGAGCAAATAAGCAGGTTTCGAATCGACTTTGGGACCGGAAATCCGGCAGGCAAACTGAAAAACTGTGGCTGCGATTAAAGTGAGGAGTGATAGATAGGATACCCAGTTATCAGGCCAGATACCTAGAAAAGGGCGTATGCTTAGGGCGAGGAATACTGCCCCGGCAATAAAACTGACGGTTTCTAAAACTGCCGAAATCTTGACACCAAGGCGAACGACTAAGGTCTGGTAACCCGAACGGATATCATTCTGGTAATCCCTTACCATGTGATGTAACTCACGCCCAGTATATACTAGAAGGGAGCCAACCAGAAAACCAATAGTGAACTTGTCGAATGCATGAAATTCTGCCGTTAGAATTAAGGGGCCTCCAACCCAGATAATAAATGATGCGATCAATGGTCCAATAAAAGACTCCTTGAGTCTCAAGCCTAAACCACTGTATGCCAAGCAAAGGAATAAATATGGAAAATAAATAACAAAAGATATAGCGTGTGAGAACAAACACAGGAACAGAAGGATTGAAGTGATCAAGAGTACATAGGTTATAATTTTTGCTTGCTCAAGTGTAAGTTCTCCTCGAACAATGGGGTTTTCTTTAAATTGCGGATCTTTGGTATCCAGAATATTATTAAATGCAAAACCGGCAGCATATGCAAATATAAAGGGCAACATCATCAGTAGGGCAGAGAATGAATTGTTGTGGTTATTTGACCACAAATAAGCATAGAACGGCAAGAAGACAGCAAGCATTTCCGTATAGGGAAAATGCCTTGTTAGCTTCCGGATACCATCCCAGAAGCTTTTCTGCTGGATAGGCAGGATATTATTGCCCCTCAATTTTTTGTTTAATTCTTGGGTTACTGCCGCTTGGGTATTTTTTTCTAAATTGACTTTTGGCTGGCTATCCATCCGAGAAATTTCCTTATCCATTCTTCAGAACAGTATTCTGTGTGGCAACGATACCAACATTTCGGGCATTGTAATTTCATCATTGTTTTTCTGCGGTCATCATAGGTCTTTGATTGCCACAAATCTATAAGTTTACTTTTGTGTAAATTTCCAATCGGTCTCATAGACCAGCAACTTTTTACATTGAGATCCTGGTCTATGGCGATTGTAGTGAAGCCGGCTGTACATATAAAATCTGGTGGAATTCGCTGATAAACCAAAAATTCCGGGAACCCTTGAAGATAGTTAGTATCCGCCTCTATTTTGTATCCTGATTGTTGTAAACTAAGCAGTTTTTCTACTAAGGCGTGCAATTCAGTCAAATCTTGCTCGGTGAAGATAAGGCCCGATTCCACCAGATGATCTCTGGGAGATATGTGTAATGGTTGAAAACTTACGAAAATTCCTCGCTCGCTGCAATACTCTACTAAAGGAACTATTAGGCTTATATTTTTTCTTGACACCACACAATTCACCGCGGCTCGGAAATCGCTTGATTCGGAAACGTATTTCAAGGCACGAAGAACAGGCTCTATGGGAGCGCCGCGAATGGCAGCGTATGTACCGGGATCGATTGTATCCAGAGAAATGCCTAACGAGTTTAATCCAGCCTCCCTTAGAGATTGCAGCCGTGCCGGATTAATTAACATTCCGTTAGTAGTTAAAGAAGCAATCATTCCCCGTTCACGAATACGCCTGATGAGCAGTTCGGTTTCTCGGTACAGGAGAGGTTCCCCACCTGTGAGGCTAATCAGTTGAACCCCTATGGATCCTAATTCCTCAATAGCCATGTGCCAATCTTCCACAGGCAAGTCAGTAGTCTTGTCCATCCAAATTCCGCAATAACTGCATTTTGAATTACATCGTCCGGTGATACTGACTGAAGCCATAAGAGGATGGATGAGAACCGATTGTTGATCCATAGATTGGTTTAATAGATTTATATATAGGCTTGCTGGGTCAGGAATTATATTCATGGGTATTTTTCCCAAATGAGATGGCATGGGGGTTTTAAAAATAGTTTCCAAATAGTATGGCAGAGCTGCCAACATTTAGGATACTACAGTTCATGGAATCGACTTGCATTTGCAATATGCGTCTAATTGCCAAAATTGGTCAACATACGCGTTTGAGATAACCGCCCGGGTTGGCTGTGATCATGAATTTCTCGCGATTTATGTCAGCAAAAAACTGTTGGTTCTCATTAAGAAATTCTTCAACCGCTTCTTTTGGCCCTGGACCAAAAGAAGGGACCACTGGATTTCCGTTAAGGTTGGTATCCTCAACAATCAGATAACTTCCTGGTGTTACAAACTGACTATATAGCTGTAGCTCTTTGATGACATGGTCTTTGTGATGGTCAGAGTCGAGGATGACAAGGATACTCTTTTTATCTTTGGCCATGGCTTTTACTTGAACGATGATTTCGTCAGAAGTTGAAGATCCGATTAAAAAATGGATTCGGTGATGACGAGGTCGAAGGTGTGATTGATTAATGTCAATCGTCAATACATTCCCACAATTTATTAGGTCGCAAAGAGACGCCAAGTATAGGGCGCTACCGCCATCTGCCGTACCACATTCTACAATTAAGTCGGGCTTGAGTTCATAGATAATCTCCTGGTAAATCCAGAGATCAAGCGGGCATTTTTGAGTAGGGATACCAAGCCATAATGTCTTTCCCCAAGTCTGTGCCTTTTGTGAATAATAAAGCTTATGAAATTCATCGACTATAAGTTCGCTAGAAGATTTAAGCATACGAGCCTCCTCTGCCCATAAAATTACTTATATTCTTTATGTTACCACAAGGAATCCTTAATCTGCCTCGATTTTGGCATAAAATTTTTCCATCTCTTGACATGCCGCATCATACCATTGCGCTTTATCATCCTTTCGGAGTTTTTGCAGTATTGCAGCTATTTGTTGAATATGTGGCGGAATAACCGCAAAGGGAGCTCCTGCACGTTTCAAGAAACCTGCTATCAACTGATCTGAAATGATTGGTTGTTCTCCAAAGGATAAAACTTCAATTCGTAAGTGTTCTCTCCCAACCAGGAATCTCTCGGCTATTCGATAATCAATTCCATGATTACGTGTGGTCATGTCGATGAACGATGCTTTGGCTTCACCCAGGGAAGTGTTGACGCGTTCAATCGGCAACTTACTATAACTATATAAGATATTGGGGTCTGTCGGAGAGTCAATCAGGTGGGCTGCCAGTTTTTTCGCATCTTGTTGTATTTTGGGATTGTTTGAGCATAAACCATCAATTATTCGTTGTAACCCTGCCTCAAGCTTAGCTGGATTTGGGTACCGGATCTCATACGCTGCGTCACTTGCTTTTGTAGCAAGCTCAAGCATACTACCAAAACGCGCTACTCCAAAGAACTCCCCTTGATTATCGATCCGGTGAGAGAACCTTGAAGAAATATCCAAAGTCATTTTGGGGGTTTCGCACAACAAAAAAGATCCGCCCATTTGCAATAAAGGATTTGCTAAATGTGATGCCTGATCTCCAGGATCACGAGAGTCTAATCCATCTACAGCTATATATGCGGGACGAGTAATTGCTATGTTAGGTCCAGTAATCCTGGGGAGCCATAGCGGCAAACTGTGATGTGAGAGACCCAATAATGTTTCTTTAACCCGTAAACGCGCTAATTCCGAATATGCATTGGCCCGATTCCCAAGATCACACAATATCTTTAGTAAAGTTTCGACTTCTGGCGTTAATGGCGGCACAACACGTGTTGTGCCGCGAAGCATATCTACTCGTCTCTCTGCAATTGTATTAATTATTGTCAGAGCCCAGTATGAACCGACTTGGTTATCCGCATCTATAGAAGCAATAATTCCATTTTGAGGAAGGGACACCTGAGAAAATCTGTGGATGGCAGCATCCATACCCATTTTAATGGCGTTCAGACAACCCTTAACCGGTTGGGAGATCAGGTATATGGGTACTTTAGAATTGATGCTGTTCTCGAGCACAATTGAGCATGAATGATCGGTACTACCGTTATCTACTACGAGTATTTCCATGTATTTCGATGGTAAGTTTTGCGAGATCAGTGAATTGAGAGACTTACCAATAAAATATTCCTCGTTAAAAACCGGTATTACTACAATGAGAGCAAGATCCGGACTGGGAGGAGGAAGCTTAAGATCGCTAATAGGGTTCTGAAATAAATACTTTTCTTCGCGCTTCTGCAACTCATCCAATGAGAATCGCTCAGCAATAGGTTTTAGATGAAAACGAATATCAAGACTATCCATGGATAATCGCACTCAAAGGTAAACTACATGAACTATCAATGGCAATTTTGCCCGAACATTAACCTGGCGATAGGCAAAATAAACAAAAGCCGCATCGCTGTTCGCAGCCAAACGACGGCAAGTTACCAATGCAAAGCATGCAGAAAAAACTTCGACTATCTCAAAAGAAACCATAGGCTCAGGAGAACAACCATAAACACGATAATGCAAGTATGCAGGCCCACATCTGCCGGATGCGTTTGTCTCTTTCACCATAAAGCTGCCGCTCCGCATATACAAATTTAGTCCACAAGCGATGGACCTGGCCGTGTCTAAATGTCTCAAATAGACGACCCGATTCAAATAATGCTTCAAACAAAATCACCGCTGCGTAGTGCAGAGTAGCGCGCCATCTCGCCTTACTCGCTATCGTAGTTAACACTGCCTGGAACAATATTCCCGCAAGTAGACAGATGAAGCCCCAAAAGACAAATAGAATTGATTGAGCTAAGAAGCTTTTCAATAATAGCACAGGAATAAGTAAGAGAACTATACCTGGCCAACCCGGAAATTCACCCGCAAGATTAGCAGGGTGTTTCTTGCCCAAGAAATAGTCGGCCCGGCCACTTTGAAATTTCTTTCGCAAAACGTGTTTTAGCGAAGAAATTGTAGCCGAGTTGTGTTTGACCACTGCTTGTGGGTTACATTGGATTACGAAGCCTGCCTCATTGATCCGCAACCCCAAATCTACATCTTCACCATAAACTACTAATGGCCAGTTCTCGTCAAAACCATTGACTTGCTCCAATACTTCGCGCCGGAAGGAGATATTGGTACAAGTGCCCCAGGTCGCAACCTTCAACCACCTAGCAAATGAGAAAGCTGAAGTGAAAGATGAGTCAAGCTTTAAGGTTTTCCAGATCGGGGCTGTATCTCCAATGATTGTTGTCATTCCTAGAACCCCACCTATATCTTTCCCACCAATCACATAGGTCTGGGCATGTTGGGTAAGGGTGTCAGGCATGATCTCGCAATCGGAGTCTGTGAAAAAGACGAACTCGCTTTTGGCTTGTTGGATGCCAAGGTTCCTTTTCTTGCAAACATTATTTATACATCGAAAATAGATGGCCTGATACTGATGGCAAAGTTGGCTTATTACACTGGCATTATCATTTTCACTACTATCGATAATCAGAATTTCGACTGTCCCTGAGAAATTTGACCTGGCCGCAGTCAGTGTTTGCAAGAGGGATTCAACGAGATGAATACGGTTATGTGTAGGTACTACAATGGAAAAACTATCAGCTTTCATCCTTCTCCTATTTTTCCAAAACGTTCAGCAAGACGCCGGAAAAAACCCCTTTCTAGCGGCATATTCGGCGTTTCTCTAGATTCCCACTTTTTTCTTTGCTCTTGGCGTATGAAACTTCTGCTTATGCGGGGAACTGCGTTATTCACTTGACCAAAAATCGTATGGGTCAGAGAGTTATTTAAGTCATGGGTGTTAAATAAAACTGCGTGAAGCTTCTCGCCCCATTGCCCCGGATTAACACAAATTGATTCGCCACATTGATGCATCCATTGGCCAGTCAAATAGGGAGACTCGTGCACATGCCCAAAGCAGGCTATTTCGAAGCAGCCCCGATCAAGGTAACCAGAAATAGCCCGACTCCCAATGGGCCCATTAACACTCTCGTCAAGCTTACTTTTGTAAGGTGGGTAGTGTGAAAGAAGCAGGAACTTTTTGACATCAAAAGGTGGATGTGATTCTTGCAGTAATTCCTTTAGTGATGGCTGGGATTGAATAAAGTGGTCTGTATGTATTTCTTCAACCTTACCGTTTAGGGTTGTATAGCTAGCCCCGCCCCCAGAAGCCTTAGTGGGCTGTTTTGAATCAATACGTTCCCAATCTTTATAAATCCAACCTGTAGATACAGGCCCATATGGAAATCCAAATACTACCCAATCTTCTCCCAATGTTGTCCAACGGAAATCGTTTTGAATAATGAGGCCGTCCTGTTGAAAATCATTTAAGACACCAAGCGCCCCCGCTAAATCATGGTTTCCACTTGTCCAGATTATTTTACAAATAGCGCTGGCTGATTCCAAGAAGCGGTGAAAATCGGTTGCAAGCCAATGCTGTTGATTGGCAATTGCATTCCCCCCGAACTCGGTAGGACATTGATCGCCGCCCAGGAGGAGAATATCTGGCTCTTCGCGTTGAATTACATCTAGCAATTGTGCATAGAGCGGTGTGGAACCATGTAAGTCCGAAGTAAAACAAATCTTCATGTTGTTTTCCCATGAGAAAGTATCAACTGACAAGAAGTAAAATCAGAAAACCAATGATTAAGCTCCAACATTGAATGATTTTTCTCTCGCGCTCATTAACAAGCTGTTTCTCAGCGTAGATCATTTTTGCCCAGAATCCGCGAGTGTCTCGTTTACGGATAGATTCATAGATAATACCCCACTCAAATACGAGGTCAAGAACATGGGCAGAAATTTCCGTGAATATCGTTTTTAAGTTGCGCTTGCTTAGGAGTAATACCATAACAGCTTGTGCGGCTAAAACGGACAAGAAAAAAACTGGAAATTCAATTAGACGAAACCAGTGTGGCGTGATAATCGCCCTGATAACTGTAAACAAGGCAACTAGAAAGAAAATTGCTGCCAGTCGAG
The DNA here is from genome assembly GCA_964629965.1 of uncultured Anaerolineaceae bacterium. Classification (GTDB taxonomy): domain Bacteria; phylum Chloroflexota; class Anaerolineae; order Anaerolineales; family UBA4823; genus CAZVRZ01. Next base: position 25,699 of record CAZVRZ010000039.1, read on the forward strand.
GATATTCGAAACCAACCTGGTCCGCATGTTTTACCAACATGTGATAGTGAGAGCGTCCGTAGCTGAACCCGCGCCTGAGCATTCTTCTGAAAGTGCTCCAGGTTTCTTTGGAATGGTAGATAGTGGCATTTGGGTTGCAAGCAATTTTGTACCCGGCCTTATTGATTCTGAGGCCTAAATCTACGTCTTCTCCACCAAGAGCATGGCCTACTGATCGCAGGAATGCCCCGTCGAATCCATTAATCTCCTGTAGAACTTGGCGCTTGACAGAAAGATTACCGGTACCAGCCCATGGCGCATAAGGCATTTTTTTTGCAAATGAAAAGGCGCCCAGAAAACCAGTGCGTTCCACTACTGACCACATCCAATTGGTTTCACCCACGAACTCAACAACTCCACACATTGCACCTATGCCATTGTCGGTGTAATGAAGCTGCATATGCTCCGAAAGTGTGGTGGGGGTTAGTAAGCAGTCGGAGTCAGTGAAAAAAACCACCTCATAAGAAGCATGTTCAATCCCAAAGTTGCGTTTTTCTGCCAGATTCCCATCACAACGGAGATACCGGGCACCATATTTTTCACAGAGGAATTGGGTAGCTTTCGTTTCTTCGGGAGAGCTGTGATCAACGATCAATAACTCCAGATGATCAACCGCTGTACCATATTTTTGAAAAGTCTCTAGCAGATGCGCCAAATGACGGGAGCTATTGTAGTTTGGGATTACCGCAGAAATTCCGATGGTCGAGAGATCCATTTTTTAGAAGCTCCTTGTAAGTTGAATTAGGAGCAGTAATATTATCGAAATTGGAAACGCTATCACCATTGCCCACATTTGACTGATACCCCGTTTCCGGCCTTTGGGAGATGGAGGATTGTAGGATACATCCTTGTAAAACGGCATGAAGTTAAAATTCTTGAGCCCCTCAAAAATCGTGCCAGCCTGGAATACAAGCCCGAGGAGTCGTGCTCCTATTGCAAAGAAAAATTCACTTGGCTGTTTACCAGAATTCTTGCTAATCAAGAAAGATTCGATTGAGATCACCAAGAAAAACCACAAGAAAGGGAATCCTACCCATGCAAGGTTTCTCTCTATCAATGATCCAAGAGGAATGAATATTAACATAAGCAACAAGAATGTTGTAAGAACTGTGGGAGGGTTTATATTTGTGCGATGAGAGTGCTTACACATCATATAAAAATGCATTCGACCCCAACGGAATAGGCGTTTACCGATTAAAGATATACTACTCCAGGTTCTTTTTTCGTGGTTTACTATGGCATAACGGTTCGTCGCCAAATAAAAACCGGCATCGGTAACGCGAACTCCCAAGTCCGTATCATCACCTCCGAGGGCAAATGGAAAACTGGTGTCAAACAGCCCGACACTCATAATAACATCTCGACGATATGAAATATTACAGGTTGGCCCCCAAGGAACTCTTTCATTGTTTTCAGCAAACGAGAATGCATCTAAAGTGGATGCTCGTTTGATAATCTGCCAAACCCAGTTCTCACTACCAACAAAATAAGTCAACCCCACTACCCCGCCAAGCTGCGGTGAATTGATATTTTCGTATATTTGAGCATGTTCGATCAGGAGATTTTCGCTGGCTTGGCAATCCGAGTCGATAAATAGCACGATAGGGAATTGGGCATGTTGTACCCCCCAATTCCGCTTTGCCCGAACGTTGTTTTCCATAAGGTGATATTGAACCATACGGTTACCGCAAAACTGCTTAATCTGCACTTGTTGTTCCCCGGTACTGCTATCAATGATGAGTATTTCCGAGTTTCCATGATAAGCTTGGCAGGCAACATGAAGCGAGGACAACAATGATTCTACAAGATCTGCTCTTCCATGCGTGGGAATAACCACAGATATGCCAAGAATTTCTTTTTTGCTCAAATCCATTTCTTATTCTCCGGCTTATGTTTTCTTCGGCTAATCCATCAGAGATATTGCGGGAGAGCCCTGGATGGCTGACTGGTTGATTGTGTCATCAGTTCGGGACAGTTCCATTAGCTGCTCAAGTGTGTTCACTGTAAACCACTGCTTCGAGTAAATGTTTGATACTTTTAGTTCTTTGCAAGAAATCAATTGATTCCACACATTATAAAAATTACCCTCGTCTTTTGTTAAAGATACTACCCGAGCAGGATTTAGAACTTGAATACCAGAACAGTAAATCTCAGTAGGTCTCTCCCTCTGAATACTCGTTACAAAGCTATTCTCCTGTTCAACATAATCGCCATCAATCATTGGGATAGGATAAACAGGAATAACCATACAAGCTGGCGCATCAGCCTTATAATACTCTGTGTTCAGAAATTCCATATCAATTTCAGTGATATTGTCGCAGGTTAAAACAAGAACAGGATTGTCCAGATACTGCATTAACGTATGGTAAATCCACCATGAGTTATCATGCCCCTCAGTATTAATTATTGTGTCAATATTCCCTTTAGACATCAAATATTCGGACAGCATTGCGCGCTTATAACCAACTGTGATATGTACATGAGACACAGAATCGTGCAATACTTTTAAATTATGACCGATTAAAGTATCTTTTTTATAGGGTAACATGGCTTTTGGAATAATGTCTGTTAATGGTCTCAAACGATTTCCACGCCCTGCAGCCATAATCAGCGCATGTTGGATACATATATTTGTTTTTGCGCAATTAAGCAACATAGTTGAATCTTTATTGGATCTGTACGTAACCTGGCCTTGAACTCGTTATAATTCTTCTGCGGGTGGGTTATCAATTAATTGAATGATTTCTTTTTTGCTTAGCCGTTCTGCATTTCCAGATGAAATGACCGCCAAGAGAGGGGAATCCACTGTTTGGTTAAACGAAATTATATAATGGGGAATATTGCCATAGATCTGTTCTCGCGTGAATGGAAGTTCCTGTTCTCCAATCAAAAACTCTTCATTTCTTTCCCCTGGGCGACCAGAGCGCTGTTCATAACGTCCCCCGTGCAATGATATCCAAGTTTTAATTATATCCTCCATTTTAGCGGCCTTCATACGCCGAGATAAAACCTTGCCGTGCAGATGTTCCCCGTTCTGAAGCGCAGTAACCACGAGTTCAACAGCTTCATCCACTGTAAAGAAGAAGCGCAACATCTCTGGCCCAGTGGTTCCAATTACCCCACTGTCTTTCAACATTTTACGCCAGATGCATAACACAGAACCTGTAGACCATGCAACATTTCCGTACCGGACACAGAGAAAATTTGTATCACTTTTCCTGTCCATCGCGCAAAACATGCGTTCCATAAGAGCTTTTGTTAAACCATAGGTGTTGCGTACAGGCGGGGATGCTTTGTCAGTGGAGATGCCAATAACGAGGTTTATGCCTCTTTCAATGGCAACACGGGCGACATTTTGCGAGCCGGTCACATTTGTATCGATTACTTCCATTGGCTGAACCTCCGCTATATCCACAAATTTAGTTGCGGCGGCGTGGATAATAATCCCTGGACGAACCTGCGTGATGATATCTCGCACCGATTCAATGTTGCTGACATCCATAGCTAACACTTCACATCCCGAAAATTCAGAAGCAATAAGATTCTGCTTGCTGTTACGCCCAGTAAGCACTACTTGATAACCCATTTCTCTGAATCGCTTGCCAAGTCGCTTACCTAAGAATCCAGTACCTCCGGTCACAATGATTTTATTATTGTTCATGAAATAATCTTTCGATGTGTGATCTGTAATTTATTAGGCATAGGTTAGCGATATTACTGAAGTATACATAAATTTGCTTATTCAAGCTAATGGACAGTGTTGGCATGCTGATGGTAGAGGCCCTTGTTTGAGATGTCTTCGGAACTGTATAAATTGCTCACTGTTCCACAGGGAATGGAAGTCGCTTTCGAATACATTTATACCTCCCAAAACTTGCCAATCAGAAATATTGCAACAAGGCGTAATATATCCATCGACGCGGATAAAAGGGGCCAGCCATGGCTGTGCACACATCTTCCTTTCACCTCTTTGGGGAAGTGGCCATCTCGTATTTGGGGTTTTGCGAGAAGCGCCATGGTCATCGAATTTTATTCCTATTTGCCGAGCCAAAATCTTAGCATTCTGGGCAGTTTTTATCCATTGCGACCGATCAGGTATCCAACTTTTTATATTGTTATTACACGGTTCAACAAGTGATGCTCGAAGTTCAATAGCCCCTACTTTCTTCGCTAAGCGAAGGATATTTGGAAGATCCATGATGTTTTTATTTGTAATAACGGTGTTGATGCTAAGGAAGGGGGTAAGTTTATTGAGTAATTTCTTTTGTCGAGCCAACTGAAGTAAATTCTCTATAACTGTTTCAAAACATGCCCCTACTCTGATTGTTTCATAGGTTTCAGGAGTGGCGCCGTCAAGAGATACAGTGAGGTGTGAAAGACCAGACTTGATTAAGTCGCTGCTCATTGTTGATGTAAGAAGAGTAGCATTTGTAGTGAAATCGACTTTAATTTTCCTGGAGCTTGCCAAAGATACCATCTCGCTGAGATTAGGATTTGTCAACGGCTCCCCAAGTCCATGGAGCCGTATAGATTGCAACCTGTCGAATTGCCTTAAGATCGTTTTATACTCCTCTAAGGAAAGAACTCTATTCCATCGGTTCGGGTCTTGTAAAGTAGGGTGAGTTGATAAATTGGTTCGCGGACACATAATACAGCTCAGATTACACTTGGTGGTTGTTTCCAAATGAATTGTAGTAGGCATGCATGAAGTCACATCGGGACGTTTCCAACGTATATACCAGTCAGGGCATACTAACCATTTCATATAAAGTATCCTTTAAAAATATCTCAATTCCGAACCCAATGCAACTGCCGGCGTTCAATGATTAGAAAAACAGCATTCAGAATCCAACCAACTAATCCAGTTATAAGGATATAGGCATACATTTCTGGAATACGAAAAATTTGATAGGCGTTTAGTGTAGCATAGCCCAGTCCATCGCTGCCAGGCATAGTCATTTCCACTACAATTGTGGCTACCAAAGCTAGTGAAAGACCATTTCGAAGTCCGACAAAAATATATGGTAGCGCCATTGGGAATATTACTTTTTGGAGGATTTGCCTCTTATTAAACCCCATACGTTCCATTAACTTTAGTCGGCGATGATTACAATGAATGACGCCATAAGCAGTTTGAACAATTATAGGAAATGAGCAGGCAAAAACAGCACCTGCGACCTTGGCCATGTTGCCAATCCCAAAGAAAACGATGAACAATGGAAAAAGAGCTGGCGCAGGCAGTGCCCGAAAAAATTCTAATGGAAAACTCAAATAGTCGCGAAGCTCTTTTGACCAACCAACCGATAACCCAAGTGGCACACCGATCAAGATGGAGATTGTAAAGCTTAAAATACACCTCAGGATAGTATAGAGTAAATTGCTAAATAGCCGACCGGAAATGGTTAACTGTACCAAAGACTGAGCAATATCCCAAGGTGTTGCGAGGAAAAGACGATCAATTAGTGAAAACCCGGAGACAATTGTCCACAGGCCTACGATGATCAAAATTCCAATTAAAGTACGGCGGTTCAACTGCTTAAACCTAAAATCAAGTATTTATGGTGAATATCATCGTACAACTTTAAGAGACTGGGGTCTCGATGTAATCTTGGCCTTGATAATGGAATGTCAAATTGTAGTATAACACGGGCTGGTTGTGGACTGAACATAAATATGCGATCAGCGAAATGAATTGCCGTGAGTAGATCATGCGTTGTAAAGATGATCGTTGTGGAAGTTAACTTCCAAAGCCGAAACAATGAGTTCTGAACATCGCTTATATGTCGCAAATCTAATGCAGAAAAGGGCTCATCAAGAATCAAGAATTCTGGTTTCTGGATAAGAGCCTGGACGATGGCAGTCAGTTGCTGCTGTCCTCCACTAATTTGGTGAGGGTAAAGACCCAAAGGAAGTGAAATTTCGGCCTGCTGTACAAAATCTCGAACTTGCTCTTCTCGCTCCTTGCGTTTCATTCCATCCAATTCAAAAGCCAGAGCTAAGTTGTCCAGAACTGTCCGCCAAGGTAATAGAGTATCTTCGCAATGTTGGGGGACAATGCCAACTTTTGCTTGTTGTGGGGAGTGACCATTAATACAAATTTCCCCTTCGTAATTGGTGTCTATACCAGAGATTAAACGTAAGAAGGTTGTTTTACCACAACCATTTGGTCCAAACAAACAAATGAATTCCCCCTTTTTAATTGACATGGATAGATCCATAAGGATCGGCTCATCTGTGCCATAAGTTTTCTTTACATTCTTGACGACAATGTAATCGGACTTTAACATAATATCAATTTTCTCTTACAAGGATTGTAATCTGTATACTGATAAGCGCTTATTAATTGGCAATTAATGTAAATACCGTTTAAGCAACAGCAAAGAGAATAACATCATTATCGTTGTACAAATTATTTGTTATTACAAATATACAATCGTATGTTCCATTCTCTGTTTGTGGTTCGGTTGCATAAAAAAGTATGATCAATTTCCTCTAATTGTTGATTTAAGTGTAAACGTATTTCTTCCCAGATTGATTGAACAAATTTGGCCCCTTCTGGTTTGTTGGCAGGAGGATGATACATCGAAACTATAAGCAGGCCATTAGGTGATAAAAACTGACAATACCTGCTAATTTCACTGCAAGGGCCCTTTAAGTAATATAGGATCTCGTTGAAAATTATCACTTGAAAAGAGTTTGACTGTTGAGGAGAAAATTCTTCAACACGGGAACAAATGGCAGCCACACCAGGTTGCTGATAATTTGTGTGTTCTAAAGCAATTGGCGATATATCAATACCCGTGTATTTATAACGAGTGAGATCAATAAATTTAAGCAAAATGCCTGTACCACTGCCCACATCCAATATAGAACCTTTTGAGCATTGTGAGTATATGTAGCTTGATATGATTGCGTATCGATGCTGTTCAGGCAACTCTTCTAAATAATCCCACTTGCCTTGGACATATTGAGTATTCCAAATGTTTTGCATGTAACTCGCCCTGTGATAAGTACAACATCGATCAACAAACTTTGAAGTTGTAGATTAATCCTTTGACAATTGGTTCATAATGTTAGGTTGATATTGCAAAAATGAATATGAGTTCCAAACTCACATTATTTGAGCAACAGCCCTTGAATAAGTACTACTACAAGAATTGCGAGCCACATAGCCCATGGCTGGAATGAAAATTGCTGTTGGATGGATGCCAAAATAGGGCCGCGTTGTACGGCCTTGATAAGAACAGCCCACTCTCCGGAACGTATTCCCTCTAAGACAGTCCCAAATTCGAAAGCTAATCCTAAAATATCCGCTATCAGTTCATGTATGATAAAGTGCCATTTTTCATTTGCGACTATAGTGGTTTGAATGGCCATGGTAATTAGAAATATCGCGGCCCATAATAATGGCCAAAAGATGTTAAGTATGTTGAGTGTTAAGGCAGATTGAATAATTGAAATCACGACCAGAGCCATAAAAACATTGCTAAATTTTGGGAATCCAAAAATTACGCGATCTTTGTGCCTTTTGAAGTAAAGATGCACATCCATACGACCCCATCGGAAGGCTCTCTTCCAGATCGCCAGAAAATTGTTCCAGGTAGCCCGTGTATGATTAACTTCTGCCTGAGGATTGGATTTGATCCGATAACCAGCTTTGTTAAGTCGAATCCCTAAATCGGAGTCGTCTCCACCTAATCGAAAAGGGAAATTAGTTTCAAAACCACCTAGTTCTATAAGCACATCTCGACGGTACGATGTATTTGAACAAGTGGCCCAAGGCGCATATTCCATACGTTTGGCAAAGGAGAAAGCATTGAGATATTGAGTACGTTGAATAACTTGCCACATAAAACTGTCTGGGCCGACAAAATTAGTGACGCCAACTACCCCTGCTACGTTTTCTTCTGTTTTATCTAATTCCAGGTATGTTTTGGCATGTTGGATGTAAAGATCAGGGGTAGCTTCACAATCTGAATCAACAAATAAAACTATTGAGTATTGGGCATTTTCAATTCCCAGATTCCGCTTCTGTCGCACACTAGCACTTCCTGGAAGGAATCTTGCTCCATATCGTTTAGAGACTTCCGCGATAACTAAAGCCTCCTTAGGGGTGCTGTCATCTATTAGAATAACCTCGCTACTCCCCTGAAAATTCTGAGCAGCCCCATCAAGGGAACTTAATAAAGGCTCAATATACTTCGAACGATTTCTGGTTGGGATAACTACAGTAATACCCTGCTTTATGTTTTCCATATTACTCATCTTGTTCTTCCCTTGGGTAAGTATTAAGTATTATAAATCTCCTAGGCTCCCCTATTATTCACAGTGTTTTAGAATGATTGTATAACATGGGTGCCGGGTTTATCCTAACTTTAATCAGGACTATTCTTTTGCGGTACGCCTGTCAATGATGCGCACGGGTTTAGGGGTCAATCGATCTGCTGGCCAGTTCGGAATTAAATTAATCGTAGTTCGTATTCCCAGAAATTCTTCAATCTTATCTTGGATGCATCTGCGAATAGAACTTGACGATTGGGATTCTACTTCCACTATACATTCTTCGTGTGCATCTTTTTGTAACAATTTCACAAGAAATTCGTTTCCTATCCACTCGTCGGAAAACAATAAATCTTCAATTTCCGAGACAAAGAACCTTTTCCCACTAAGAACAGCAGAATCTACATCTCTACCCTTTAAAAAGAGCTTTGGAAAACTATTGCCACAAGAGCAAGGTTCATATCTCATAGAAAAATAATCGTCGCTCCAGTATCGTAATAAAGGTGAGCCCTTCTTCCATAAAGTTGTGTAAACCCCCACGCCTACATTTTCAGGAGGAAGGGGTTGGTGAGATGCAGAATCCACGACTTCTGCCAAAATATAATCTGCGCATAAATGTTGTCCACCATCACGTACACTACATTCTCCCGCTAGTAATCCTATCTCGCTCATGCCATAAACCCCATAACACTTGACTCCCCATTCGGTTTCAAGACGATGCCGTCTGGCGGGACTAGCTGGATAACCCACTAAGTGGATTTGCCTGAGTCGTAGCTTTTTTAAGATAGAAGCGTCTTTCTCGCGAATGTAACGAATTAATCGACTAGCAATAATCGGATTAATTTTCAGTATGGTGACAGGATAATCAATTAAAGCTCGTGCAATTTTATCCAGAGGTACGGCACCAAATGGGATAAAAGTTGCTCCAACTGCCTGCATTTCCGTCATCATGCCAAATCCGGATAATGGCATACCAAATGGAACTGACAAAAGAGCCACATCTCCTGGGCCAACTCCAAGCATATTGAGGATTCGCTTGGCAATCTCATTGTAAACTTCTTGATCATGATTGGACCAAGCGTACACCGAAGGCTCACCGGTAGAACCACTGCTAGAAAAATATGCTAATATCTCCTGTTGAGATAGTGTTGTTCGCTCAGTATGTGAAACAGAGCGGATTTCTTGTTTGTAAGTGAAGGGGTAGGTGTTTAAAAGTTTGAATGGATCAATATCCTTAGCCTCGTTCACTTGCATCTGAATTTTATGTTTATAAAATGGGGTGTTCAGAGTGTATGGAAGTACCTCTGCAAGCCTTGTTTTTTGAGTTTCGGTTAAGGTTTGATTATTCATGATTGGTTTCTGACTTTAGTTTCCGCTAACTGCGGATGAACAAATTACCGGAGTTGACCTCCGGGACACACGCACCTTACCAATTGAGCCCATTTTTTGCTTCACAACGCCAAAAGCGGCGTGGAAGCGGTCGATTTTCGCCTTGGGGCCAGGTTTCCCTTGGGCAAATGTCCCGTGGCTGAAGCCTTTTTTCGAAGTTGCCCTGGCAATGGGTAAACTTGCGGAAATGGCTTACCCATCAGCATGCGGCGCATGCGGCCTGGGGTGCGCTTGGGGTTGCGATCCCAGAAACCGGTGGGTGCCAGGGGTGCTGTGGCCGCCAGGTAGCTCAAGATCGAACCAGCCAGCAGAGCCAACTCGGGCAGGCGCTGGATGCTTTCCTTGGCATGCACGAACTGGCGGTGAGCGCCGACCATCTGCTTGGCGGCGAGCGGGATCTGCTCAACCGGCCAACGATCCCGATAGATGGCCCGCACGGTGGCTGGCTTCAAGTTGAGCGGCGTCGCCAGCAGCCAGGGCGTTTTGTAATCCGGGTCGTAAATGGCGTACACCCGAAAGGTCTTGGCCTGCGGGCCAGGGACAACACCTGGCAGGATCAGATCATCCCAGATCTCGGCTCGCAGCGCAACGCCATCTTCGACCCAGGTTTCCACCTGATCCGGAGCGCTGGCGGCGATGGTCTTGCCCTTGTAACTGCGCTCCAGCGGGCGGATCTTCTCGCCATAGACCGGTCTGCGGCCTTTGCCACCATACGGCAGTGGTTGGTTGCGGCAAGCCGTGAAGTTGGTCGCCAGGCGTAGCAGGAAGTGCTTCAGCCCAGAAGTATGCACATCCGCCAGCTTGACCCCAGCGTCTATCACCGCGATGTCCTCGTCCGTCAAGTGGCGCTGCGCCCAGCGCAGCAGATTCTCCCACAAGCGGCGCTCACTGGGGTCCTTCGGGTGCACTCGCTCAAAAGCCAGTGGGCAAGCCAGACGCTGGCCGCCGATTTCGCCCACTTCGCCGATGATGCCAAAGATCACGGCTGGCAGCGCTCGGTTGGCGGCTGGGTGATAGTGCTTGCTGGGGCAGTTCTGCAGCGCCGGACGCCAGAAGGCGGTTACATCCACCGTGACCGTCCGGTAGCCTTCGTGGCGGTGCACCTGCCATCCCGGCATTCCTTCCACCTGCTCTTGCCACAGACGCAGGATCACCGCTGTCTGCCAAATGCCACCCCGGAAGGCGGCCCAGGCTCGTCGAGTGGCCTGCTCGCTCAGCCCGGTCGACTGCAGCGCCGGAAAGATCGCTCCACGTTGTGGCAGCAAAGCGCCACTGACCAGCATCCACAGGAAATGTAAAAGTGCAAGATTGGTTCCGACTGGCAAATCTTTGGTCAACGCGACCAGCACGTTCATGGTATGATGGATAGCGGTAATGGGCTCACCTCATGGTTTCTTTTGTTTGGCAAAACAAGCTTACCATGTTTGGGGCCCATTGCCCCTTTAATTCGCTACCTCAGTTAGCGGAAAGTAAAGTTCTGATTAATTACTTTGAATCATCAAAATATAGAGTGCTTGTATCCACTTGCGATGATATAAGCCCGGCATTGAATAATAGATCTGCCAGATCTTGAAACGCTTCTTTATTCATATTGCTTAGGGTCCATCTCTGTCCTAGATTTACACCAGCCATCAGGTCTGCCGAGTAGTTTGTATACTTGGCAAATATTGCGACCGCCTCGTCAGGATTTTCATCTATAAATTGATCAGCACGGATCATTGCACGCACAATAGCAGCAGATGCCGTGGGGTTGTTTTCAACAAAATCAGACCTTAACAGCGATGCTCCCCCTATAAATGGAGTTATCACATTCCCTAGAGGGTTATCCAGCAACTCCCTAGCAACTCCACTGTTCAGCGCAATAGTAGCGATTGGGTCCGGTGCTATGATAGCTGATACTTGATTGGTAGCTAAAGCCTCAACCAAACTTGGAGGAGCCATGCCAATGTACTCGGGCTGTGCAATCCCATCAAAGTAGGATTTGAGGGAAAGTTCAACATATGTCAACATTGTTGTTCCTGGAAATGTGCCAACCTTTTCTCCGGATAATTCGTTCACAGATATTACAGGAGAATCAACAGGCACAAGCAATTTGTTGCCTAAATCTCCATGCGCCATAAAAATTTGAAATCGCCCTGGCTGTTCAATCTCGGCTGCCAAGAGTAACGCGCTGGAGCTATTTGGAACCATATCTACATTTCCCAAAAGCAGAGCCAGCATTTGATCGTTAGTTGTTTTAAATTCAACGGTTTCTACAGTTAATCCTTCGCTCTCAAAAAAGCCCTCTTCTTGGGCAACAAAGAAGCTGATATCCGACAAGATTGCCTCATATCCAATGCGTACTGTCATTGATCCGCTAAGTTGTGAGCAACTGGATAGTGAAAACGATAACAGAGAACAGATAAGCAACAAGGAAACCGATTTATAAACTTTGAAATTGACTTTGTTATTTTTTAACATTGGATACTCCGTAAATGAATTTGGGATTCAAAACTTAATTCGGGCTAACTATTGAGCGTTTACAGTTCAAGCTAGAAATCTCTCAGTAGTTGACTTATCTATGTGTGGATGAAAACACAAAGGCGTAACTTTATGTATGGCGTGAACATAAAAAACCTATGATAATTTGAGAAGCTGCTTTTGCTAGAAGATGGGTGGAAGTAAAAAATACATTACCGACTCGAACCCACTGGTCCAATTTTATCATGTTTGCATTATTGTCATCGTGTATCCTTGTTGGCTCATTGGGAATTTTCGTGACAGCCGGTAGCTGTGAGGGTGTTTTGCGGCTTCGCCCTAAAACCTCCCCACAGAACCGCCCCACGGTGATACCCATAGAGTCTCCTCGTGCCACTGAGAACGCGGTTGATTCCAAACGGTAGTTCCATTACTAGAGAGAGGGTTCGACAAGTGAACTGACTTGATCCGATTCAGCGGAACCACACCGGAACAAGTCCCAG
>CAZVRZ010000040.1:0-27086 GCA_964629965.1 uncultured Anaerolineaceae bacterium
CTGGAAAGCCAAATTGCACTTGCATCAAATTTCCTTACGTAAGGATACAGTATCGCGAGGCCAATATGACATTTGGTACTTGATTAGAGATGGTTATTTGCTATAATGGAAAGGATTTGGGGAGCGTCATTGTAAATGAATAGCTTGTTTTGTTTAATTTATGGGAGGAAGCTATGAAAGCCAGGATTTTACTTGTGTTGGTTATAACATTGGGATTGGTATTGGCAGGAACCTGGGTGGCTTCTGCTGATCGGGATGCTTTGGGCGAGCCGCTGTTTCTGGGAAATCAGGTGGATCAGGTAGCTTCCCCATCCACCCAGATGAGCACATTGCCCTACACACGGGTGGTTATGGCAACTTCCGGCGAGCCAGAAATCCTTGATCCGGCCTTGTCTTATGAAACTGCAGGAGGCCAGATTATTCAGCAGGTTTATGAGCCGCTCCTGTTCTACCGGCGCGAGAGCACAACCGAGTTCATTCCCATGCTGGCAACGGACTGGACAATCTCTGAGGATGGGCTCACTTATGTATTCAATATTCGTTCTGGGGTTAAGTTCCACAATGGCAATGGGCTGAGTGCGGAGGATGTAGCCTATACCTTCCAACGCGGCTTGCTGCAAGGGGGAACCGCCTCACCGCAATGGTTGCTGTCGGAGCCTTTCTTTGGCGCGGGAGTTGATGATGTTTCGCTGCTGGTTGATCCTTCGGGCGCTTTATATGATGACAGGAACGCCTTGACACAGGCTGCCCCGGCCGTTCTTCAGCAGGCCTGCCAGACGGTAAAGCAGTCGATCATTTCAAACGATGCGGCTGGTGTGGTTACGATGACCCTGAAACTGGCCTGGGGGCCAATGTTGCATACCCTGGCCGGAACCTGGGGCTCGATCATGGATAAAGAATGGGTGATCTCCAACGGTGGTTGGGATGGATCATGCGATACCTGGCAGAACTATTACGCCATGAACTCTGCCGAGGATCCTTTTACCGCCATCGCCAACGGGACTGGCCCCTACATGCTCGATCACTGGACCCACGGTGTGGAGGTTGGCCTGGCGCGTAACCCACAGTACTGGCGGACAACACCGATGTGGGAGGGTGGACCGAGCGGGTTGGCTGCTATCGAGCAGGTTACCATCAAACTGATCCCCGATATAACCACCAGTTACCAGATGCTGGTGGACGGCGAAGTCGACTTTGCTTCTATTTCCATCGCAAATTATCGAGACGCGCTGAACAGCCGTACCTTGCTGCGCTATGACACGCCGGATGGATTGGTTGGCAACCTGGTGTACCCCACAGGAACATTGAAAGCTTATGTTGGAGGCCTGGGGACCAACGCGACCGACGTTTTCTTCAATTATCACGTCTACACAACCACCGAACATAACTATATCGGCAGCGGCGCCCTGGATGGGGAGGGCATCCCGCCCGATTTCTTCAACGATCTCCACGTCCGTAAGGGATTCAACTACGCCTTCAACTGGGACCAGTATATTCAACAAATATTCAACGGGGATGCCATACAGCGCCGCGGCCCAATCATCGCCGGTATCCTGGGGTACACTGACACCCAACCCACCTATTTCTACAGCCCGACCCTGGCGCTGCAAGAGCTCAGCCAGGCCTGGGGAGGTGATGTCATTAATAATGGCTTCGTTCTCACTATCACCTACAATACTGGCAACGCGACCCGTCGGGCGGTCTGCGAGATCCTTAAAGCCGGGATTGAGGCCCTGGATCCAAAATTCAAGGTGAATGTCCTCGGGTTAGATTGGCAAGTTTTCCTGCCGGCTCAAAGGGCGCAGGTGATGCCCATTTTTATCAGCGGCTGGCTGCAAGATATACCCCACCCGCATAACTGGCTGGTGCCGTATTTGATGGGAACCTTTGGTAGCCGCCAGAGTCTGCCCCCTGATCAGCAGGATGGGTACAGGGGTAAGATATATGCCTGCCTGTCATTGGCCGGTGCTGCGGCGCAGGCCTGTTATGAGGATATCCAGAACACAACTTACTTGAACGCAACCGACATTTTCTTGGCTCAAAGTTATGCCGCCACGTATGTACGGGCAGAACTGCGAGGTTATTATCTCAACCTGGCGTTACCCGGTGTTTACTTCTATGTCCTCTCTAAGGGGCCACTGCCTGTAGTCCAGACGGTTCTCCCCGGTGCGGGTTCAACGGTGCCTTTTAGCAGCACATCGGGTTCAACAGGAATTTTGAATCTGCCAGCTGGCTCGGTTTCGCAAACGCTCGAGATCGTGATCGAACCGGATACAGGCGTTATGGACAACCCCGCAGGTTTTCAATTGGGCGGCCTGGCTTTTGACATCCAGGCTTACCAGAATGGCAATCTGCTTGCGGGCCTGGTATTCTCCTCGCCGATTATGCTCGAGATCCATTACACACCTGATGTAATCAGATCTCTGGACGAGTCCGATCTGCGCTTGTTCTGGTGGAACGGGAGCAGTTGGGATGATGCTGCCTGTGGGCTGTACGTGCGGGATCTTGATCAGGATATTTTGGGCGTGCCAATCTGCCACCTGAGCCGGTTTGCTCTAGGAGGCCCAGTGCAGAATGTCTACCTTCCGCTGACGTATAGATCTGTTCCCTGATTTCATCCTGGCGATCTGAAAGCTCATCGTTAATCAGTTGATGGTAGGCGAGATTTTCGCCTGCCATTTTTTGTATGAGCATTGATACCGCGGCTGCATAGGAACAGGGTCGCGAATTTACTCCTCCACGTCTACAACGGTTTTAATCTCGGGAAAGAACTGCCGGATGGTGCCTTCTACCCAACCGTGCAAGGTGTTGGAAGAAAGAGGGCAGTCCAGGCAGGCCCCGCCCAGCCGGACTTTGACTTCCACACCATCGAAGGCCACTAATTCGACAGAGCCGCCATGAAACTGTTCGATGTAGGCGCTCAGTTGTTCGATCAGCGCGCTCAAACGTTCTTCTAAACTGGCAGATGGATTGCCATTTGTGTCAGCCATTTTTAATTATCTCCTGGGGGCGCAGCGCGGCCCGTAAAGTAAGACTGAGTAAAGCCACCACCTTGGGTTGGATATTGCTCATGCGTTGGGTGCTGGCAACGACCAGGCGTTCTGAAAGTATCTCGCCAATATCTGCATGCGTATGGCAAATGCGGCGCAGATCAGCCCCTCGCACTCGCAGTAGTCGAGAATCTACGTTCGCCATTGCTCCCGAAGTGTAACAACGACTGCCCAAGGCTGCAGACCAACCTACTACGCCGCCCGGCCCAACGTCTCCTACCGTGATCAACGAGCCGTCTTCCGGTTTATAGCGGATAACGAACTCACCTGTCACTACGATATACAGGTATTCGGCCGGGGCCGTCTGTTCAAATAACAGAACGTCTGCCTCGCAGTTGCATGGTGAAAAGAACGGGCGTAAGATTGCCAGCTGCTTTTCGGTCAGGCCTTGGAAGAATTCCAGTTTATGGAGCAAATCATCGGACATACATACTCTAGCTTAACTGTAGCCCGATTGCCAGGAATTCTCCAGTGGCAAACATCCTAAAACGGCTGACAAATATCATTTACAGCCGGACGAGTGTCATAAGGAAAGCGCCCGAAAATTATGATGGGCAACTTTCCAGGGACTTACGTGGGCAGGAAGGTGAGCTCGTTCTTCTCGTCCACGTCCACGCGGATACGTGAATTTGAGGCGAATTTTCCGCTCAAGATGCTGACCGAGAGCGGGCTTTCCACGTATTTCTGCAAGGTGCGGCGCAAAGGCCGGGCGCCAAAGGAGGGATTAAAACCTTCCTTGGCTAACCAATCGCGCGCAGCGGGGCTTAACTCTACCTGCAAGCCATGCTCGTCCAGTCGCTCCTGGATTTCTTTCATTTGAAGGTCAACGATCTGCACCATCTCTTCCAAGGAGAGCGGCGAGAAAGTGATGATTTCATCGATACGGTTGAGAAATTCGGGGCGGAAGGTTCCCTTGAGAGCTTTTTCGATTTTCTCTTGCGCCAGGCGATCTTCGGAGCTGGCAGAGCTTTGCAGGAAGCCCAGGCTGCCGGCTTTTTGCACGTATTCCGTGCCCAGGTTGCTGGTCATAATCAGGACAGTATTGCGGAAATCGACTGCGCGACCCTGTCCATCTGTCAGGCGGCCATCGTCCAGGATCTGCAGGAGTGCATTCCACACTTCCTGGTGGGCTTTTTCGATCTCGTCGAATAACACCACCCGGTAAGGCCGCCGCCGGATGGCTTCTGTCAGCTGCCCGCCTTCTTCATAGCCGATATAACCGGGAGGTGCGCCAAACAGGCGGGAGACGGTGTGCTGCTCGCGATACTCGCTCATATCAATGCGCACCAGCGCATCGGGGTCATCGAACATGAACTCTGCCAACGCTTTGGCCAACTCGGTTTTACCCACGCCGGAAGGTCCTATGAAGATGAAAGAGCCGATCGGGCGGCGGGGATCCTTAAGGCCTGAACGAGCCCGGCGGATGGCATCTGATATGGCGTGGATGGCTTCATCCTGTCCGATGATATGTTCATGCAAGCGGTCTTCCATGTGAAGCAGCTTTTCCGATTCGGTTTCCATCATCTGGGTAACTGGAATACCCGTCCACTGGGCGATCACGCTGGCAATATCATTCACATCGACAACTTCATCTAGCTTGTGCTCGGCTTCCCATTGGTCGCGCAGTGTGCCGAAATCTTCTTCCATGCGCAGACGTTCAGCCTTCTTCTGGGCGGCGCGCTCATATTCGCGTACCAGGCCGGCTTGTTCTTCTTCGGCTGCCAGGCGATCGATTTCGTTTTTCATCTCTTTCAAATTGGGTGGCAGCGAATACAGTGCCACGCGCAGCTTGGCGGCGGCCTCATCGATCAAGTCAATGGCCTTATCCGGCAGGTGCCGGTCTGCGACATAGCGGGAAGAAAGACGGGCTGCCGCTACCAGGGCGTCATCGGAAAAGCGCACTTTATGGTGAGCCTCGTAACGGTCGCGCAAGCCGTGAAGCATCTGAATGGTGTCATCAACGCTGGGTTCTTCAACGTATACTGGCGCAAAACGGCGTTCTAGCGCCGCGTCTTTCTCAATATGCTTGTGGTATTCATCCAGTGTGGTGGCGCCGATGCATTGTAGTTCGCCGCGCGCCAGGGCGGGCTTGAGCATGTTGGAGGCATCCATAGCGCCTTGCGCTGCGCCTGCTCCCACCACGGTATGCAGTTCATCGATGAACAGGATGATCTCTCCTTCGGCGCGTTGGATCTCCTCGATGCAGGCCTTTAATCGCTCCTCGAATTCTCCCCGGAAGCGGGAGCCGGCGATCATTGCGCCCAGGTCGAGCGAGACCACGCGCTTATCGGATAAGATTTCGGGGACGTCTTTGGAGGCGATCTTTTGTGCCAGGCCTTCCACAATCGCTGTCTTTCCGACGCCCGCTTCACCGATCAGAACAGGGTTGTTTTTTGTGCGGCGCGATAAGATTTGAATGACGCGCATGATTTCTGTATCTCGCCCGATCACGGGATCCAGCTTGCCTTCTCGTGCCGATTGAGTCAGGTCGCGCGAATATTTTTCCAGGGTGCGGTAGCGCGTCTCGGCTTGGGGATCGGTGACGCGTTGCCCGCCGCGGATCTGTTGGACGGCTTCATATACTCGCTCGCGGGTCAACCCAGCGCCTTCCAACAGCCTGGCAGCCGGAGTGCTGCGCTCGTTCAAGATAGCCAGGAAGATATGTTCCGTAGAAATATACTCGTCTTTCAGGCGATTGGCTTCTTCATTTGCCAGGTCGATGATCCGCTTGACGCGCGGCGTGATAAAGATTTGCCCGGCGCCACCGCCAAAGATATTGGCCTTGGGGCTGGTACGTAAAATGTAATCCAGCCGCTCGGTCAGGGCAGCAGCCTCAATTTTGAGAACATCCAGGATCTGAGGAATGACGCCTTGGGGTTGTTCGATCAGGGACAGCAATATATGTTCTGTATCGATTTGGTTGTGCCCGTAGCGCTGGATGATCTCGGCAGCGCGCTGGGCAGCCTCCTGGGCGCGCTCGGTGAAACGGTCAAATCGCATCATAACGGCAATCCTTTATCATGAACGAGACATTAATCTGTGTTGAGATTATAACATTTGTTCGTCTTTATCTGGGCTTGCCAGCGTTAGAGTTATATATGAAATTCGCAAATACGGTTTGCTCAAGTGGTTGGGCGAATATTTGCATGCTATTTGGTTTACTTTGCATTGTTTGATGTAAGGGAATCGTTCCGGGAGCTTACGGCATGGCCCATCACCGCGCCTCGGTGATTGCGAACAAGAATCCATCGCTGGTGACAACATACAGTTTGCCGGGCAGCAAGGCTCCTCCGACTACGTTCTTTCTCGCTTTCTCTAACGGGAATTCCCACAGCGCTGCTTCGCTGCCCTGGGTTTGGGCTGCACAAGTGATCGGTTGTTCGGCGGATTGTTGGAGAAGACCGCAATAATACATCGTGTTCTGGCCATCGAAAGCGATGATCGAGCCATATTCCATCTCGCTTTTTCCAAAACCCAAGAAAACGCCGCTCTCATCCAGCCAGACAATGCGCGTCTTTCCATACTGCCCGGAATAAAACAACCAGATAATATGATCGGGTGTAACTCCTGCCTTGCTTGGATACGATGAAGTAGATAAGATCCCGGCTGCGGCGTAGTTCCAACTTGCACTCTGGACGATTTCCATGTTCTGCCGCGCCAGCTTCCATTGGAGCATCGTGTGCCCGGCATGAAAATAATTCAACCCATCCGCTCCAGTGATAAATTGCCCTCGATTTTTTAACACGGGATCGTTCTGGGTGGGTGTGTCGATTTCTAATGCCGTGCCCTCTTTTTCTAGATCGAACAATCGTTGTTGAATGTAAAGATACCTTCCGGTGGGGCTCAGCCGGGGCAGGGTTTCGGCGTGACCACGGGGTACCGATTGGGACCAGAGCAAGTTTCCCTGCGGCGAGATTGCCAACAAGCGATCGCTGCCTTGAGAGCGAACCTGGTAATAAATATTATTACTCAAATCCAGCACCGGACCGGTGAAGGCTTGCAGCGAGCCTTCGGGCAGGTAGCGCCATCTCAGGCTGCCATCTGAGTTGAAGGCTGCCAATGCACCGCTTTTATTGACGATGAAGATATTTCCAGCCGGATCGAGCGCCGGCGCACCCACCGGAGAAGCAGCCACATCGCTCTCCCAGGCCAGGCTTCCATCGGCATGGAACGCCAGCAAAGTGCCCTTTTTTGCGCCGAGATAGAGGGTTCCATCTGCTGCAACGACCGGCCCTCCCGAAAACCCGCTTGTCTCCTGGTAGCTCCAGGCCAGGTTAGCCTGGGCAGGCCCCAAGGCGCTGATCTGGTTGGTTCCATAAAAATCATACTCGTCGGCAGGCCAAAGATTCTCTCCGGGGCGGAGTAATTCGCTCCCTGCCGGGGATGGAGCCGGCGCAGCGAGGATACGCCACAAGATGACACCTCCGATCGTCAAAACCATCGCCAATGCTGCCAGGCCGGTGCGGGCCTTGTGAGCGCGCAGCGCTTGTGAGGCAGGATGTATCAGGCGTTCTTCAACCTGTCCGCCCAGGCGTGTGAACAGCACTGCCATAGGGCTGCGGCGCGATATGCGCTCCGGATCGGATAACGATCGCAGCCCTTCTCCCAGCAGGTTGAAACCTAAAATGGTGAAAAAGATGACCGTTCCAGTGAGAACCATGGCCCAGGGTTGGTCCAACGTGCCCCATGAGGTTGCCAGCATTTGGCCCAGTTCAGGGGTTCCGCTAACCCGGCGGGAGACAAAATCGCCCACTTCGATCCACACATCGCCGCCAATATAGTATCCAAGGAATCCCAATCCGGCGGTCACCATTAAGGTGCTGCTGATCTCAAAGGCAAACAGCACCCAGATCAGGGGACCAATTTGCCTGAGTACGTGGCGCCGCAGTATTTGCATAGAAGATGCGCCTAGGGCGTGCGCCGCTTCGATATATAACTGGGTTTTGATCGCTTGTGTTTGTTCGCGCACCAGGCGAGCCGTTTCTGCCCAGCCGTTAATGGATAGCCCAACGATGAAAGCGACCAAACCCAACTCTGCGCCCAGCAAGGCAATCGCTCCCAGGGCTACCATGAGCACCGGCGCCGACAATGCGGCTGATATCAAGAGATCTAACCAGCGGCCGCTGCGGCGAGAGGACCAGCCCGCGCCCAGTCCGATCAACGTGCCTAAAAACAGCCTGGTCAGGGCGACGATCGAGACCATGATCATTGTTGGGCGGACTGCCCATAACAAGCGGCTTAGTAAATCTCGCCCAAATTGATCGGTCCCCAGCCAGAATCCCGGCACTGTAAAGGCCGGCAGCGGCGGGATTTCGTAAGTATCCCCGCTGCGGAAGATAACATTTTCTTCCAATGGGTCGCGGGGTGCTATCTCTTGACCGACAAAAGCCAGGATGATGATGCTCAATACGATCGATAAGCCGATCCAGAGAGGCCAGTTCGTTGGTTGGGAGTGTTTGGATGGTTCTTGGGTCAAGGTGTATGCCAGGAAATGAATTTAGATTCAGGCGGCTGCGACAGCATGCTCACTGCTTTCTTCGCCGTAACGCAGGCGCGGGTCGCAGAGACGCGCCAGGATCGATGCAATCAGGTCAGCCAGGATGAACAGCGCGGCAATGATCGTGACCACAGCTGCGATCACGGGCGGGTTCAAGAATAGTGAGGTCGCGCCCAGATTGGTGCTCAAAGTTCCCGGCACCAGGGTAGAGGCCAATAATTTGCCCAGGCCGCTCCAGGAGAACAACCATTCCACCACGATCAATTCTCCGACCAGCAGGCGAAACGCGCTGGCGATCGTAAGGAAGATGGGCGCCAGCACATTGCGCAAAGCCTGTTTGAAGCGAATATCGTGCCAGGTGTGGCCAAAACTGCGCGCTGCGATCACGTATTGTTTCCCCAACTCACTGGAAAGCATTTCAGCAGTAATCTGAGCGATCTGCACGGTGGGCCGCGCCATCAGTGTCAGGGCGGGCAGGATCAAATGAACATCCCAGCCAAACCCTTTGATCGGAAAGAATGAGCCGGCTTGCGGTCCCTTCCAAAGGATGTAATAAACAATCCCCAGTATGAACAGGCTTCCCAGGTAGAAACTGGGCGTGGCAAGCCCGAGCGTGGTCAGTGGGGTTAGCCACCGCCGGGTTCCCGGCGGTTGGCTGCGGACCGCCATGAAGCCCAGCGAAAGTCCTGACAGGATACTGGCTGCCAGGGCAATCCCCAACAAGCCCAGGCTGGCCTGAGTGGCCTGGCTGATGGCTGTTGCCAGATCACCCTTTGCACCGGGCATCTGTCCCAGGTCGCCGCTGATAACCTGTTGCAAGTATTGCTGGTAAGATTGCCAAAGGGGGGCGACTGCTGCCTGCTCGCGCAGGTAAGGCGTGCGTGCGGCCCGGATAGGCCGGGCAATATGTGCATAGCTAAAGCTAAGTAGATGCACCAGCGCCAGGGCGACGGGGATGATGGCGAGGCGGCGGAGGAGAAACCTGGTCATTTTATTCGATACGGTACAGCCAAGCGGATAAGTTTTTCATTCGCTGCCAGTATATCAAAAAACGTAGAGATTAGAAAACAATTCGATCACAATCGGGTAAAATAGATCAAACTACCGGATTGCTATGGCGAAAAATCTTATCTCAATGCCTACTTTTGCTAATCTTGTCCTGCCTGCAGCCGCACAAGGGCATCTGCGTACGATTGAGGTCTGGCGCGACCTGAGCGGGATCGCCGACCTGATTGAATTGTGTTTCCGGGATACACTGGATGCGGATGGCTTGCATTACCTGGACGAGATGCGTTCTTCTGCCCGTTACAATCGTTTCTGGAATTGGATGTCAACGGCGGCGGAGCAGGCGGCCAACCTGCCTGTGACGGGTTTTGTTTGGGAAGAAAACAAACGCCTGGTCGGCAATCTCAGTCTGGTGTCGATCGAGGTGCTGGGGAAGCGGAGTTACCTGATCGCCAACGTAGCTGTGCATCCCGATTTCCGCGGGCGAGGCATTGGCCGGATGTTAACGGCAACCGCGGTGGATTATGTGATGCTGCGTGGCATGGCGACGGTATGGCTGCAGGTCCGGGCAGATAACCCGTCTGCAATTCATATCTATCAGTCGCTGGGCTTTGTTGAACGCGCCCGGCGCACTTCCTGGCAAAACCGGCCTGAGATCCCTGGTTTGGAACTTGGTACAGGATTACGGCTGCAATCGCGCCAGGATCATTCCTGGGTGCAGCAAAAATCATGGCTGGAACGTTTATACCCGGTAGATCTGAGATGGCATCTGGATATCAACCTGCCTCTCATGCAGCCCGGTTGGGAAGGCGATTTCCGGCGGTTATTATCCTTTGCATTTCCACGCCACTGGAGCGTGGAACGATCCGGCCGGTTACTGGGTGTAGTGACCTGGCTGCACGCTGCGGGTTACTCTGATTTCCTCTGGCTGGCGGTGCCCGAGCAGATAGATGAAGAGGCTGTGAAAGCGCTGTTGGTTTTTGCCCGCCGCCAGATAGCACGCCGGCCCCACCTGACTTTGAACTTCCCGGCCGGGTTGGCAGAAGGGCCTCTCGAGGAGGCGGGTTTCTTTAATTTTCAAACCTTGATCTGGATGGAAAAACCGCTGCGTAAACCTGAATCCGTGAGGCCTGCCTGAGCCCGAGACCCGTTCAGACCGCAGGCGCAACTTTTGTATTGGGTTGCTCGTATACAGTATAGAGTCATCAGAAAATAGTCATAGATCAATGTAGGAGTAAAAAATGACACGTTTTATCTTGCGTTGGGCAATTAATACCGTGGCCTTGTATGCGGCAATTGCCATTGTCCCTGGTGTGCAGCAGCCGCCGGGCGCTACCTGGGTTTCATTGATCTGGCTGGCGTTGATCTTTGGACTGATCAATGCCTTGGTTCGCCCTTTGCTCAGCTTACTGACTTGCCCTCTGATCATCCTGACGTTGGGGTTGTTTACATTGGTAATCAATACGCTGCTATTTGCTCTCACCGGGTGGGCCGGTAATCAGTTTGGAGCGGGCTTTACGTTGGCGGAGCCCTGGTTCTGGAATGCTTTCCTGGGCTCATTGGTGGTTACTGTGATCAGCATCGTGCTTACGCTTGTTCTCAGGGACGAACTGAAAACGAAAAAACACAGACCATAAGCTTCTCGCCACACCCCTCTTTTTTGAGATGATACCATTTTAATTCGATATTGGTCGTTGATTCTCTCATTTTGACCTTGCCCTGTTTGACTGTCTGTGGCACAATTCCAGCATGTCACGTTGGTTCTTATTCTTTCTTGCCATTGCGATTGGGGCTGCCGGCGGCTTGATCTACGGTTGGTGGGTTGCCCCGGTGGAGTATTATGACGCCACTCTGGACGCCTTGCATCAGGATTACAAGACGGATTATGTCTTAATGGTTGCCGAGGCTTACAAAGTCGAAAATAATTTGAGCCTGGCGGCACAGCGCCTGGCACTGCTTGGTTCTGATGCGCCGGAAGAAATGGTGGGAAAGGCCCTCTTGCGCGCCAGCGAAAATAAATACAGCACCAGTGACCTGATATTGATCAAAGTCTTGCAAGATAGCCTGATGATCTGGAATCCAAGTATCGAGGCGCCGCCCCCATGAAGCGAGAGAAACGGGGTCATTGGTATCTGTTGACCGGTTTGGTGTTGGGCGCCGTTTTGGGGCTGCTCTACGCCTGGTGGATCAACCCGCGAGAAAAACCAACTGCTCCAGCAGTGTTGAATGTGTATTTCAAAGATCAATATCGCACCTTGATCGCGGTGGCTTACCTATCCAATGGCGATTTGGTGCGCGCCAAAGCGCGCCTGGATTTGTTACGAGATGCCAACCCGGCAGAAATATTGGCTTTGCAGGCCCAGGGCGCACTGGCGCAGGGGCGCCCAGATACGGAGGTGCGCGCCCTGGATCTGTTAGCTGCGGCCCTGAGAGAGGATGCAAACCCTGCTGCTCCCCCCTTGCCTCTGTCCACAGACACACCAGGCGCTGTTTTGTTGCCTACCCTGACTCCCACGGCTTTGTTGGTGATAACCTCTACCGTAACTTCAACGCCCAAAGCCTCCTCCACACCGGCTGCGATCAGCCAGGTGCAGGATGCGGTGACTGTCACCCAACGCCCTGCTACCCGCACACCGGCCCCCTCGGCAACGTATACGGCTTTGCCCACGCGCACCTCAACAGCAACGCCGGGCGCGGCCTTTGCCATGACCGACCAGCAGTTGGTATGCGACCCCACCATGGGAGGCCCGCTGATGCTGGTGGAGGTGCGCGACGCGGCCGGCAACCCCGTGCCGGGTGTTGAGATCATTGTGAATTGGGATGGCAGCGAGGACCGTTTCTTTACCGGGCTGAAACCCGAATTTGGGATTGGCTTTGCTGATTATTTGATGACCCCTGGAGTGAATTACACGCTGCACCTGGCAAAGGGCAGCCAGCTTATCCAGGGGATCACCTCAACCGAGTGCGAAGCCTCGGCAGGGATCCGTATCTGGGGGAATTGGCAATTGGTCTTCGAGCAACCGGTCGAATAGCTCAGTTTTTCAAACGCCAGCTCAAGGCAGTGTAACGCTGCGCCACTTTGTTATTATGCACCGCAATACTGATGGCGCGCTGGCTGCCCACCAGGACGCATAGTTTCTTGGCGCGGGTGATGGCGGTGTACAGCAGGTTGCGCTGCAGCATCATATAATGGGCTGTAACAAGTGGGATAACCACTGCCGGGAACTCCGATCCCTGGGCCTTGTGCACCGAAACGGCATAAGCCAATACAAGCTGGTCGACCTCCAGCCAATCATACTCGACCAACCTTCCTTCGAAGTTAACCACCAGGGTGTGGTTCACCTCGTCCAGGTCAGCCAGCCGGCCCATATCGCCATTGAAAACTTCTTTATCGTAGTTGTTTTGGATCTGCATCACTTTGTCCCCCAGGCGAAAGATCACACCCTGCAGAGCCTTTTCCGGTTTTTGTGGGTCGGGCGGGTTTAGAACCGCTTGCAGGCGGGTGTTCAACATATTAACGCCCGCCGGGCCGCGGTACATGGGCGCCAAAACCTGCACCTGCTCGATCGCCTGCAGTCCAAAGCGGGTGGGGATGCGCTGTGCCACAACCTGCTCAACCCACTGGCCGGCCTGCTCGGCTGTTTCTGCCTGGAACAGGAAGAAATCCTGGCTGTCGCGAGACAGGAGGGGCATTTCTCCCTGGTTGATGCGGTGCGCGTTGCGGATGATGTGCGAGCCTTCTGCCTGGCGAAATATAACGCCCAACCGGGTGACCGGAACAAGGTCGCTGGAAATGATATCGCGCAGTACGTCGCCCGCTCCAACAGAGGGGAGCTGATCCACATCCCCCACCAGGAGTAAATGAGCGCCGGGCTGCAGCGCCTTGAGGAGCGTGTTCATCAGCAGCAGGTCTAGCATGGAGGCTTCGTCCACTACCAGCAAATCAACCGGCAGGGGATCCTCAGCGTTGTGGTGGAAACCAATGCCAGGCTGGTAACCTAACAGGCGGTGGATGGTGCTGGCCGGGCGTCCGGTGGCCTCGGAGAGCCGCTTGGCGGCGCGCCCGGTTGGCGAAGCCAGGGCGTAACGTTTGTGGGCCGATTCCAACGCCGCGATCAGTGCTTTGATGGCGGTTGTTTTGCCGGTGCCTGGCCCGCCGGTGAGGATGCTGACCGGGTGGTTGAGCGCCATGCGGATGGCAGACTGTTGTTCGGCAGACAGGCCGGCATCGAACGGCATAAAGGCAGGCGGCAGGTCGCTCAGGTTAGAAGGAATGGTGTAATGCAAAGTGCATAATCTTTCTGCTACGCCTTTTTCACCATAATAGTAAGGGGTGAGGTAAACCGCCGGCAGCCTGTATGGCGAGGCGTCCTCCTGCACGGCAGCAGGCGGGTGCGTGCGCACATCCACGCGCTCTGCTTTGCCAGGGCTTTCTTCCATTAACTGGGGCAGGTTTTCGATGTGCACGCGCTCCTGGCGGATCAAGCGTTCCAGCGCAGGCGGGAGCAGGTTGGCATCCACTCCCAAAAGCTCGCTGGCGGAGGTGATCAGACCAGCCTGGGGCGCAAAGACATGGCCATTATCGATTGATTCGTTGAGCTTGTAAACCAGCCCGGCTTCCAGGCGCGAAGGATGGTCGGCTGGCAGTCCCAGGGCCTGGGCGATGCGATCGGCAGTTTTGAAACCGATGCCGTAAATATCACGTGCTAACCGGTAGGGATCGTTCTGCACAATCCCCAGCGATTCGTTGCCATATTGCTTGTATATTTTTACGGCCAGGTTGGTGCTGATCCCATGCCCGTGCAAGAAAATCATGATCTCTTTGAGCTGCTTTTGCTCCTGCCAGGCCGCGGCGATCAGGCGAGTGCGCTTGGGGCCCACATCGGCTACTTCTGCCAGGCGCTCGCAGTGATTTTCAATGACATTCAGCGTTTCTTTGCCAAAGCGGGCTACGATCCGCTCTGCCAGGCGCGGGCCGATGCCTTTTACCAGCCCAGAGCCCAGGTAGCGGCGGATGCCCGTCACCGTGGCGGGCAGGGTTTGTTCGCAAGTTTCCACCTGAAACTGCATGCCGTGCTTGGGATGCTGCATCCACTGGCCGCGCAACCGCAGATATTCGCCGGGGGACATTTCGGGCAGGTTGCCGGTAACGGTTACCAGCCCTTCGCGGTTGGCGCCCGGCGTGCGGCTGGAATCGGGGCGCAGGCGCAGCACACTATAACCATTTTCTTCGTTATAGTAGGTGATACGCTCGATGGAGCCTGTCAGGAGATCCATTTAGGGCATGGAGTTGTTGTCTGCCCAATCCGTTCCCAGGATCACCTCGACGTCGACCTGGCTGTTGGGGTCATAGCGCAGATAAATGTAGTTCTCAGATATGTTCATCAATTCAACCAGGTAGCGCAAAGTGTAGGGATTGCCGGTATGATCAATGATCTTGGTAGAAGCGGTTTGTTCGCCGGCGTTTCCTGTGCTGATATTGGCCAGGCCTTGAGAAACAAGGTATGCTTGGGTGCGGGTCGCGATCCCTTCAACGTATGTGCCGTTCAATACCATGACCTGCGCGCCTTCCGATTTGGCCAGATCGACGGCTTCTCCGGTCTCAGCGATGGGGCTGAGGTTGTCGCCCGTGCCAAATATTTCGTCGCGCAGCAGGCGGATTTTATCCGGCACCGGCTTGAGAATCTCTTGCGACCCATCGGGTGATTTGGTCAGCAGCACTTGCTCGGGTGGGGCGATCGTGCCTTGCCGGATGCTTTCGACCGGGATCTGCTGGACCAGCCAGGCAAACTGGATGGCCTCGTCCAGGGTCATGTTCGTATGAATGCCGCTGCTCAGTTCTGTATACAACTGATTTGCCTGGCCGAGCAAAACGGGGAAAAAGCTGGGCTTGGTGACTCGGCGGCGCACTTCCATGATCACCTGCTGAGTGCGCTGGGCGCGGTCGAAATCGCCGCCTTCCGTATGGCGGGCGCGCGCATAGGCCAGCGCCTCAGGCCCGTAAAGCCGGTGTTGACCGGGCTGCAAGATGATCGTATTGTTATTGCCAATGGGATCGATGCTGATCTCGTAGGGCACATCGATCAGAACGCCGCCGATGGCGTCGATGAACTTTTCGAAGGCGGCGAAATCGATCTGGGCGTAGTAATGTATCTTTACGCCCAATAACTGTTCGACCGTCTTGATCGCCAGGCCAGGGCCGCCGCCTTCCAAGCGGTAGGCCTCGCCTAAATAATAGGCGGTATTGATCCGGCCGTTTTCAAAGCCGGGAATTGTCACCCACAGGTCACGCGGAATATTGATCATGCCGGCCGTCAGGGCTAACGGGTCAACGGTGAGCACGATCATGGTATCGGTACGAGAAGGGCCTTCGCGGTCTTCCGCCCAATCCCCGTAGTCCAGGCCCATGACCAGCATGTTCACCCGGCTGGCGCCGTCCCAGGGCTGTGGTTTGGGGCCGGCAAGTTGATCGGGTACTGCCTGGGTGGCAGGCGTGATGGGAGTGCCTTGCGCATCTAACTCCAGGGTAGGCGTATTAACGATCGCCAGGCCTTGCATGCCGGTCACATCATACGCTTTGAAGAACCCCAGGGATTGTTGGTAAGACAAAACAGCTACCAGCACGGCGGCGATTAAAAAGATGAGCAGCCCCCATAAGAATTTGAGAGATTTTTTGTTTTTCACTTATACTTTCTCATTCATGGCATTGGATTGTTTTGCACCCAGTCGTTCCCTAGTAAGATGACGATATCTACTGTGCTGTTGGGGTCAAAACTATTATAAGTCGCAGTCGGTTGGATTTGCAGCAGGTCGATCAAATACTGGTAGGTATAGGGTTTGCCGCTGTAATCGATGATCGTGGTTTCGGCGAGGGCTTCTTCTGCGTTGCCAGTATTGGTAACGTTCAGGCCCTTGCTTTGTAGAAATTGCATGGTTTCTGAGGCCAGCCCTGGCGTGTAGGTGGCGTTCAGGATGGAGATGGTGGCGTTTTCGCTCTGAACCAGTTCTTCCAGGCTGCCAGCGGTGGCCATTGGGCTGATGGCGGTATTGGTGGTGAAGACTTCATCGCGCAGCAGCCGCACGGCATCCATATCGGGCTGCAGGATATCCAACCCATCCGGTGAAACGGTGATCGTGACCTGGTCGATGCCGATCGCGCCGCGATGGATATTCTCCGGCGAGATCTGCTGTGCCAGCCAGGCCAGCCTGATCATTTCGTCCAGGGTCAGGTTGGAATGGATGCCTTTGGAAAGCTCGTTATACAGGAGAGGGGATTTTTGAATGAGCACGTTCAGCATTTCGAGATCCATCACCTGGTTACGAACCGCCATGATCACCTGCTGTTGGCGTTGGGCGCGGTCGAAATCGCCCCCCAGCGTATCGCGGTTACGGGCATAGGCCAGGGAGGTAGCGCCATTCAGCCGCTGCTGCCCGGCCGGCAAAGTAACGGTATTACCGGGCCCGATGGGATCGACGCTCATTTCTTCTGGAACATCGACCACAATCCCGCCAATGATATCGATGAAGCGTTCGAAGGCAAAGAAGTCCACCTGAGCATAGTAGTTGATGGTGATGCCCAACATTTCTTCGACGGTCTTGATGGCCAACCCGGGGCCGCCGCCCTCCAGGTTATACACTTCTCCCAGGTAATAGGCGGTGTTGATCTTGCCATATTCATAACTGGGGATATTCACCCACAGGTCGCGGGGGATCGACAAGATCCCGGCTGTCCGGCTGACCGGATCGACGGTCAAGAGGATCATGGTATCGGTGCGGGCGGCTCCTTGGCCTTCTTCCCAATCGCGATAATCCAGGCCCAACAGCAGCAGCGTGACGCGATTGGCGCCATCCCAGGGCTGGGAGGTGGGCCCGGCCACGTTCTGCATGGGTTGATTGGTGTCATAGGCCGGCAGGGGGGCGTTTTGAGAGCTCTCCTGGCCTTCTTGCGGGCTGAACAGGTTTTGCGGCGCGGGCCTTTCATCGGTGAAGGTGAAATATTCACGCACCACGGCAAAGGTCAGGTAAGCGGTGATCAATGCCGCTACCAAAAAAGCAATCAAAAGGCCCCACATCAGGGGGGTCATGGTAACGCGATTTCTTCGGTGAGAAATCTGGTTGGTATCAGATTGATTCATTGCTGCGCGATTATAACATGTCATGTTAATTGTTTGTGGGTTAGGGTAAAATAAAGAGCCACATCCTTCTCCTGTGGGTGTTGCATGAAAAGTGCCAGTTCTATACAGGATTTGACGTATTTTGTGCTCGGATTGTTCCCGCTTTTCCGATCCGGGTGAGGTGAACTGCTGGAATGTCTTTGATCACGGTAACCAATCTATCGAAATCGTTCGAGCCGGTAGATATTTTCTCCGATATTTCCTTTACGGTACCTTACCGGGCGCGCATGGCCGTTGTGGGGCCAAATGGAATCGGCAAGACCACGCTGCTGCGCATCCTGGCCGGGGAAGATACGCCGAGCGGTGGGCAGGCCACCTGGGCGCGCGGCGTCAAGATGGGTTACCTGCCGCAAGAGTCGGGGTTTAATTCACAGAACACGCTCTGGCAGGAATGCTTGAGCGCGCTGCAGCCCTTGATGGATATGGAAGCCGAATTGGCCGGCCTGGAAGCCGCCATGAGCGAGCCGGACCAGGCTGAAGAGGCTCTGGAGCGCTATGGCTCGCTGCAGGCGAAGTTCGATCACCTGGGCGGGTACACTTATGTGACGCGCATCGAGCAGGTCTTGACCGGCTTGGGCTTCACGCGGGACGAGTTCTATTACCCGCTGGCCCATCTTTCTGGTGGGCAGCGCACCCGGGCTTTGCTGGGGCGCTTGCTGCTCTCTGATCCCGATCTATTGATCCTGGATGAGCCGACCAATCACCTGGACATCCAGGCTGTGGAATGGCTGGAAAACTACCTTGCTGCGTGGGAGGGGGCTACGCTGATCGTTTCCCACGATCGTTATTTCCTGGATAAGGTGGTCAATACCATTCTAGAAATGAGCCGGGTCGGTTTTGAGCTGTATCGGGGGAACTATTCGGCTTATGTGCAGCAGCGCCAGGAGCGCTGGGAGCGCCGCGAGTTGATCTTTACTTCTGAGATCGAGCGGCTGGAGCGTGAGCTGGATTTCATCCGGCGCAATATTTCTGGGCAGAACGTTTCGCAGGCACGCGGCCGGCTGCGCCGCCTGAGCCGTTACCTGGAAGCAGCCGAGCAGTTGGGCATCGAAGCCGTCATTGGCAAGAACTGGGGCGAGATCAGCGAAGAAGTGCATATTTCGACCAGCTTTATGAATGTGGACGAGGCTAATCGCCGGGTGCGCGCCCTGAAGCCCCCCCGGTACCGCCCACCGCGCCTGAATCTCAACCTGAAATCCCAGTATCGCAGCGGAGAGATCGTGCTGCGCGCCCGCGAGCTGCAGGTTGGTTACCCGGGCAACCCGCTGTTCGCAGTGGATGAGATCGAGCTGCGCCGCCTGGAATGTGCGGCTTTGATTGGGCCGAACGGAGCCGGGAAAACCACTTTCTTAAAAACCATCCTGGAACAGATGCCGCCGCTGGCGGGGCAGGTCTACCTGGGCGCCAGCTTGAAGGTGGGCTACTTTGCCCAGGCGCACGAGGGTTTGAATCCCAAAAAAACGCTGGTGCAAGAGATCGAACCGCTTGCGCCGCAGATGCTGCTGGCCGATATCCGCGACTACCTGGCGCGTTTTCTGTTTACCGGCGAGGATGTTTTCAAATTAGTATCCATGCTCTCGGGCGGAGAGCGCGGCCGGCTGGCCCTGGCAAAACTGGCTCTCTCTTCCGCCAACCTGCTTTTGCTGGACGAGCCGACCAACCACCTGGATATCCAGGCGCAAGAGATCCTGGAGCAGGTGCTGGCTGAATTTTCTGGCACCATCCTGTTGGTCTCGCACGATCGTTACCTGATCGATGCCCTGGCAACCCAGGTTTGGGAGATCGACGAGGCCAGGGGCAGGCTGGAAATCTTCAAGGGAACGTACAGCCAGCAGCGCATGGAAAAAGAAGCGCAGAGGCTGGCGCAGCAGGCCGTGGTGCAAAACAATGAACGGCAGTTGCAGTACAAAGAGAAAGCGCGCGCCGAGAATCGCCAACTGACGGAGGAGCGCCGCCGCCAGGCCCGCTTGCAAGAGTTGGAAACATCGATCGAAGCCCTGGAACAGCAGTTGGCCGTTTTGACCAGGCGTTTGGAAAGCCCTCCGGCCGATCCGCTGAAGGTGCAACAACTGGGCAATGAGTACCTGCGCCTGCAAAGCGAGCTGGATGAACTGCTGCATGCCTGGGCGGAAATGCACAACTGATATGCCTGTTTTGCGATTGCAGCATGCCCACCGCTGGGACCTGCCCGCCGCAGAAGCCGTTCAGGTGCAGCTTGTGCTGCGCGGCGCTTTGCGGGTGGAGCAGGCGTTGGACCTGGCTGCCCTGCGCTGCGTTGGCGGGGTGGACGCGGGTTTTCCGGCGGGGGGCGAGATCGCCCGGGCGGTTGTGGTGGTGTTGGCTTACCCGGCGATGACCCTGGTCGAATATGCCGTGGCCGAGGTTCCC
This sequence comes from uncultured Anaerolineaceae bacterium, assembly GCA_964629965.1. Classification (GTDB taxonomy): domain Bacteria; phylum Chloroflexota; class Anaerolineae; order Anaerolineales; family UBA4823; genus CAZVRZ01. The sequence goes on from CAZVRZ010000040.1 coordinate 20,115, forward strand.
GTGCGCTTCCCTTATGTTCCCGGGCTGCTTTCTTTTCGAGAGGCGCCGGCCATCCTGGCGGCCCTGGAAAAATTGAGTTTTCTGCCGGACGTTTTGATCTTCGATGGGCACGGCCTGGCGCACCCGCGCCGCCTGGGGATTGCCTGCCACCTGGGCGTTTTATTAGACCATCCTACGGTGGGCTGCGCGAAATCTATCCTGGTTGGAAAGCATGGGCCTTTGGGAGAGGCCGCCGGCAGCACCAGCGAGCTGTGTGTGGGCGCCGAAGTGTTGGGAGCCGCAGTGCGCACCCGGCGCGGCGTGAAACCGGTGTATATTTCTCCAGGCCACCGCAGCGATATTGGATCGGCGGTGCAACTGGCTTTGGCTTGCGGGCGTGGCTATCGTTTGCCGGAACCCACCCGCCTGGCCGATAAAATTGCTTCGTTAAGGGGATCTCTCGACACGTATGCGAGTTTCAATCGAACACCATCTCTCTGAATTAACGCGCCTGGTCAACCTGCACCTGGGCAGCATGCCTCCCGGCTGGCAGCTTACCCAGCGGCAGGTGGCCGGGATCGTGGGCAACACCGGATTATGGAACGGGCATTATCCGGAGACGGCTCATGGGATGGATGCTGAAATCGTGACCGTATTCGAGGGGGATCGGTTGGCGGCGGCTGCGCAGTTAGATTTCCCCAGGGTGAATGATCTTCCATCCGGCGACGGCGATGTAGGAGAGCATCCCGGCGAGATCAAAGGCAATGTGAGCTGGATGTTTGCTGCGCCGGACCAGCCAGAGGCAGCAGCCCGGCTGGTAGAAAGGCTGGTCGAGCAGGCGGAGAGGCTGCACCTGAGCGGGGTAGAGGTTACGGCGCGCTGCAGCTTTGGCATGGGATGGATGGGCGTGCCGCAGACCTGGGAGCACCTGGCGGCGGGCTTGCAGCAGGCGGGTTTTTTCTATGCCGGCAGTTGGGCGAGCATGCTTTCGCACCTGGAATTGGCCGATGTTCCACAGCCTGCCATGCAAAAGCTGCGCCTGGAACGCTCGGTCAACGAACCGGCAGGCGAATGGGTATTGGCGGCTTATGTGGAAGAGCAACGCGTGGGGGAATGCGAAGCCTGGGATATCCCGGCGCACCTGTCTGCCTGCGCGGGGGCGCAGCGCTGGGTCACGCTGGAATGGCTGGGCGTTTCGCCCGCGTACCGCGGGCGCGGCCTGGGCCGCTGGCTGCTGAACGAGCAGCTCCGCTGGCAAAAGCAGCGCGGCAGGCAGCACGCCATTTGTTGGACCGAGACGCACAACCACATCGCTCAGCGCGTGAACTTGCAGGCGGGTTTTGTGTATGGCCCAGCGTGCGGGCTGTTCACGCGCCGCTCCACGCCGGGCGACGCCTGAAACGACCGATACGGGCGCTACGGACGCTGGAATAAATCCCGCAGGAAGTTGCCGGTATAAGAGGCCTCTACTGCAGACAACTCTTCGGGCGTGCCTTCTGCCACCAACATTCCGCCGCGATCGCCGCCTTCCGGCCCCAAGTCGATCAGGTGATCGGCCACCTTGATGATATCCAGGTTGTGTTCGATGATCACCACGCTGTTGCCGGCGTTCACCAGGCGCTGGAGCACTTCGATCAGCTTGTGCACATCGGCGGCGTGCAGGCCCACGGAAGGCTCGTCCAGCACATAGATGGTGCGCCCGGTGGCGCGGCGGGACAGCTCGCGTGAGAGCTTGACGCGCTGCGCTTCTCCGCCTGAGAGCGTGGGGGCGGGCTGCCCGAGACGAACATATCCCAGGCCCACGTCATACATCGTTTGCAAGCGGCTCATCATCCAGGGAATGGCTCCGAAGATATCCAGGGCCTCTTCCACGGTCAGGTCAAGCACTTCGGCTATGTTGAGATTCTTGAAACGCACCTGGAGCGTCTCGCGGTTGAAGCGCGCTCCGTGGCACACATCGCAGGGCACGTAAACATCCGGCAGGAACTGCATCTCGATGCGCAACTGCCCCTGGCCCTGGCAGGCTTCGCAGCGCCCGCCGTGCACGTTGAAAGAGAAGCGCCCGGGTTTGTAGCCGCGGATCTTGCTTTCTGGCAGGTCGGAGTACAGCGTGCGGATATGATCGAAGAGGCCGGTGTAGGTGCTGGGGTTCGAGCGCGGCGTGCGCCCGATGGGGGATTGGTCGATGTTAATGATCTTGTCGAGATACTCCACGCCATCGATGCGATCGTGGTCGCCGGCCTGGGTGTGCGCCCGGTGGAGCTGGCGCGCCAGGGCTTTATACAGGATCTCTACCATCAGGGTGGATTTTCCCGAGCCTGATACGCCGGTGATGCACACCAGTTGGCCCAAGGGGATGCGCACATCGATATTCTTGAGGTTGTTCTCGCGTGCTCCGCGCACCCACAGCGCTTTGCCGTTGCCAGGCCGCCGCGCGGGGATGGCGACGCGCAGGCGCCCGGACATATAAGCCCCGGTGAGCGAGGTGGGATGCGCCAGGATATCTTCCACCGTGCCCTCGGCGACCACCTCGCCGCCGTGTTCGCCGGCGCCCGGTCCCAGGTCGAGGATCCAATCGGCGGAGCGGATGGTTTCCTCGTCGTGTTCCACCACCAGCACGGTGTTGCCCAGGTCGCGCAGCCCCATCAGCGTCTGCAGCAGGCGATAGTTGTCGCGCGGGTGCAGGCCGATGGAAGGCTCATCCAGGACGTATAAAACGCCCATCAGGCGCGAGCCCACCTGGGTTGCCAGCCGGATGCGCTGCGCTTCGCCGCCGGAGAGCGAGCCCGCCGAGCGCCGCAGGGTGAGGTAATCCAAGCCGACGTTGACCAGGAAGCCGAGGCGCGCCAGGATCTCTTTGAGGATATTCCCGGCAATCGCCTGTTGGCGGGGCGTCAGCGGTGTTTCGGGACTATTCAGGTTGGCGACCCAGTCCAGCGTCTTGAGCACCGGCCAATTGGTCACTTCGACGATATTGGTGCTGTCGATGGTGACAGCCAGCGCTTCCTTGCGCAGGCGCAGCCCGCCACAGGTGGGGCAGATGTGCTCGCTCATATATTCCGATATTTTTTCGCGCATGTATTCCGACGAGCTCTCGTTATAGCGGCGCTGCAGGTTGTTGATCACCCCTTCGAAGGCCAATTTGAAAGTCGCCTGGCGCCCGTCGCGATTCTGGTAATGGACGGTCACTTCTTTGCCGCGCGTGCCGTACAAGATGAGATCTTTTTGTTCGGGCGCCAGGCTGCTGACGGGCACGTCCAGGTCGATATGGTTCTCGCGCGCCACGGCCTCCAGCGTTTGCCAGTAGTAACCGCCCTCTTCGCGCGGCCCGCTCCACTCGCTGATGGCGATGGCGCCTTCGTTCAGGGAAACATCCGGGTCAGGGATGAGCAGTTCGGGGTCCAGTTCGAGCTTGCCGCCCAGGCCCTGGCAATCGGGGCAGGCGCCGTGGGGCGTGTTGAAAGAGAAGGTGCGCGGCTCGATCTCGGGCAGCACCGAGCCGTGTTCCGGGCAGGCCAGGTGCTCGGAGAAGGACAGGTCTTGCTCCGAGGAAGCCTGGCCGTCCTGGTCGCCTGGCAGCAGGTGAATGATCAGGTAGCCGTCGCCGAACTTGAGGGCGGTCTCGATCGAATCGGTCAGGCGCGAGCGCTGGGCGTCTTTCTCTTCAGTTTCTGTCACGGCGCGCAAAACGATGCGATCCACCACCGCTTCGATGGTATGGATCTTGTAGCGGTCCATCTGGATCTCTTCGTCCAGCTCGTGCACCTGCCCATCCACCCGGGCGCGCACGAAGCCGGCTTTGCGGATCTCATCCAACACGGCCTGGTGGGTGCCCTTGCGCCCGCGCACCAGTGGGGAGAGCACCAGCAGGCGCGTGCCGGCAGGCAGGGCCTCGACCGCGTCCACGATCTCCTGGGCGGACTGGCGCGAGACGGTGCGCCCGCACTCCGGGCAGTGGGGGATGCCGGCGCGGGCAAAGAGCAGGCGCAGGTAATCGTAGATCTCGGTGACGGTGCCCACGGTGGAACGCGGGTTGTGCGAAGTGCCTTTCTGGTCGATCGAAACGGCCGGCGACAGGCCCTCGATATAGTCCACGTCCGGCTTGTCCATCTGGCCCAGGAACTGGCGGGCGTAGGCCGAAAGCGACTCGACATAGCGCCGCTGGCCCTCGGCGAAAATGGTGTCAAAAGCCAGCGAGGATTTCCCGGAGCCGGACAGGCCGGTGATGACCACCAGCTTGTCACGGGGAATTTCGACGGTGATATTTTTCAGGTTGTGGACGCGGGCGCCCACCACACGGATGACATTGGAAGACATAGGCATATCCAGGCTTGCAGAGGATTGTGGGGATTGACGTTTTTACAACCCCCGATTATAGCACATTTGTTTTTATTCTCAGGTCTTTTTTAGAGATGTCATTAGTATGTTAAGGGGAGATGTAAAATGGTAGAGGCACGGCAGATCGATTGTCGTTAGGTCGCGAGAGGCCGTTTCGCAGTGAGCATCGCCGTGCCTTTACCAAGGGAGCCCGAACAGTTACAAGGACGCTAGAGTCCGAATTCGCTAGAATGGGCTCAGTTGTATTATACAGAAAGGAATGCGATATGCAAAGCGAATGGGTTGGAATTGATGTAGGGAAAAGTGGCTTGGATGCGAATCGATATGGGAGCAAGGAAGTGCCGCATTTCAACAACGATGCTGCCGGCCACAGGCAGTTGGTAGCCTGGGTCGAGAGCCTTGGGGAAGTGCGGGTAGTCGTAGAAGCGACGGGGGGATATGAACAATCGGTGGTGCATGCCTTGTGGAATGTCGGGGTTGTTGTGGCAGTGGTGAACCCTATGCGGGTGCGTGAATTTGCCAAATCACAGGGGATCCTGGCCAAGACCGACAAGATTGATGCGCGGCTGATTGCCCATTTTGGACAGGTGACCCAACCGGCCAGCACTCCTCCACAAACAGAAGCACAAATATACCTATCGGTGTGCGTGGAGCGGCGGCGGCAGCTGGTGATCATGGTGACAACCGAAAAGAACCGCCTGTCAACCTGTCCAGAGAGTATGCGGGCGAATATCGAAGACCATATTGCCTTCCTGGAAACGGGGATTTGCGGCCTGGAAGAAGAGATACATGGGCTGATCCAGCAAGATGACCAGATGCAAACCCGAGCTGCACAAATCGACAGCATGCCAGGCATTGGCCCGGTCACGGCCAGCACCATGGTAGCCGATTTGCCCGAGTTGGGCAAGCTCACTCGCCAAGAAATCGCTGCATTGGTGGGCGTTGCTCCTTTCAACAAGGACAGTGGCAAAAAACGAGGAAAACGCAAAACGAAGGGCGGGCGGGCCAGCTTACGCCGAGTTTTATACATGGCGGCTTTGTCGGCAAGTAAATGTAATCCTGTCATCCGTGCGTTCTACCAAAGCTTACTCAAGCGTGGAAAGGAGAAGAAAGTTGCCCTGGTGGCCTGTATGCGGAAAATGCTGTGCATTCTCAATGCAATGGTCCGCAAAGGGGAAACCTGGCGCATTTTGCCAACCTAAAACCGTTTTTTGCCCTTGACATTTATCACAGTTACTGCGAACGAAGTGAAGCAATCTCCTCGGGATAAGGAGGGGGTTGCAAGGAGTTGTACTCAAACTCATTCGTCGGCCGTATTCCATACGGCCTTCTCGCAACGACATTGGCCCGCAGCGCAGGAAAGCAATCTCCCTGCCTGGAAGCCCTGCAGGGTACTGTATCTTTGCGTAAGGAAATTCATGATGGGCTCTAAAAATGCACCTAGAACAAGGGCTAAGCTTACCCAATCTGTGGCTTCATGCAATCAATTTTGGCGACAAATGCCACATGTGCGGACAAACAACTTGCGAAAAAGTGCCTTGGAGAGCTCGCCGGGAAAGCCATTTTTGAAATTCCTTACTGAAGGATACAGTATCCCCTGCAGCACAGGCTGCTGATTCCCACGGATTGCCGTATAATTAAGCCAGGTGTACGGATCCTTTCAACGGGGAGGGCAGGATGCTTGTCGAGACGTTGTTAGCAAAAACATTGGATGCCAGCCTGGGGATGCTGGCGGGTTTTGGTTTGAAGAAGGCGGGCGAACTGCGCGACCTGCTGCTAGACACGCCAGAGCCGCGCCAGTTGGCCTTCGAGGCGGCCTGGAAGAAGGCGGCGGAAACGGTGAGCGACCCGGGGTTGAAAGAACTGCTCGAGCACCAGCCCTTCCACGAGCAGGTGTCTGCGGCGCTGCTGGACGAGTGGAATGTGCTGGATATCAAGGCGGTTGCCAAAGACTGGCAGGGCGTGCTCAGCCGAGAGCAGGCTCGCCTGCTAGAAGATTTCGTGCGCAAGCTTTGGGAACTGCTGCTGGCAGACAAAACCTGGGGCGAGGTCTTGCAGCGCTATCACACCCTGCGCTTTGAGGAGCAGACTCTGGCAGCGCTGAAGCAGCGCAACCTGCCGGAAGACGACCGCCAGTTGGTGCAGTATATCAGCCGGGTGATCCAGGGGAACGTGATCACGGTGCAGGCGAGGGATATCTATGGGCGTTATGTGAACATTGCCGATGTGGTCAATCAAACTGATGCGTCGCAGACCGTTGAGGGCGATAACCGCGGCGCAGTGGTGCAGAACAACCAGGGCTTTTTGGTGCAGATCGTGCAGAATTTTGTGCGCGAGAATCCGGGTGTTTCCGTCGAGAGCATCCAGCGCCAGGTGCGGCAGTACGTGAACTGGCTGGATGAGAATTTCAAGGACATCGTGGTCAAAGGCATTAAGCGCAAGGACAGCGAGATCGTTCATTTGCCACTGGAACAGGTTTTTGCGCCGTTGGAAGGCGAATACCAGGAAACTCTGGGCAAGGCGACGGAACCCCCTAAACGCACCGGCGCTCGCCAGGCACCTGAAGAACAAGAGAATCGCTCGGTGGTGCTCCCTTTGCACCGGGCGTTGAGCCTGGGAAACCGCATCGTGATCACCGGCGGGCCGGGCTGCGGC
>CAZVRZ010000040.1:27096-37617 GCA_964629965.1 uncultured Anaerolineaceae bacterium
AGCACGGTTTTGATCTACCTGGCCTGGAAGCTGGCGCATGCCTGGAAGGATGGTGCGGATGGTGAGGCGCGCACCATCCTTGGCTTTGAAGGCCCGCTGCCGCTGCCGGTGTACCTGCCGCTCAGCCAGTATGCCCGTTACCTGCGCGACCTGCCTGCGGGTACCGAGAGCCGCAAGAAACGGCTGGACTATTTTATCGCCGATTACATGGCGCAGCGGCACCAGACCACGGACCTGGAGCGCACGATTGGATTTATCTCCCACCTGCTGGAAAAGGAAGAAAACCTGCTGGTGCTGCTGGATGGATTGGACGAAGTACCCACGGTGACCGAGCGCGAGCAGGTCAGCCAGGCGATCGAGGATCTGGTTTCGGGGCGCCAATTCCTGCGGGTGGTGGCCACCAGCCGCACGGCGGCGTTTACCGGGAACGTGGTCTTGGGGGCCCAATTCAAGCACCTGCGCGTCCTGCCGATAAAAAGCGAGCACGTTGAAAGGATCGTGCGCGCCTCGTACCGCTGCATCTATGGGGGCAGCGAAACGCTGGCGAAAGAGAAGGCCGATGAGATGCTGGAGCAAATTGAATCGGTCGAAGCCCAGCGAAAAGCGCGCATGGGGGAGCAGTACGAGCGCCTGGTGGATTCTCCCCTGATGGCGCGTATTTTTCTAATCATCCATCACGGCGAAGCGCACCTGCCCGAGCAGCGCGCCGAGCTGTACAAGAAAGCGGTGGAAGTGATGCTGCGCCCCGATTACGCGGTCGATAAACGCGTCACCCAGGAGATCGAGCGCCGCATCGGGGAAAGCCCCAATGTGAGCCTGGGAATGCACCAGCACCTGGCTTTTCAGATGCATTCCCTGGGCAAGGAGCAGGGTCGTGAGATCTCCGAAGAAGCGCTGCGCGATATCCTGAGCCGTGATCTCACCTTTGCCCCGCACGTGGATAACCTGGTCGATGAAGCCACCGAGCGCGGCACGCTGTTGGAAAAGCGCGATAAGGTGTTTCGCTTCCAGCATCTCTCCTTCCAGGAATACCTGGCCGGGCGCGCCCTGGTGCAGACGCTGCACGAACCGGGCAAGATTGCGGAATTCTTCGAGAAAGGACCGGTTTTGGACAGTTGGTGGCGCGAACCGGCGCTGCTGATGGCGGGTTATCTGAACATGGAAGCGGTCGAGCGCCTACCGGCATTGCTGAGCCGGTTGGCAGGCCTGGACGAACTGCCCGGCGCAGAAAAACTGCCGGTGGATACCCAATTGGCGATGGCTGAGATGGCTGCGGCCGCTTACCTGGAATGCATTCCGCGCCCGGCGCACCTGGCTGGGCCGCTGCAGGAAAGGCTGAAAGCGCTGACCTGGCTTTCGCAAGGCACACCGCTGCGCCGCGCCGAGGCGGCCGAGGTGCTGGAGCGCCTGGGCTGGCAGCCGGAAGACCTGCACACGTTTGTAGAGATACCCGGCACACATGTATGGATTGGCAGGTATCCGGTGACCAACGGGCAGTATGCGCGCTTTGTGGAAGCCGAGGATTATCTGCTGCCAAAATATTGGCAAGGGTTCCCCAAGTATGCTGAGCTGCCTGAACATAAACTATTGGGGCAGTGGGGAGAAGAAGGCTGGCAATGGCTGCAAAAGGCGCTGCAGGATAAGGATTATTCGCCGGACGGGAAGCGGCTGTATCCCCGGTATTGGGAAGATGGGCGTTTTGGCAAAGCGCGGCCGTCTGCGCCGGTGGTGGGGGTGACCTGGTACGAGGCGAATGCCTACTGCCGGTGGGTGCAGGAGCATTGGGCAGAACAGCCGGAGGGCCGTGAGAACGCGAACTTGAAACCGCGGGAAGTGCGCCTGCCGCTGGAGCGCGAGTGGCTTGCTGCGGCGGGCGGGGCTGCCGGCGAACGCTATGCCTGGGACCGGGGCAAGGCAACCACGGAAACAGCCAAGATCGTGAAGCGCGCCAATGTAGACGAGAGCGGCATTGGGCGCACCACGCCGGTGTGGACCTACCCTCTGGGCGCCAGCCCGTTGGGGGTTTGGGACCTGAGCGGCAACGTGTGGGAATGGCAGGCGAATTACCGAAACAAGGATCATGATTACCTGGCTTTGCGCGGTGGCTCGTGGGACTACTCTCTTAGGAGCGCTCGCGTGGGCGGGGGCCACTACTTTCACCCGGGCATCAGTTGGAACTACAACGGGTTTCGCCTGGTCGTCTCCCAGGGCTCTTGAATCTCTGTTTTCTGCCTGCTGCTTTCTGCGCGCTGCAGCGCAGTTGGGCAGGTTTGTGCGGCGGGTAGGCCGCGGCCCGGTCTGCCCGCTTCCCCCCGCAAGGGGGGCGTTTTTTTACGCCAGCCTGGCGTGTTTCTTGCAACCTCAGCAGGGATGAAGACGTACAGGAATTTATACCCGCAAGTGTGCGATTTCTCCAACCTGTATTGGGCCTATCGCGCCGCACGCCGCGGCAAGCGCAAGCGGCCCGAGGCGGCCTCTTTCGAGATGGTGCAGGAAGAGGAACTGCTGGCCCTGCAGGAGGAGCTGCGCTCCTTCAGCTACCTGCCGGGCGCTTACCGCAGCTTCTATATCCACGATCCCAAGCACCGCCTGATCAGCGCAGCGCCCTTCCGCGATCGCGTGGTACACCATGCGCTGTGCCGGGTGATCGAGCCGCTCTGGGAACAGCGTTTCATCTTCGATAGTTATGCCAACCGCCCGGGCAAGGGCACCCACCGGGCGCTGGACCGCTGCCAGGAGTTTTCCCGGCGCTATCCTTACGTGCTCCAGTGCGATGTGCAGCAGTTCTTTCCGTCCATCGACCATGCGGTCTTGCAGGCCGAGTTCCGCCGCCTGATGCGCGATGCCGGCGTGCTCTGGCTGTGCGAGCGCATCCTGGAGAGCGGCGCCGGGCTGCACAGCGCAGAAGCCGAGCTGGTGCATTTGCCCGCAGAAGATCCCCTGGCTGCCATGCGGCCGCGCGGATTGCCGATAGGCAACCTGACCAGCCAGTTTTGGGCCAACGTTTACTTGAACGGTTTCGACCACTTCGTCAAGCGGGAACTCAAATGCCCGGCCTACTGCAGGTACGTGGACGATTTTTTGCTTTTTTCTGCCGATAAGCGCCAGTTGTGGGCCTGGCGTTCGGCCATGATCGAATACCTGGCCGAACTGCGCCTGAAGCTGCACGAGGAACGCGCCCAGGTTTACCCGGTGCAGACCGGCATTCCGTTCCTGGGATTTCGGGTCTACCCGGATCATCGCCGCCTCAAGCGGCGCAAGGTGGTGCAGTTCCGGCGCAAGCTGCGGGGGATGCTGGCAGCTTATGCCCGGGGCGAGCTGAACTTGCCCGATTTTGAAGTCCGTCTGCAAGCCTGGATCAATCACGTGCGATACGGCAACACCTGGGGACTGCGGCGCTCGGTCATGGATTTTACCTTGCCGCGGCGAGAGGCTTGTTAGTGCAGTCTTCCCCGCTTTACACCCAGACCTACGACCTGCTGCTGTGGCTGATCCCACAGGCGCAGAAGTTTCCCCGGGTTCACCGTTTCACCCTGGCGGAACGCATCCAACGCCTGGCGATGGATTTCCAGGATTGCCTGGTCGCTGCCGGGAAGTCGCGTGGCGTTCACCGGCGCGAGCTGTTGCAGCGGGCAGACGTACACCTGGCGCAGCTGCGCACCTGGGTGCGGCTGGCGCGCGACCTGGAATGCCTGTCGCTGCGCCAGTATGAACATGCAGCCGGTTTGCTCACGGGCGTGGGAAACTTGCTGGGCGCCTGGTTGAAGGATGTGATGAATTGAAGGTACAGGCCAGAAAGACTGGCTTTGCGCGGTGGCTCGTGGAACAACAATCATAGGAACGCTCGCGTGGGCGAGGGCAACAACAATCACCCGAACAACAATTGGAACAACAACGGGTTTCGCCTGGTCGTCTCACAAATTCGCCTGCCGGCAGTGCGGTCTGCTGAAGATGCAGCCGCCGAGGTAATTTGGCTGGCCTGAAACCTGGCTGCGGCTGGCGTGCGCCGGGCCGAAGATCGAACCCCCTGCCCGTTTCAGTAGCCTGGCGGCGACCATCCGGGCGGGGGTTTTCCTATCTGCGCAAGCTCCGGCGGCGTGATAAAATCGGAATATCTATCCAGGTGAAAGGAACATCATGGGTATCCTTAAGAAGATCGCCAAATTATTTTCCAATTCCGCGCCGGCGGGATACGAATATCGCTTCGAGGTGCGCTGTAAGCGCTGCGGCGAGGTCATCCCGGTGCGCGTCAACCTGAGCAATGATTTGAGCGTCGAATACGGTGAAAAGGCCACCGATGTTACCTATCGCTGCCGCAAGATCGTGATGGGAGAGAAGCGCTGCTACCAGCAGATCGAGTTGATCATGAAATTCGACAGCCGCCGCCAGTTGATCGACCGGCGCATCGTGGGCGGCACGTTCACGGACGAGGAATAAGCCGGCTCAGCGCGTTTTCAGGAAGTCTGGGCGTATACTTCGGGGTTGGCGCAGTGGGGCAGCCGCTTGCCTTTCAGCCCGGCGATCAGGTTCTCGGCAGCCATCCAGGCCATTTTGCTGCGCGTTTCGCGGCTGGCGCTGGCAATGTGGGGCGCCATGAGCAGGTTGTCGAGCGTTAGTAAGGGACTGTCCAACGGGATGGGTTCTGGCTCGGTGACATCCAGGGCAGCGTAGGCGATCTGGCGAGCGGCGAGCGCCTGGTAAAGCGCCTGCGGGTCGACCACGCCGCCGCGGGCGGTGTTGATCAGGATGGCGCTGGGCTTCATCTTCGCCAGTGTTTCCCGGTTGATCAGGTGATAGGTGTCCTGGTTGAGGGGGGTGTGCAGTGTGACGAAATCGGATTCTTTCAACAAGGTATCCAGGTCCACGGCCTGGGGTTGGGCGGGCGGCCCGGCCGGAGCGGGCTGGGCGCTGGGGTCGTAGTACAGGATGCGCATTTTGAAGCCTGCGGCGCGGGCAGCGACTGCTCGCCCGATGCGCCCAAAGCCAATGATGCCCAGCGTGGCCCCGGCGATATCGGCGCCCAGCAGCAGCGAAGGCCCCCAGGTCTTCCATTTGCCGGCGCGCACGTAGTTGTCGCCTTCCACCACGCGCCGGGCAGCGGCCATGAGCAGCGCAAAGGCAAAATCGGCGGTCGAGTCGGTCAGGATGCCGGGCGTGTTGCCGACCGGGATGCCGCGCCGGGTGGCGGCGGGCAGGTCAACGTTATCGACGCCCACGGCGTGGTTGCTGATCACTTTCAACTGCGGCCCGGCCGCGTCCATCAGCTCGCCATCGATGCGGTCGGTGAGCAGGCAGAGCAGGCCGTCCATTCCCTGCACCTGCTGCAGCATGTTCTGGCGGGAAGGGGGCAGTTCATCCTGCCAGACCACCGCCTGGCAGAATTCCTGCACGGGCTGCAAGCCCCGGGCGGGGATCAGGCGGGTGACGAAAACTTTGGGTTTGTTCATAATGCCTCCTGGCTTGGGATGTCCGATAAGCAGGGCGAAGCGTGTTTCGGGCGCTGCCTGGTATCCTTGGCGTAACTGCTTCGCCCTTACGATTGGGTCAGGCTGAGCAACACCTGCTTGAGCACCTGCACGGCGCGGCGGTATTCTTCCAACGACAGGTGTTCGTACGGCGTGTGATCCAGGGCCGAGTCGCCCGGGCCATAGACCAGGGCCGGGCAGTTCCACTGCGGCGCGACGATGTTCAAATCGGAGGTGCCGCCCTTGAGCACAAAGCCGGGCTGGCCCCCGTTGGAACGGATGGCCGCCAGGAAGGCGCGCACCAGGGGGGTGTTCTTTTCCACCTGGCAGGCCGGGATGGCGAAACCCTGCGGCGTGACCTGGGCATCGCCGGCCAACTCTTGCAGGCGGGCGTACCAGTCCTGGGGCGGCAGGTCTACCGGCAGGCGCACACCCACCCGCAGGCCGGTCTGCTCGCTGAAACCGTCCTGGGTGGACGACAGGCCGCGCAGGGTGGGCAAGACCTGGTCGAAGGAGCGCTTGCGATCCTGGTTGAAGGCGCTGGCAAACGCTTCGATCTGCTGCCAGAGCTTGACGGCTGCTTCGCAGGCGCTTTCCTGGCCCGAAGATGTGTGGGTCAGCGTTCTTTGCACGGCGATCTCGGCCCAGGCGATGCCCTTATAGCCCAGCGTGAGGCGCTCCCAGTGGCTGGGCTCGCCGATGATGGCGTAGGCCGGCCGGTAGCGCGCGACCGCATGGCGCGCCCCGGTGGAATTGCGTTCTTCGTCCACGGCGCCGATCACCACCACCTGCCAACCCGGCAGGGGGCCGGCCTGGCTGGCGGCCTCGACAAAGGCTGCCAGCGGGCCCTTGGCATCTACCACGCCGCGCCCGTGCAATATGCCCGGCGGGTTGGCCGGGTCCGTTTCCAGGCGCAGGGGGATCTCGCCCGGGACGGTGTCGATGTGGCCCAACAGGACGATCTGCCGCTGGCCATCTCCCAAGATGCCGACTGCGCTGCCGGCTTCATCCCGGAAAGCCTGCGACCAGCCGCGGCGCTGCATGTGTTCCACCAGCCAGGCGACGGCCTGCGCTTCTTGCCCGGAGGGGCTGTAGCGCGCCACCAGGCCCAACAGGGTGTCGTATTCGGGCGGCAGATCGATGGCGGTCATTATTGGATGACAGTTCCCTGGCCTTGCAGCGCGGCGCGGATGGGTTGGGCGGTGCGCCCATCGGCGATGATCACCCGCCCCACGCCGCCTTGCAGCGCTTCTTCGGCCCCCAGCACTTTTTTCTTCATGCGGCCCTGGGCGATCTCCAATGCCTCGGGCAGGCGGGCGCGCGGCAGGGCAGTGATCAGGCTGCTCTCGTCTGGGAAGCTGCGCAGCAGGCCCGGCACAGCGGTCAGCAGCAGCAGGGTTTGGGCTTGCAAGGCCACCGCCACCATGGCCGCGGCCCGGTCGGCGTCTACGTTGAGCGCCTGGTTACCCGTGCTGAGCGCCATGGGGGCGATCACCGGGGTGTAGCCGTTGTCCAACAGCAGGTGCAGCAGGCCGGCGTTGACCTGCTCAATCTTGCCGGTGAAATCGTCCCGGATGATGCGGCGCTTGCCGTTTTCCACGCTTTGCACGGTCTCTTTGCGGTTGGCGAGCAGCAAGCGCCCGTCCAGCCCGCTCAGGCCCAGCGCATTGACGCCCTGGGCGTGCAATTGTTCCACCAGCAGCGTGTTCACCTTGCCGTTGACCGCCATGGTGAAGATCTCGAGCGTGCGCCGGTCGGTGTAGCGCGAAGTGAAGCCGGAAGGGGAGGTGATAAAACGCGGCGGGTAGTTGAGCGCCTCGCCGAGCTGGTTGGCCTCGGCGGAGCCGCCATGCACCAACACCAGCCTTTCGCCCTGCGCCAGCAGGCCGGCTGCATCCTGGCAGATGGCGGCGAAATCCACGCCTTCGGTTCCGCCCAGCTTGACCACAATGATATTCGAATGGGTGCTCATGAAATCTCCCTTTTTAGATGGGATGCAGGCCGGCGAATTCCAGCCCGCTGGTTTCGGCGAAGCCGCACATCAGGTTCATGCACTGCACGGCGGTTCCCGAAGCGCCCTTCATCAGGTTATCGATGGCGCACATGGCAACCACGTGCCCATTGCTTTCGTCCAGGTCGAAGCCCAGGTCGGCGTAGTTGCTGCCCGCCAGGATCTTGGGCTCGGGGACGCGGTAGATGCCGCGCTGCTCGCGCGCCACCCGCAGGAAGGGATTGTCTGCCGCCAGCGGGCGGTAAGCCTTCCACAGGTCTTTGACGGCGACGCCCGGCTTCACCCGCCCGTGGGCGGTTGCCAGCACGCCGCGCACCAGGTCCACCGAAGTCATGGTCAAGGAGACGTTTTTCAGTCCCAGTTCCTGGATCACTTCGGCGGTGTGGCGATGGCCGAAGGGCGAAAACGTGCGGATCACGCCGCTGCGTTCGGGGTGGTGCGAGCCGGGGTTGCCTTCTGCGCCGCCCTCGGACGAGCCCACTTTGATCTCGATAATGATGGGCTGGTCTTCGTCCAATAACCCGGCTTTGACCAGGGGCAGCAGCGCCAGGTTGCTGGCGGTGGCATTGCAGCCTACGCCGCTGGTGTACTGGGCGGTGCGCAGTTCTTCGCGGTGCAGCTCGGGCAGCCCGTAGACGAAACGCCCCAGCCATTCGGGCGCGGCGTGCGGCGCGCCGTACCACTGTGCGTACATATCAGGGTCGCGCAGGCGGAAATCGGCGGAAAGATCGACGATGCGCCTGGCCGCGGCGGCGTACTCGGCGATGTGATGCTGCGCTTGCCCGTGCGGCAGCGCCAGGAAAAGCACGTCCACCGGCTCGATCTGCCCGGGGTCGCTGAATTTGATATTGGTTTGTTTGCGCAAGTTGGGATGAACCTGGTAGGCGTATTCGCCCAGGTGGCTGCGGGAGGTGATCTGCGCCACTTCCACTTGTGGGTGCGCCAGCAGCAGGCGCAGCAGTTCGCCTCCGGTGTAACCCGAAGCGCCGATAATTGAAGCACGTATCATGGGCAATCTCCATTCATAAAAGTTAATTATAGCTGGCCGCGGGCGATATTGCTGACATACGAAACGATTTCATCGGCAATATCGACGCCGCTGATGGGCTGGGCGGTATGGAATTCCATGGTGTGGTTGATCTCGTTGACCAGGAAGCCGCGGTGCGGGTCTTCGATCACGTCCACCGCCAGGATGCCGCCGCCCACGGCCTGGGCGGCTTTCAGGCACAACGCCTCCAGCTCTGGGGTCAGCGGGCAGATTTCGCCTTCGCCGCCGCGGGCTGTGTTGGTGATCCAGTGTGCCGACTTGCGGTAGATGGCGGTGATCACCCGGTCTCCCACCACGATGGCGCGGATGTCGCGCCCGGGCTTGGTGATGAACTCCTGGATGTAAAAGACCGAATGCTGGTAAGAGCCCAGCACTGCCTTGTGCTCCAGCAGGGCCTCGGCTGCGTCGCGGTCGTTGATCTTGGCCAGCAAGCGCCCCCAAGAGCCGACCACCGGCTTGAGCACCACGGGGTAGCCCATCGTTTCGATGGCTTCCAGTGCGGACTCGGGCGTAAAAGCGACCAGGTTGCGCGGCTGGGAAACCCCGGCGCGCGCCAGGGCGCTGGAGGTGGCCAGCTTATCGCCGCAGGCCTCGGCCACTTCCACCGTGTTGATGGTGGGAATATCCCAGCCTCGGAAGACGCGCAGGGCGTACAACCCACTGGTGTAGCTGATGCTGCGTTCCAGGATGGCGTCGTAGACCTTCCAGGGAGCCGGGTTTTCGATATCAAAGAACAGGCTGCGGTCGTCCAGGCGTTCGTAATCGATGCCGCGCTTTTCCATGGCAGCAAAGATCCACTTTTCCTCGACGCGCACCCGCGAGTATAAGACACCTAAGTGTAAGCGGCGTGAGCCGGAAGCAATCGTAAACATACGTGACCTTTCGTTAAAACCCTGTTTTGCCCAATGGTTGCGAATAAATTGAGGGCTGCCACCCCTCATGCTTCGGGGCAGGCTGCCGCCCAAGAACGGCGGCTCGCAGCGACATTCCCTGTTGGAGTGCTATTCACCCAGGGGTGTGATCTATTCACCCAGGGGTGTGATCTATTCACCCAGGGGTGTGATCTATTCACCCAGGGGTGTGATCTATTCACCCCAGTCTTCCTGCTCCATCGGGGCCAGTTCAACGGCGGCCGGGTCGAGCGAGGTGATTTCCAGGTCGACGCCGCAATCGGGGCAAACCAGGATCTCGCCCAGCTCGGCGGTCGCTTCCAACTCGATCTCGGCAGCGCATTCGGGACAACTTGTAATAGACATGATCTTTCTCCTCAATAAGTGGTTACGTAGATGATGTTTCAGAAAAAGGCAGGCAGCGAGCGGCCTGGGCCATCTGCTGGCGCACGGCCGCAGGCGCAGTGCCTCCGGCGGCGCAGCGGCGCGCCACGCTTTGTTGGGGGTCAAAGACGCGGACAGGTAATTCCGAGACGATCTGCTCGCTGAAGAGCGGGCTGATGGATTGGAACTCTGCCGGGGTCAATTGGTCGAGGGCCTTACCCAGCTCGGCGGCCTTGCGCACGGACTGCCCAGCCAACCCGTGGGCCTGGCGGAAGGGAACGCCGCGCTCAACGAGGTAATCGGCCAGGTCGGTGGCCAACATGGAAGCATCGATGGCCTGGCGCATGCGTTGGGGGCGGAGCGCCAGCGTCTGCAAAGCGCCGGCCATCACCGGCAGCAGGGCGGCGAGGGTATCGAACGCGTTGAACAGCGGCGTTTTATCTTCCTGCAGGTCTTTATCGTAGGTAGAAGGCAGGCCTTTCAGGGTAGTCAGCAGCCCGGCGAGCATGCCCACGAGCGTCCCGGCCTTGCCGCGCGCCAGCTCGAACATGTCTGGATTCTTCTTCTGCGGCATCAGGCTGGAGCCGGTGGCGTAGGCATCTGCAAGCTCGAAGTAGCCGAACTCCTGGGTGGTGAACAAGACCATTGCCTCGGCTAGCTTGCTCAGGTGCAAACCGGCCAGGCTGGCGCAAAACAGGAATTCGGCCACGAAATCCCGGTCGG
>CAZVRZ010000041.1:0-8301 GCA_964629965.1 uncultured Anaerolineaceae bacterium
ATCGTCGTTTTGCCATGCTTATATTGTACGATATTGCTTTGTTTAGTCAATTAGATCCGTTCTATGGTAATTTTTTCTGGCTGGATCTCGATTGCCCAATATCCCATATCGCCAAATTTGTATTCGAGATACAGGTGATTGGGTTCGCGTTCTACCTTGATGAGCTCGATCGGCCTTTTGAATTCAAAGGTTACCAGGTTCGCATCCCATTCTCCCTGGATTTCAGGATCGTAACCTTCTGGCGGCTCAAAAGCCCGTTCGATATCTGTTTCGCTCAGCAGTAAGCGCAGGATGGTCTCTGGAATATCTGCAGCCCACAACAGGCTGGCGGTGGATTGTTCTTCTACTTCTCGAGTGTGCTCATCTTCGGTTAGCTCCCATTGGACGGGCGACCAGATGGCAGGCAGCACATCCACATTTACTGATTCTGGGTCAATAACACCTGGCATAATACTCCTTCTTCGTAGTGAGGCGGTTTGATGTCATTTCAAATAGGTTTTTCTTATATTGATGAAGTATACCTGTGATTGGCTATTTCTATGTATTGCATTTGTAGAATTATGCCTGGATCATCACACCTGTTCATCGCACGATGAGTGTTCTTGCTACCGTAAAATATCTTAATTTCAAGTGACAAATATCCTGACTGGATGCTGGAAGTGTAAAAAGTTGGTTGAATGTGGTAAACTATATGTTTGGTTGCCCTTATAAACAAATCTATTTGGAGGCATGAATATGGCAGATAAGAAATGGGTTTACACGTTTGACGAGGTGAAGCAGGCCGAAGCTTACGTGGGTGGTAATTGGGATGGCGTTCGCTCTCTGTTGGGCGGCAAGGGTGCTGGCTTGGCAGACATGACGCGCGCCGGTGTGCCGGTTCCACCAGGATTCACTGTTACAACTGAAGCGTGCAATGCATACTTGGCAGAAGGTGGTAAATTCCCTGCAGGGATGTGGGATCAGGAACTGGTAGCCTTGAAGAAGGTTGAAGAGAAGACTGGCAAGAAATTCGGCGATCCGAAGAATCCTTTGTTGGTTTCTTGCCGCTCTGGCGCCAAGTTCTCGATGCCCGGCATGATGGACACTGTGCTGAACATTGGTCTAACCGATGTCACTGCCGAAGGAATGATCAAACTGACCGAGAATCCGCGTTTCGTGTACGATTCTTACCGCCGCCTGGTCGAGATGTTCGGCTCGGTGGTCTTGGGCATTCCTGATGAAGCTTTCGAAGATCCGCTCAAGGAATACAAAGAGAAAAAGAGTTACAAGCTCGACACTGAGATGACTGCGGATGATTGGAAAGCAATGGTAGGAGAATTCCGCAAAGTCGTCAAGGAACACAAGGGCTTCGATTTCCCCCAGGATCCCATGGAGCAGTTGCGCCTGGCGACAGAAGCTGTGTTTAAATCATGGAACGGCAAGCGCGCTATCGATTATCGCCGCGCTACCAATATCCCCGATGATTTGGGCACCGCAGTGAATATCGTTACAATGGTGTTCGGCAATATGGGCAATGATTCTGGTACGGGTGTTGCCTTTACCCGCGATCCATCGACTGGCGATAAGGTAATGTTGGGCGATTATTTGTTGAATGCCCAGGGCGAGGATGTGGTTGCTGGTATCCGCAATACGGAGCCGATTACCAACATGAAAAAGGAAATGCCCGAAGTCTATGCTCAGTTCATGGGCATTACTGACAAGCTTGAAAAGCATTACCGCGAAATGCAGGATGTCGAGTTCACTATCGAGCGCGGCCGGCTTTGGATGCTCCAGACCCGCAATGGCAAGCGTACTGCCAAGGCTGCTGTTAAGATCGCTGTTGATATGGCAGATGAAGGTTTGATCTCCAAGGAAGAAGCCATCCTTCGTGTCCGATCTGAGGATGTTGACACTTTATTGCATCCCCAGTTTGACGAGAAGGCTAAGAAAGCAGCCGCCGGCAATATGTATGCCAAGGGTGTCAATGCTTCGCCGGGTGCTGCCGTTGGTCAGATCTACTTCGATGCAGATACGGCCGAAAAAATGTCGAAAGAACATAAGCAGGATGTGATCATGGTGCGTCCCTTCACCAAGCCGGATGATGTTCATGGCATGATTGCAGCCAAGGGTGTGCTGACCAGCGAAGGTGGTGCAACTTCTCATGCTGCAGTAGTAGCTCGCCAGTTCGGTATCCCCTGTATAGTTGGTGCTTCTATGATCAAGATCGATCTAGAAAAACGCCAGATGGCTGTTGAAGGCAAGGTAGTCAAAGAAGGCGAGTGGATTTCTGTTGATGGCGCAACCGGCCAGGTATTCCTTGGCAAGATCCCAACCTCTTCCCCCTCTCTGGAACAGCAAACTGAATTGATGACTCTCTTGACCTGGGCGGATGAGATTTGTGCTCAGCCCGGTATGCGCAAGTTCCCTGAGGGTTGGCCCACCACCGGTTTGCAGGTTTGGGCCAATGCAGATTACCCGAAAGATGCTCGCCGCGCCCGTTCTTATGGCGCCAAGGGTATCGGTTTGTGCCGTACCGAGCACATGTTCTTCGAGCCAGAACGTTTGCCCATTGTTCAGCGCATGATCCTGGCGGAGAATGTAGAAGACCGTGTGGCTGCTTTGGATGAATTGCTGCCAAGCCAGCGTTCAGATTTCGAAGGTTTGTTCGAGGCGATGGATGGCTGCCCGGTAATTGTCCGCCTGATCGATCCTCCGCTGCATGAGTTTATGCCCGCTGAAGATGAACTCTTCGAAGAAGTGATCACCAAGCGTGTCAAAGGCGAAACAGAGGGCCTGGAAAAAGCTGAAAAACTGTTGGCATCCATTCGTGCTATGCACGAAAGCAACCCCATGATGGGATTGCGCGGTGTTCGTCTGAGCATCTACATCCCGCAGATTGTGGAAATGCAAGTGCGTGCCATCTTTGAAGCGGCTGCCAATTGCACATTGAAAGGTGTTGTGGTAAAGCCTGAGGTTATGATCCCGCTCTCTGGCACAGTGAAGGAACTGACCTGGATCCAGCCTCGCCTGGAGAAGATAGCCAAGCAGGTCATGGAAGAGAAGAAAGTGACCTTTGCTTACAAGTTTGGTACCATGATCGAGATTCCGCGTGCAGCCGTGACTGCTAGTGAAATCGCTGAAGTAACAGAGTTCTTCTCCTTCGGCACCAACGACTTGACCCAGATGACCTTTGGTTATAGCCGTGATGATGCGGAGCGTAATTTCCTGGTTACTTATATCCAGGAAGGTATTTTGCCGAAGAACCCCTTCCAGACGATTGATCGTGCTGGCGTTGGCGCTCTGATGCGCATGGCCATCGAACTGGGCCGCAAGACTCGCCCATCCCTCGAGGTTGGCATTTGCGGTGAGCATGGCGGCGATCCCGATTCGATCGAGTTCTGCCACCTGGTTGGCAACAACTATGTGAGCTGCTCGCCGTTCCGAGTTCCGGTTGCTCGCCTGGCTGCTGCTCATGCTGCTATGAAGCACAAGGGCGTATCGATCGCTGAAGATAAGTAAACCTATTCGATAGTATATATAAAAAAAGCTGGTGGCCTAAAACCCACCAGCTTTTTTTGTTGCGGATCATGCTAAATAGCAGGGTGTTCGATCACTAACTCACCTCGCGCACAAGCCGCGCCTTGGCGCAGCGCTTGCTTGTTCGCTGGCAGCAAACTACGGTGGCGTTCGGGAAGGTGTGCTTCCAGAGCTTGCTCGATCGCTTCTAACGGCAAGACCGGCAGTTTTTCTAGCAGCGCGCCCAACGCTACCATGTTGATCAATCGTCGGTTGCCAATAACTTCGGCAATTTCATTGGCCGGCACCATTACTGTGATCAGGTCTGCGCGAGCAATTGGGCGATTGATCAAGGACGAATTTACCACCAATACACCTCCAGGCAGGATCGTTGATTCATACTTGTCCAGCGATGGCAAGTTCATCACCACGCAAGCGCGCGGGTTGCGAACCAGTGGAGAACCGATCTCTTCGTCCGCAATGATCACTGTACAATTAGCAGTTCCTCCCCGCATTTCCGGGCCATATGAAGGTATCCAGGTGACTTCTTTACCGCTATCCATGCCGGCAAATGCCAGAATCTGCCCAGCAAAGAGAACACCCTGTCCGCCAAATCCAGCAAAGACAATTTCAGCTTGCATGTGTAAGCCCTTTCTTAGAATTTGAGCCCAGCCAGAGCGGGCGAAACTTTGAAATCTCCAATAGGATAGACAGGTATCATATGCTCCTCCAGCCATTGTAATGCCTCGTAGGGTGGAAGGCCCCAGTTGGTGGGACAGGTGGAGAGAAGCTCAACCATAGAAAAGCCCAGCCCTTGTTTTTGCGCCTCGAAAGCCGTCCGGATTGCTTTTTTGGCCAGGCGGATATTCTTCGGATCGTGCAGGCTGCGCCGGACCACATAACCAGAGCCTTCCATCGTCGAAAGAACTTCGGACATATGCAGAGGAAATCCCATTTGCTCTACATCTCTGCCCGAAGGGGAGGAGGTCGTTTTCTGGCCTGGCAAGGTAGTCGGGGCCATTTGCCCGCCTGTCATGCCGAAAATAGCATTGTTGATGAAGATCACTGTAATGTTCTCGCCGCGTCCGGCTGCATGCATGATTTCTGCCATGCCGATTGAAGCCAAATCTCCATCTCCCTGGTAAGTGAATACAAAGTGGTTCGGCATCACGCGCCGGATACCTGTTGCCATGGCTGGAGCGCGCCCATGGGCTGCTTCCACAAAATCACATTCGAAATAGTTGTAAGCGAAAACCGAACAACCTACTGGCGCTACTCCAATAGTCTTTTCACGAATGCCCATCTCATCTAGCACTTCTGCGATCAAACGATGAGCAATGCCATGTGTGCAGCCAGGGCAATAATGTGTTGCCACGTCTGCCATTGAGGCCGGTCGATTATATACGATGGTAGTTCCTACGGTTTCTTCCATATACCTCTACTTTTGCCTTCCTCCGCCTACGCTTCGTTTGATTTCAGCCAACGTTGGCGCCAACGCTGGCGGGGATCGCCTTCAACGGTAAGCGGCTCGCTGTTCATGCGGCGAATCTCTTTGAGGATTTCATCTGGGAAGGGAACAACCCCGCCCAAGCGGCCATAAAATTCAACCGGAATGCGTCCCTGAACAGCCAGGCGGACATCCTCAAGCATCTGACCCGTATTCATCTCCACTACCAGCATCGATTGCGCTTTTTTAGCCAGCGCTTCGATTGCTAGGGTCGGGAATGGACTCAAAGTGATCGGCCGCAACAACCCCACTCGGATACCTTCGGCTCGAGCGCTGCGCACTGCCGAGAGCGCCACTCGTCCGGCTGTTCCGAAACCCACAATAACAATGTCGGCGTCGTCAAGAAAATATTCTTTATACCGCACTTCGTTAGCCTGGATCTCGTACCAGCGGCTCAACAGACGGTGATTGGTGATTTCCTCATCTTCGGCCTTTATGTAGATCGAGGACAAGCTGCGATGTTTTCTTCCGGTTGCTCCAGTGATGGCCCAATCTGGCCTGGATGTTTTAATCGGATGCATGGGGGGCAGCTCTGCCGGTTCCATCATTTGGCCCGTACTCCCATCTGCCATCACTATTGCAATGCAGCGGTATTTTTCTGCCAGATCAAATGATAGCACAGTCAGGTCGATTGCTTCCTGTACGTTGGCTGGCGCCAAAACGATTGCGTGATAATCACCGTGCCCGCCTCCGTGTACAATTTGATTATAGTCTCCCTGAGATGGGGCGATATTTCCCAGGCCAGGGCCGCCGCGTACCACATCGATCAACACAACGGGTACCTCCGTGCCGGCAATATAGGATAAGCCTTCCATCATCAAGCTTACTCCTGGGCTGGAGGAAGATGACATCACCCGCGCCCCGGTGCATGCTGCGCCATACACCATATTGATGGCCGCCACTTCACTTTCCGCTTGCAGAAATGCCCTGCCCAATTCAGGCATGCGGTGAGACATCCACTCTAGAATCTCGGTTTGAGGAGTTATTGGGTAACCAAAATAGGCTTCAACTCCCGCTCGCACCGCCGCTTCGGCCATTGCGAAATTGCCTTCCAACAATTCTCGAGCCATAATACCTCCTAGACCTTGGCTGCGCCGCGCTCGTTTCGGACGGGCGCGTCTCTATATACGGTGAGAGCAGCTTCCGGGCAAATCACCGCGCAGATGCCGCAGCCGGTGCAATGATCGCCGCTTAGCTTAACTGGGTGATATCCTTTGGGTGTCAGGTGATCCATATCCATCGAGAGAACGTTTTGTGGGCAGCTATGAACGCACAACTCACACCCTTTACAATAGTTTTCGTTCACTTCGATCCATCCCTTGACGGGCATTGGTAAAGCCTCCTTTGCTAGATAAGTGAGTAAATTGGATAGATCCAACCTAATTATTGATTACTTAACATATCCTGTGTAGTGCTAACTGTCATCAATCCATGATACAAAAGTCCTAATTTGCCTGACAACTTCATATATAAAAACTCGCCCTGCAACCTAACAGAAGTGATAGGTGCTTGTCTTGATTCGAATATCTAGATATGCTACACTAAAAATAGCTCGATAAAGGCTAACTTGGTGAAAACCAGGGGCGCAAAGCTATGGGTCTTAATCTTAATAGGTAACGATTGCCAGGCTGCCGAGAAGATTTTTTATTCTCTTTTTTATTTCTTTTTCCTAGGCGGATCTGGAGCGAAACACAGATCCGGTTTGTTTTTTGGGAGACAGACAACGTGAGCGCTCATTCAAAATTCTACCGTATTTTTTCTTCAAGTATCATCATCAGTCTGATTTTTAGCTTAATGTTTATATCAGGGTCGGTCGCTAGCCCGGCGATGGGCTCGTATATTGTCCAGGGCTATCATGTTGACCAGGTGGTTGACCTGGTTGAGAGTTATGGCGGTGAAGTTACTTCGCGGCTGGACATCATTCGAGGCGTTGGTGCTACGCTTCCGGTTGCAGCTATTTCACGCTTACAGACCGAGCCGGGAATTACAGCCATCTCACTGAATGGATCTGTAAAGAGCCTGTCGAATGGCAACGCCAATCCAACCGGCGCTGGAGCTTCCGCTACTCCTGCGACCGATTATCCTGATGTTGTGGGAGCCGATTATGTTTGGGGGCAGGGCTATACTGGCGAAGGTGTGACCGTGGCGATCGTCGACAGCGGCATGGGATGGCATGCCGGCCTTTTCCGTGATAAAGATGGGAAAATGGAAGATCGATTGCTTGCCTGGAAAGATTTCATTAAACCCACCAAAAAACCACAGGACCCGTTTGGGCATGGCACCCATGTAACCGGTATCATTGCCAACAGCCAGGTCGGTGAAGACGGTGAGTGGAATGGTGTGGCGCCAGGAGTAAACTTGGTGATGGCTCGCGTTTTGGATGGTAGAGGCTATGGCACTTATGAAAGTGTGGTCTCAGGTATTCAGTGGGTGGTAGAAAATAAAGATGTTTACAATATACGTGTTTTGAATCTATCCCTGGTGGCTCCTGTTCAATCACCTTATTGGGATGATCCTCTCAACCAGGCTGTCACCCAGGCTTGGGCAGCAGGCATTGTAGTGGTGGTAGCTGCTGGAAACTTTGGTCCCAACCCATTGACCATTGGTGTGCCAGGCAATAACCCTTATGTGATAACGGTTGGTGCTTTTACCGACAATTACACCCCGCTTGATTGGAACGATGATTACATTGCTCCTTTCTCGTCGGCTGGCCCTACTTTGGATTCTTTCGTCAAACCAGATGTGATTGCTCCAGGCGCACATATGGTTTCGACGATGTTGGCAAGCGCTTATCTGGTACGCGAACACGAAGCCAATAAAGTTAACCCTTTCTATGTTTCGATGGCTGGTACATCCCAGTCTGCAGCAGTAGTTTCCGGCATTGCCGCGTTGGTCATTGATGCTCATCCTGACTTGACCCCCAATCAGGTCAAGTATCGCCTGATGTATTCTGCTTTTCCATGGGTTAATCTTGACACAACCGATGCCGTTTACAGTGTCTGGCAGCAAGGTGCTGGCAGGGTAAGCGCCCCGGATGCTGTTTTGGGTGAGATAGAAGGGGCTGCCAATGCCGGACTTGATATTGTGGCTGACCTGGCAGGCGAGATTCACTACGAAGGCTTTTCCTATTTCGATGAAACCACTGGCGAATTTCGGCTGCGCGGTGATTACTCAGAATGGTCCGGCAAATACGGCAACTGGTCTGGCGGTTATGGCAACTGGTCTGGCGGTTATGGCAACTGGTCTGGCGGTTATGGCAACTGGTCTGGTGGCTATGGCAACTGGTCTGGTGGCTATGG
>CAZVRZ010000041.1:8401-37506 GCA_964629965.1 uncultured Anaerolineaceae bacterium
CTGGCGGTTATGGCAACTGGTCTGGTGGCTATGGCAACTGGTCTGGTGGCTATGGTAACTGGTCTGGTGGCTACGGCAACTGGTCTGGTGGCTACGGTAACTGGTCGGGTAGCATTGTTTGGGCTGGCGTTTGGATCGAAGAGCCATAGCTTTTCGGTATAACAACGATCGATCATTGTAGTTACTTTTGCGTTACTAATTGGCTGATTGGTAATTACAGGTGTTTGGAAAGGGATCGGTAAGATCCCTTTCTGAGTTAATTCCTAGATCGATATTCTCTAGCTGAAGTTCATCACGGATTGGGGTATTGCGAGATGATGTTTTCCAGTTTGTTCAAATCCAGGTTAGCCCCCAATTGTTTAAAAGCACGGCGAGCATCATCGAAAAGTGTTTGGGCGCATTCCGGGTCATTGCAATTCTTCGCCAGCAGGCCCATGGCAAGCGTTGTGCGGGCTTGTTCCAGGCGATCATTGAGAATTTCGAAAATCCTCTGGCATTTCTGATAGTATTCCCTGGCTTTTTCGTGGTCATTTTTGAGCAGGCTGATATCGCCCAGCAGCCGTAAAGCTCTCCCGCGGTCGTCAGTTGGGCTTTCCAGGATTTCAGTCTCCGTTTGGCCGAATGAGTTTCTTGCCTCCCATGCCCACCGTTCGGCTTCATCAATGTTCCCCATTCCTAGTGTAGCCAGGCCCAGGTTGGTGAAAACATCTATGATTTCATCCAGCGCGCCAATATCGATAAATGTGCTCAAGCTGAGTTGTCCATACTCCAGCGATTTTTGCCATTCACCTGTTTGCACATACAACCGGCTCAGGTACATATAGGTTATGGCCACGATGTAGGAAAGGCCGATTTGTTTGGCTTTCTCAAGCGATTGTTGAAAATGGTAATAAGCTTCCTGGATGTTGCCGCGATCAAGTTGCAGCAATCCCAGGTTGCCGTGTACATCGATGATTCCCTCAACATCGCCAAGATTGGCATGCAAATCCAGGCAGTGATTGAAATTTACCAGCGAACTATCCCATTGGCCTCGTTTTAAATCCAATAGCCCCAGGTTGTTATATGTGCGTGCTACCGCCACGTAATCGCCAATCTCTTCGCGCAATGCCAGGCTTTTCTGAACGTAGTCGATGGCTTTGTCAAGATCTTCCTTGTCGTAATAGACACCGCCTAATCTGTTATATATGGATGCGGTCACATCATGACGCGGGGTCTGTTGAGCTAGAGAGAGTGCTTTGAGAAGGTTCTCTTCGGCAGAATCCATATTGCCTCGTCGGAATTGAATCCAACCGATATCATTCAGGATAAGAGCCTTTTCGATCGCACTGGGCATTGGATCTTCATTGAGAATTTCTTGGGCAATCGCCAGGCATGTGAGCGCTTGCGAATAATCCCCCTGGTGTTCGTTGGTGGCACCAATCCTGCGATGCAGCGAACTGCGCTCTTCTACATACTGCCGGGGAGCCTCTGCCTGGATAACCCTGAGTGCCTGTTCGTAATGCTGGCGAGCGGTCGGATATTCGCCCATTAGATTCAAAATATCTCCCATCCCCATGTAAATCTGGATAGCTTGGCGGTGATGGTGTTTGATCTGGCCGAGCAGTTCGATGGCATCCTGGTAATAGATCCGGGCCTGGTCGCCGATATAGCTCCTGGCAGCCTTCTGTCCTGCTAGGAGCAGATAATGTAGCGCTCGATGTTTTTTATCGCTCCAGGAAAAGTGACGCGCCAGCAGGTCGATCTGAGTTTCCAACTGGTCAGCATATAATTCCTCAATTGCTTCGCCCACCTGCCCATGCAGTTCAGTGCGATCGCGCTTAAGCAGCGTGCTGTAAATTGCATCAGACACAATTGCATGCCGGAAGGCATAAATACCGCCTTCATCCAGGATCTCAATAAATTCACGTTTCATTAACACCGAAAGCGCTTCAACTATTTCATGATCATCCAGTTTGTTAACGACATGCTTCACGACTGACCGGTTGAATTCGCGTCCCACTACCGATGCCACCTGGAGCACCTGGCGTTGAACCGGGTCGACCCGATCAAAACGGGCCAGGATCAGGCCCTGGAGTGAATTGGGTACTCCCAGATTTTCAATGTTGACTTGTGGATTGACGTTCCATTGGTATTCTGTTCGCTGCAAAACACCCTGATCGATCAGCATACGCACAATCTCTTCCAGGTAGAAAGGAATGCCAGATGCCTGTCGCACGATCTGTTCCCGTAAGTTTTCTGGTAATTTTGGTAAAGAAAGCAGGCGTACCAGCAGCTCCTGGCTTTGCTTGGGTGAGAGGCTCTTTAGCTGGATCAGGGCAAAACGCTCTGGCATGCGCAGCGCAGCCTGATCGGTTATTTTTTGCAAGAGGCCTTCCTGAAAAGGGCGGCTGATAGCCAGAATGAACAGCGGCGCATCGTCCATTGTTTCTAATAAGAACTGGAGTAGTTCTAGTGAGGTATCATCCGCCCAATGTAGATCTTCCAGGATGATCAGCAGTGGCCTCTCGAGCATTTCGGCCCGTAGGATGCTGCGAACTGCCATGAAGATTTGCTGGCGAAGTTGGCTTGCATCGAGGTATTCGATGCGTCGCGCCATGCGTACATCCGAAATGGGCAGAGAAAGCAAATGTTCCAGGTAGGGGATTATCTCGCTTGCTCTTTCCGGAAGGAGCGTTACAACCTTCTCGATCAACCGTTTGCCGGTTTCACTGCTGGACATATCCGCAGTTACATTCAGGTAATTGCGTAACAGATCCTGAAAGATCCAATAGATCACTGAACGTCGGTATGTCAGGCTTTGGCCTTCCAGCACGGGCACATGGATCTCGTGGGCGTAATCCTTTAATTCCCGAACAAGGCGACTTTTTCCAAGCCCGGCTTCGCCCACGATCAGGGCAAATTGTCCTGGCTGTTTAGCCGCTGTCCGATTCAACATGGTCTGAAGTTGAGTTAATTCTTGCTCGCGTCCAACCATGGGCGCATGTAAGCCCTCGATGCCTCGTGTCAATCCAGGGGTCTCTTTCGCTTGAAGCGCCCGGTATCCGGTGATAGGGTAGTCAAAACCCTTTAAAAGCAGGCCAGGCTGAGCCTCGTAATCGAAAAGCATACTCGTCTGTCTGTAGACAGTTTCGCTTACCATGATCGTACCCGGTTGAGTAGCATTTTCTAGCCGGTGCGCCAGGTTAACGGTATCTCCGATGGCTGTATAATTCATCAGCATGTTAGAGCCGATGCCGCCAACAATAACCGAACCCGAATGAATTCCAACCCGAATATGCAAAGGGATGCCAATTTGAGAATTCATTTCTTTGCCCAAATTGGCAACATCCGAAAGCATATCCATCGCAGCTCGCACTCCCAACTCGGCGTTATTTTCCAGCGCAATTGGTGCTCCAAACAATGCCATGAGTCCGTCGCCGGTAAATTTGTCTACCATTCCTTCATATTTGTAAACATCTCTGGCGAGTATTCCACTGTACTGGCGGATAAGATCGTAGAGAACTTCCTCATCGATCCGGGTAGAAAGATGGGTAAAGCCGCTGATATCTGCAAATAGAATGGTCACATTTCGGCGTTGGCCGCGAGCTTCTAGCCCGGCTTTGCGGAAGCGTTCCAATAAATCTGCACCAATCATCGCTCCCAATTGATCTGGTGTAATTTCGGCGCGGGGTGTTTGTGATGCGGACTTCATCTCCAGGCGCGCACCACAATTGCCGCAGAAGCGCATTCCGGCTGGGTTTACAAAACCACATTGAGGGCAGGAATCATTCATTTTTTGGATTTGATGACCGATAATAACATTAAGAATACCACAAAACCAACAAATGATACTGTATCCTTCAGTAAGGAATTTCAAAAATGGCTTTCCCGGCGAGCTCTCCAAGGCACTTTTTCGCAAGTTGTTTGTCCGCACATGTGGCATTTGTCGCCAAAATTGATTGCATGAAGCCACAGATTGGGTAAGCTTAGCCCTTGTTCTAGGTGCATTTTTAGAGCCCATCATGAATTTCCTTACGCAAAGATACAGTACCCAACAAATTAATCGGCAATTGAATGTTGACAGCCATTCGTAACCCTATTATAATTCAGCCCGCACTGTCCCGGCAGAGAGTTGCTGGGACAATATTTTGTTGGACTATATGTCCGTAATTCCAACTTCCCCGGATGCTTGCGCATCAAGCTTTTTCGGCGCAAAACAAGTATGGGCGCGAGCCTTGCGGTGAAGTGAAGATTGGAGAAAAAAGAATATGAAGTATGCAATTGTTGAAGATGGCGGTAAACAATATAAAGCCGTCATCGGTTCGGTGATCGATGTCGATCGCTTTCCGTCCGAGGTAGGTGAAGAAGTCGATCTGGAGCGCGTGCTCCTGGTAGCGGAAGATGAGAATGTAGTAGTGGGTGCTCCTTTTATTTCCGGAGCCAAGGTAACTGCTACGGTGGTTTCTCAGGTAAAAGCCCCCAAGGTGATCGTTTTCAAATATCTCCAAAAGAAGCGCATGCGCGTGAAGCGGGGGCATCGACAGCAATACACTCGTTTGAAGATCGACTCCATTGAGTTAGGATAGGAGGCAAATATGGCTCACAAGAAAGGCGGCGGTTCCAGCCGCAACGGTCGAGATAGTAATTCACAACGTTTGGGTGTGAAAAAATATGGCGGCGAACTGGTCAAATCAGGAAATATCCTGGTCCGCCAGCGTGGTACTCGTATTAAGCCTGGTTTGAATGTTCAAAAAGGTAAAGACGATACGCTTTTTGCCACGATCGATGGCATCGTGATGTATGAGATCATTCGTGATGATAAAAAGCGTGTTAATGTTTTACCGGTTGCTGAAGAAACTCCTGAAGCTGTATCGTAACCGGTTATGGTATAAAAAGGTAGAAACTTATGCAGAAAGATATCCATCCAACTTATTATCCAGATGCTCAGGTGGTTTGCGCATGTGGAAACACCTGGACTACAGGTTCAACCGTTAAGCTCATCCGTACCGATGTGTGCTCTAAGTGTCATCCGTTCTTCACTGGCGAGCAGCGTATCGTTGACACGGAAGGTCAGGTAGACCGCTTCTATAAGAAGCTGCAGGCCCGGCAGCAATACCTAGATGATGTGCAAAGCCGTGAATCTGAGCGTACTTCCCCGCTGCGCCCGGTAGAAGAATTAAACCTGGGATCTCGTCCGACCGAAGCTCTACTCAAAGCTGGTATTACCACTGTCGGCCAGATCATGGAGCGGTTAACTGATGGCGAGGCGGCTTTGCTGGCGATCGATGGTTTTGGCCGCAAATCCTTGGCTGATCTTAAAAAGCGCTTACGCCAATTCGGCTACGAATTTACCGAAACAGGTGAAGTTGTAGTTTAGAGCTTGCGCGATCGGAATATTCCGGTACACTTAACAGGCAGATGGCATAATATCTGCCTGTTTACTTTTAAGCGAGGAGCATATGAAGCATCATTCAGGACAGATTGAAGTGATTACAGGTTCCATGTTTTGTGGAAAAACGGATGAGTTGATCCGGCGTTTAAGGCGGGCAGCGATCGCTCGGCAGAAAGTGCAAGTATTTAAGCCTTCTATTGATACTCGCTATGCGGAACAAAAAGTTACTTCCCACGCGGGTAGCGATTTTGGCGCAATACCCATCCAACAAGCTGGCCAGATTTTGGAGCTGCTAGAGCCGGACACAACCGTGGTGGCGATCGATGAAGTGCAATTCTTGGATAATGATGTCGTTCCTTTGGTTCAGCAATTGGCCGAGAAGGGCTTGCGAGTGATCCTGGCAGGTTTGGATATGGATTTTCGCGCTGAGCCGTTTGGTCCAATATCTGCACTGATGGCCCTGGCTGAAAAGGTAGATAAACTACAAGCTATATGCATGGTTTGCGGTGAGCCGGCCACGCGCACGCAGCGGTTGGTGAATGGCGCCCCGGCGAATTACAATGATCCGGTGGTGATCGTGGGTGCGGCTGAACTATATGAGGCGCGCTGCCGTCGGCATCATAAGGTGCCCCGCTGAGGTTGTTATGATACAAGATTATCACGAATTTCTCGATGAAGTTTTATTCTCTGAAGAAGTTTTGCAGAAACGAATTGCTGATCTCGGCGAGCAGATTAGTCGGGATTACCAGGGGATGGATTTACTTCTAGTCTGTATTTTGCGGGGAGGCGTGTTGTTCTTGTGTGACCTAATGCGGCACATCACAATACCGCACATGTTGGAGTTTATGGCGGTGTCTTCGTATGGTGTGGGCGCGCGCCAGACCAGTGGGCAGCCGCGTATCACTCTAGATGTAAATACGGATATTCACAACCGGAATGTATTATTGGTGGAAGATATTGTCGATAGCGGTTACACCATCCGGGCGGTCGTAGATTTTTTGCAAACCCGCCGCCCGAAAAGCCTGCGGGTGTGTACGCTGCTGGACAAATCGGAACGTCGTGAGGTAGCTGCGCCGGTTGATTACGTTGGCTTTGTGATACCCGATAAATTTGTATTTGGCTATGGCCTGGATATTGATGAATATTACCGCAACCTGCGTTTTATCGGTACTGTTGCTGCAGGGCGATACCGGCCTCCGCAACCTGATACCTGATCAGCATGGATGATACATTCCGCTCGATCCTTGATAAGGTGCGTGGAGCATTGCCGCCCGATCTACCCGTTTATCTGGTGGGGGGGGCGGTGCGAGATCTGTTACTCCAAAAGACTGTTCACGATCTGGATTTTACTTTGCCAGGAGATGCGCAGCAGCCTGCCCGCCGGGTGGCAGATGCCTTGGGAGCAGCTTATTATCCACTTGACCAGGAACATAATGCTGCTCGGGTCGTTTGGCATGCGCCAGTTTTGGGGCGAATATTTTTGGATTTTGCGGGTTTTCGGGGAGATGATCTGAAAAGTGACCTATTGGCGCGTGATCTCACTATCAATGCCATTGCCTTGGACATCCGCGCGCTTGATACCCTGTCAGATCCCCTCGGTGGTGAGCCCGATCTGCGTGCAAAACGTTTGCGCGCTTGTTCTTCAACATCCTTCATCGATGATCCGTTGCGGGTTATGCGAGCTGTCCGGCAGGGGAACGCGCTCGGTTTTAATTTGCTTCCCGAAACATTGGTATTGATGCGCCAGGCGGTCGGTCTTTTGCCGCGCATATCCATCGAAAGAGTGCGCGATGAGCTATTTCGTATCCTGGATGGACAGCAAATTGCTGCTGGTTTACGATTGCTGGATCACCTGGATATTTTGCCTTATGTGTTGCCAGAACTGCCTGCCCTCAAGGGCATTGGTCAGGATTTGCCTCATGTCCAGGATGCCTGGGAACACACCCTGGACGTTGTATCTAGGCTCGAAACATTGCTTGATGTTCTTCGCCCAGCGTATGATCAAGAAAAGGCGGCCAGCCTGGCATTGGGGATGGTGTCCCTACGCCTCGGTCGGTATCGTGAACAGATAGCAGTCCACCTGGCTTTTCCAATAGTTCCCGATAGAACTGTGCGACCTCTTCTCTTTTTGGCTGCTCTTTATCATGACATTGCAAAACCTCTGGTCAGGCAAATTGATGATACTGGTCGAGCGCGTTTCTTCAACCACGATGAAAAGGGTGTCCTCGTGGCTGCTGCTCGGTCCCATAAGCTGCACCTCAGCAACCCCGAAATCGAGCGCTTATCAAACATTATTCGTTGCCATATGCGTCCGCTGTGGTTTTCAAATGCCCAGGAACCGCCTACGCAGCGCGCGATTTATCGCTTCTATCGCGAAACAGGCCTGGCTGGAGTGGATATCTGTTTGCTTTCTTTAGCCGATGTGATGGGTACATATGGCGTGACGTTGCCCCAGGATACCTGGAGTAGGCATCTGGATATTGTTCGATTATTGTTAGAGGCATGGTGGGAAAAAAACAACCAGGTGGTAAAGCCGCCTGTATTGGTGAATGGTGGTCAACTGATCGAACGTTTTTCCATACAGCCGGGTCCGCAAATCGGATACTTACTTGAGGCCATTCGTGAGGCCCAGGTGGAGGAACTTGTAAAATCGCAAGAAGATGCTTTTGCCTTGGTTGAAAACCTGCTTAAATCCGAAAATTCTGTCGATTGATCTTGATTATTGCGCAGCAGTAACCGCCCATGTAGTTCCTAAGGGTATATATCATTCAGGTATGGCAGATAGTATGCGCGGCAGCCCAATGGATGGGAACAGGATTCGATTGGTAGCTTGGGCACTTTATCTTTAGGGTAAGTTCCGGCGATTTTCTGGCAGGCAGGACATGCTTCTACGGGCACGGCGATTACCACATATTTTACGCGCGGGTTTTCTTGTAACCGCCTCAAAGCTTTAGCGGCTTCGGATAGTCCCCACTTATCTTCCGATCGATCACTGAGATGATGATCGGTTGGTTTATTCGGAATTTGCAAATTACCATCTCCTCTTGTTTCTCGCCGCATCTTGAGTGCCAGAAATATATTCCATCCAATCCATGCGATGTTCACACGCCAAAAGACCCGATTCTATTGAAATGCTGCTATCTGGGCTTTTTTGATGTTCCGTCGGGTAAGATTATTAATATTTGCTAATAACACCTTCGGCGGAACAGGTTTAACCATATAGTCATCTGCTCCGGCATCCAGTGTTTTTGCGATGAGATCAGGATCATCCAACACAGATAATACCAGGACAGGAGTATGGCAAAAAGAGCGGATAGCCTGGCATACTTCTGATCCATTCATAATGGGCATCATGTAATCGATAATAATGAGATCCGGGTTGCAAGTTTTTACTTTCTCTATTCCCTCCGGAGCAGAGTTTGCGCAAATTACCTGGCAGCCCAACCCATGCAAGGTGATTCCCAACATGGTTGTCAGATCCGTATCATCATCGATGATCAAAATTTTCAATTCGTTTGCTACCAACATACCTGTCTTTGAGACAGCAAACCATTGAAATAATCCACAAGGACTGAGAATTTATTTATTTAGAATGCCTTTGGTGGTTTGCTGACATATATCAAACATCATGATTATGCCGCATATTTGTGTTTTTTTACCTTACATTTACTTTACATCTTTGTAAATTCGAGGAAATTATGATGTCTGCAT
Organism: uncultured Anaerolineaceae bacterium; assembly: GCA_964629965.1. GTDB lineage: Bacteria > Chloroflexota > Anaerolineae > Anaerolineales > UBA4823 > CAZVRZ01. The sequence goes on from CAZVRZ010000041.1 coordinate 17,484, forward strand.
TCATATAGGGCAATTATATCTGTCCTGGTGGGCAATTGTAATCTCTCAAAATGGTCTCCCATTTCCTCATCGAGTGGCAAAAATCGTTCTGAATGCGATTGCTCTGCGTGTGTTATACTCTCCATTGCACGATTATTAAAGTCGGGATATCATTTAACTGTTCAGGGAAATATAGCATTGGAAAAAAACGTAACAGATCTTCATTTGCTTTGCCCTCGCTGCAGTAAGGTGGTCTCCTCACAGGATTGGGAGTGCCCTCATTGTGGCGTGAATCTGGCTTTAGCCGTTAGTATCTCTGAAAGCGCGCTGGATGCTTCATTACCGCCATCCGACACCCCCATTGCGCCCGAAATACTTGTCCCGCGTCTCGGCGAGATTTTGTTGGAAAAGGGAGTTCTGACGCCACAAGCTTTACAGGGCGCTTTGGAAGCACATCGGCTGCGAATCAGGGCAGGCTCATCGGTGTTGTTTGGCCAGGTTCTGCTCGAGACGGGTTTGGTCAACCGCGAAATACTGGATCAGGTTGTTACCGAGCAGATATTGCAATTGCAAAGCGCTCTGCAGCGTTCTAACCGTCAGCTAGAGCAACGTGTTGAAGAACGCACGCGTGATTTACAGAAAGCGCTCAACAAGCTTTCACGGCTGAATGAACTTAAGTCTAGTTTTGTTGCCAGTATCTCCCATGAGTTACGTACCCCGTTAACCCACATTAAGGGCTATCTTACTCTGTTCGCCGATGGCAGTTTGGGCCAGTTGACCCAAGATCAATCCGACGCTTTAAATGTTCTATTACGCTCTGAAGCTCGCCTTGAGAAATTGATCGACGATCTCATCCAATTTTCATTGACTGCTAAAGGCGAGTTGTTCCTCAATTTGAGCGAGGTGGCAGTAAACGATATCATTAGAATTGTGGCTGAGCGTGGAACGGAACTGGCTCGCGCCCGCAATATCGAGTTGGTGATACAAATGCCGGTCGACATGGCTACCTTGAAAGTCGATGTAGAAAAAATTCAATGGGTGCTTATACAATTCCTGGATAATGCTGTTAAATTTACCCACCCCGGAGGAACTGTGACTTTAAAAGCCATCATTGAAGATGGGTTGGTAACCTTCAAGGTCAAGGATACAGGCATTGGAATTCCCCCAGATCAAATTGATGAAATTTTTGAACCATTTCATCAGTTAGATGGATCGGATACTCGCCACGCTGGCGGTACTGGGCTTGGCCTGACTCTTGCCAGGCGCATCGTCGAAGCGCACGGCTCCTCAGTGAAGGTTTATTCGGAAGTCGGTAAAGGTTCTATTCTCTCTTTTTCTTTATTGATCAATGAATCCAATTCTAACCTCGACTGGCCCATCTCCTAATTCGCTGCGCCCCCAAGAATTGGCGGCGGTTTATGCGATCAGTAAAGCGGTTGCCCAGGCTGCTGATATCGAACAAGCTCTGGATGAAATTGCCCGGCTTGCTCGCCCTGTGCTCATCTTTGATAACCTGATGCTATATTCCTATCGTCAGGAAGAATTGGAGCCAGTATATGCGCGCGTCATTGGTCGGGGGCGTTCCGCAGAAGCAGAACTGTCCTGGGGCGAGCTTATGGCCAATGAGGTGGTTGCCGTGAACGGCGCCTTGATCCAAATTGAGCGTTTAAATTCTTGGGAAACGGATCGCTTGAGTTTGCGATATTTTCTTGGTTTGCCGCTCCGGTCGGGTGATAACCTTTTAGGCGCCGTTGTCTTGGGGCGTTTTGGTGGGCCTTCCTATTCGACAGATCAGATTTATCTGGCTGAATTTGTCGCAGATTTTGTCGGTCAGCTCTTAGTGCGCGAGCGCCTGATCAATCGCATAGCGAACCTGGAAGCTGATAAGCGCTTGCAAGAACTTCAAGAGAATTTTATTGCAACGATATCTCACGAATTACGCACGCCTCTGGGTTTTATCAAGGGATATGCGACTACTCTGTTGCGCCAGGACATTTCTTGGGATGAAGATGCTCGCCGAGAATTCCTAACGGTCATCGATGATGAGGCCGATCGCCTGAGAGGTTTGATCGACGATCTTTTAGACTCATCTCGTTTACAAACCGGCACCTTGAATATGCAAATGCAGCAGATCCGCTTAGATATTCTGCTGCAAGAAGTTGTCTTACGGGCTCGAACGCTATATAATCAGATACAAATGACATTGGATGCATTGCCTGTGACTATCCAGGCAGATCCTGTTCGGCTGACACAGGTTCTGGACAATCTGATCAGCAATGCGGTCAAATATGCACCTGGCTCATCGATTGAGATCGTTTTGGGCAAAAGTGGGGATAGATGCCAGCTCATGGTAAGAGATTATGGCCCGGGAATCGCCCCACAACATGTTGGCCGCTTGTTTGAGCGTTTTTACCGTGTTCCGGATAACACTACCAAGGTGCATGGTACAGGTTTGGGATTATATATTTGTCAGGAGATTGTGTTAGCTCATCAAGGCGTGATCAATGTTGAGTCGACATTTGGGGAAGGAACTACATTTTGTGTGGATTTACCTGTTATCCAGGTTGAAAATGTGGTTTCCCAGGCTAATATTCAGGAGTCAAAAGCATGAAAGTGAGCATTCTTATCGTTGACGATGAACCCCGTTATGTTCGTTTGATGGAGGCCAACCTGATGACTGAAAATTATCGGGTATATCAAGCGTATAATGGGCAGCAGGCAGTTGAAATGGTGGCTTCGCTTAAACCGGATCTGGTATTGTTGGATGTCATGATGCCGGGTCTGGATGGGTTCGGGGCGTGTGGGCGTATTCGTGAATTTTCGAGTGTGCCCATTATTATGGTGACTGCCAAAGGCGAAGAGCAAGATCGTGTGCGTGGTCTGGATCTTGGCGCCGATGATTATATTGTCAAGCCTTTTTCGGCGACTGAATTATTAGCCCGCGTGCGTGCTGTCTTACGGCGGGCTCAGTTGGCGGAACCAGTTGCCGGGCACGAAGCTGTCTTTACGCATGGAGACTTGCGGATCGATTATGCGCGAGCCGAGGTCTTTTTGAATAATAAGATGATATACCTTTCTGCGACAGAATATCGTATCCTGCTTCAATTGGCTCATTCAGTGGGGCGGGTAGTGCCTTCCGATCAGTTGTTAAGAGATGTATGGGGCGATGAGTATGTCGAGGATAAAGAGATCTTGTGGGTAAGTGTCTCGCGTTTACGCCAGAAGTTAGAACAAGACCCGCGCAAGCCGGAACATATCGTCACTCGTTCAGGCATCGGATATGTCATGCCTGTGCTGGATGCAGAAAGCGGAGCACAATAATTGTCTAGATGAGGTGAGAAAAGATGGTATTACATTATGATGATAAGGGAAAATTCTACACAAATTATGTAAATAAAGATTCAATTTGTGCTGTGATCCAGACTACCACGCATCGTATCGAGGGGATGATTTATGTGCGTGCCGGAGAACGTGTTAGTGATGAATTGAATTCTTCCGGACAGTTTCTGTCTGTCACCAATGCTACGGTATTCGACCATAAAACTGGGGAAGTGATGAAACAATGCCCATTCCTGGCGGTCAATAGTAATATGATTGTTTGGCTTCAACCCAAAGAGGAAGAAGCGGGAGGGCCAGAACAATGACCTTACCTCCTCGGAGTCCTTCGAACCAGTCTGCGGACCTGGCGAAGCTGAGGGTTTTCCTGATCAGCGCTGTGACGCGCGATCTGGAAATGAATCCGCCTACCGTAGAGACGCGTGCCCAGGCTATTCAAGAAGGTGTTGAACGTGCCTATCAACAGACCCGTTTGAACCTTCCTGAAAGCTTGCGTTTGCAGGTTTTTAGAGATGTGCAGGATGATTTGCTCGGATATGGCCCTATCCAACCATTGTTGGATGATGAAGATATCAGCGAAGTGATGGTGATTGGCCCACGTAAAGTTTATGTCGAGCGCAAAGGCAAGCTGCAGAAAACTAATGTGGTCTTCGAAGATGATGCCCATGTGCTGCGTATCATCGAGCGGATCATTTTGCCTCTAGGCAGGCGTATTGATTCCGATAGCCCTACGGTCGATGCCCGCCTGCCAGATGGTTCTCGTGTGAATGCCATTATCCCGCCCGTGGCTTTGGACGGTCCCGGTATTACTATTCGTAAATTCGGTAAGAATAAGCTGACGGTCAAGCAGTTGGTCGAATACAAATCCCTGACCGAAGGGATGGCAGAATTTCTGCGAGTCTGTGTTATATCTCGTTTGAATGTTATCGTTTCCGGTGGAACCGGATCTGGCAAGACCACCCTACTAAACATTCTTTCTGGTTTTATCCCTGATGATGAGCGCATTGTGACTGTGGAAGACGCGGCAGAACTACAACTCCGCCAGGATCATATCGTCCGTTTGGAAACAAAACCGGCCAACCTGGACGGCAAAGGTCACGTTACCATCCGCGACCTGGTGCGTAACTCCTTGCGTATGCGGCCTGACCGGATCGTGGTTGGAGAATGCCGTGGCGGCGAGGCCCTGGATATGCTGCAAGCCATGAACACAGGGCATGACGGTTCTCTGACCACCTTGCATGCCAATTCCCCTCGTGATGCCCTTTCACGCCTGGAAACGATGGTATTGATGTCTGGCATGGACCTACCGATCAAAGTGATTCGCGAGCAGGTCGCTTCTGCGGTCGACCTAATTGTGCAGCAATCGCGCCTGAAAGATGGCTCTCGTAAGGTGACTGCGATCACCGAAGTGGCCGGCATGGAAGGTGATACGATTGTGTTGACCGATGTGTTCAAGTTCGAACAGACCGGCATTAGCTCAGATAATAGGATTATTGGTGAATTAAAGCCAACTGGGATTCGGCCTCTATTTACTCCTCGCCTGGAAGCGGCGGGTTTCAAGCTTGGACCAGAAGTGTTTGGCGCCAGCGTCTCCGATATCCTGGCTCAGAACCGCCGCCGGCGATAGGGAAACATAGAAATCCCTTTTTTGCTATAATAAAGAAAACGACAGATCAAAAGATTTAATGAGTAGGGTAAAGGCATCATGAAAACAAGCGTTTTACGACTGCGAGCAAAAAAACTGGGTATTTTAATTCGAGGCGCGCGCCAATCCACTAATAAGACCGTGGCAGAATGCGCCCAGGCCTTGGGTATCTCCGATGATGTATTTAATTCCTATGAGCTTGGGGATCAATCTCCCTCTTTACCCGAATTGGAGATGCTGGCTTATTTCCTGGAAGTTCCAATGGAACATTTTTGGGAGTCTGAAGTGTACCAACCGGAGGAGGATCATCCGCTGAATCCGAAAGCGGTTTTAGCATTGCGCCAGCGTATGGTAGGCGCCATGATCCGCAAAGCCCGGGTTGAAAACGGTCTTTCTCTCAGTGATTTTGCGGCCAAGGCCGAATTGGATCCCGAGCAGTTACGTAAATACGAATTGGGTGAAGAACCCCTCCCAATGCCAATTCTAGATGTGTTGGCCGAAGCACTAGGTTACCAGGCCAGGTATTTTCTAGACCAGCGCGGCCCGTTAGGCATGTATTTCCTGCGCCAGAAGGCTCTTAAAGATTTCAAGGAGCTTTCGCCCGAATTGCAATCCTTCGTATGTATGCCGGTCAACCGCCCGTACCTCGAACTTGCTCAGCGCTTGAGTGAAATGTCAGTGGTGAAGCTGCGTTCTGTTGCGGAGGGTTTGCTGGAGATCACCCTCTAAGGGGTTCCGGCAATGTGTGAAACGCTGTCCCCAGAACAACTTGCTGGCGAAGCAGGGCTTGCCTATCGTCGGATGGATTACCCTGCCGCCCAAGAACTTTATCAGGCTGCTGCAGCGGGTTACAGCGCATGTGGCGATTTTCTCATGGCCGCAGAGATGAAGAATGATCAGAGCGTGTCTTTGCTGCAGGCTGGACAGCCAGAGCAAGCCTTGCGAGCGCTGACTGGCACGCTGGAACTGTTTACCGAAGGCGGCGATCTACGCCGGCAGGCTTTGGTATTGGGAAATCAGGCTGCAGCCTTGGAAAAACTTGGTCGCCTGGACGAAGCGATGAGCGCTTATGAACATTCAGCCGAGATTCTCAAACAGATTGGAGAGTCTGATCTGCGGGCTTATGCCATGCAGGCGATCTCGAAACTACAGTTTCGCCAGGGCCGGCAGCTAGAAGCATTGGCAACCATGCAGGCAGGTATAGATGGTATTTGCCGGCCTTCCCCTCGTCAGCGTCTCCTTAAACGGCTGATGCGAATACCGATGAAGTATTTGCAGGGGAATTAACATCCTTTTTCCCTTGTTTGTGCCAAACCAGTGAATTTGGATCGAAAATCCAGAAAGGAAGAGTAGAAAAATGGAAGGCTTTGCTGCTGCAGGACTTTGTGCATTGGGGGCTATATTATCGGTTTTGGTTTTAATGGTTCTGGCTGGAATCAAAATGCTCTACCAGTATGAGCGCGGCGTTGTGTTTATGCTGGGAAAATATGCGGGCACTCGCGATCCTGGCCTGACTTTTGTGTTCCCAATCATCCAGTCGATGCGCCGAGTGGATATGCGGATCAAGACAGCGGATATTCCTCGCCAGGAGGTGATCACCAAGGATAATATCCCAATGTTGGTGAATGCCGTGGTGTATTTTAAAGTAGTGACGCCTGAAGACGTGATCATCAAAATTGAAGATCATGTCTTTGCCGTGCGCCAATACACCCAGGCCGCGCTGCGAGATGTGATTGGTAATTCCGAAATGGATTTCGTTCTAACAGAACGCGAGCGCATTGCCGACAGTATCAAGGAAATTGTAGATGCCGAAACCAGCGGCTGGGGTGTTGACGTTGAGGCCATCAAGATCCAGGAAGTTGAACTGCCAGCGGAAATGAAACGCGCCATGGCCAAGCAGGCCGAGGCGGAGCGCGAGCGTCGCGCTATGATCATTGCCTCTCAGGGTGAGTTATCAGCTTCTGAGAACCTGGCCCAGGCTGCTGAAACTCTTGCCAGGAGTTCTGGGGCTTTACATTTGCGCACGCTGCAAACCATACGCGATATTGCTGCCGATCCATCCGAGAAGATCATTCTCTTTGTTCCATCGAACATAAGTCAGGTCGCTAATGCTTTGATCGAGACGAAGAAAGAATAGCGGGTTGCCAATGCTGTATCACAATACGCGTTACTTGCAAATTGCTTTCAACAATGATCTTGCCATGGTGCGGAGCATTTTGCCGGCGATTGTGCAAAGCGAACGTATTATTATTGAGGCGGGCACTCCGTTCATCAAGCGGGAAGGTTTGGCTGGTATCAAAATGATCCGCAGCCTTTGGAAAGGCCATTTGGTTGCAGATTTAAAAACGGTTGATGGCGCTTTTGAAGAAGTTCGCATGGTAAGTTCTGCCGGAGCGACTGCTGCCACCATATTGGGTAGTTCCCCTACGGAAGCCCTGGATATCTTTATTGCAGCCTGTGCCGAGATGAACATGGACTCGATGGTTGATATGCTGGGTGTTCAAGATCCATTGCGCGTGCTCATGCAACTCAAGAAACCGCCGCGTGTTATTGTACTGCATCGTGGGCGCGACGAAGAAAGCACGCGCAACAAGGTGATCCAGTACCGTCACGTCAATCGAGTTCGCAGTAAGTTCGAAGTACTCATATCGGCTGCTGGCGGTGTGGATCTGAGGGAGGCTCGCAGCGCCATTTTCAATGGCGCAGGGATCGTAGTGGTCAACCTGGTTCGCCCGGAAGACAATTGGGTCGGGATTAGCACGGATTCCAATGTGGGTGAGATGGCGCGCAAATTCCTGGCAACCATCGAATAGTCCAGGCTGGGGCGCTTTCCTAGAACGTGCCTTTGTACATTCCGCCGTCCACGCTGAGCATAACGCCGGTAATATACGCCGCCGCCGGTGATACCAGGAATACCGCCGCATTGGCGAATTCTTCGGGTTTGCCCATGCGACCGAATGGGCTGTCTTTAGCTTGTTTCAAAATTTCTTCTTCCAGCGTTGTGCCATTCGCCCGGGCGCGGGCTAACATCAGATCATAGACGCGTTCTGTTTCGGTCCAGGCTGGCAGGATGGAATTAAAGCGAATGCCCTCCGGGCCCAGTTCCAGTGCCAACGTTTTGATCAGCCCGATGGTTGCCGCGCGGATGCTGTTGGAGAGCACCAGGTTGGGAATGGGCTGCTTTACGGAATAGGATGTGATTGCTAGCACGCTGGCTTTGGCAGATTGGCGCAGGTGAGGCAAGGCGCAGCGGATCAATCTTACGTGACTCATCAGGGAAAGCTCGATGCCTTTTTGCCAGGTGGCATCGTCGAAGCTCTCGAATTTTCCCGGTGGGGGCCCGCCCGCGTTGGTAATGAGAATATCCAATCCCCCCAAGGCTGCTGCTGCTTCATTAATAAGCGTTTCTGAAACCTTGGGTTCGGCTACATCGCCGGCCAGGCCGACCACCTGAGAGCCTGTTTCCTGGGCAATGGTTTCCGCCGCCTTTGAGATATTTTCTTGATTTCGGCTGTTGATGGCCACCCGAGCGCCCTCTAGCGCCAATCCTCGCGCGGTCGCATATCCCAACCCGCGGCTGGCGCCGGTAACCAGGCAGCGTAAATCTTTTAGTTGTAGATCCATGCTTCTCCTTTTTAGATGATTTCGATCTCTTGGGATACCACGCTGACATCCGGCCAATGATGTTCGATCCAGCCGGGTATCTGCTGCAAGCTTCTTTGAATATGAGAGGTATCGTTGCTAATCATTGCGCAGCCCAGCAGTGTTTCTGTCCAGGTATCCTGGTAATCCATTTCGGCGGCAGAAATATTGAACTCGCGCTGCAGCCGGGCGATCAATGCTTTTAAGCGGCTGCGCTTATCCTTTAGAGAAAAGCAGCCCGGTATATGAAGATGCAGCGCCAGGGTTCCGATAGGCATAGAGTTAATCGAAATGGGTATGTTCCAAATTTACAGATTGTTGAAGTATAATTAGATTTATGAATAATGCAAAGAGTTCTATTATCCCTTGGATCTTGCTGATTGGCATTCTGGTGACTGCTGCCGTATCAGCATTTTTAATTTTAACCTTGATTCAGCAAAGCTTCCAGAAAGTGCAGCAGGCTGTGCAGCCGGTCAGTGATATGACCAGCGGCTTGAGCACCCAGGTTTCTAGTGTGTTGAATCCAACGCCTACCGTGATCCCCGATCCGGTGACCATCATATATCAGGTGCGTTCCCTGGCGCGTCTCGAAACGATCCAGTATTCCGTCGAAAAGGTGATCACTGCAGAAACCGGCCAGGGGATGTTTGCGACACTGTTTGGAGACCGCCTGCTCTTTGTAGCTCATGGCATTGTGATCGCCGGCGTGGATCTTTCTAAGTTGGGACCCAAAGATATGTGGGTGCAAGATAATGTGTTATATGTGCGCATGCCTGCCCCCGAGATCTTCATTGCCACCTTGGATAATGAAAAATCCTATGTTTATAATCGCGATACCGGTCTGTTGACCCACGGCGATGTGAACCTGGAAACAACTGCCCGGCGAGCGGCAGAAGACGAGATCGAAAAGGCCGCTTTAGAAGATGGCATCCTTGAACAGGCCGGGCAAAACGCTGAAAACTTCATGTACCGTTTACTGCGGGATTTGGGCTTCCCTGAGGTGATCTTCGTCGCTCCCGAAGCCACACCCGTTCCATAACCTCAAAACTACCTATCCTGACTTATATTCGGCGCGTCCAGGCAGGGTGTGCGTATTTTTCGCTTACCAGGATCTCTGCCCGTTCCTTTTCTTCAGCGCTCAATTCTTGCGGGTTGAGCGAGATGTTCAGTGTATCCTGGAAAGCGCCGATGAATGCCTCGGCAGCCGTTTCCCATTCAATACGGTATCCCAACACATTCTCCGCCGTTGTGGCCCGCTCAAGAATCCTCTGAGCTGCATTTTGACGGCGTTCTGGATCGATCGGTTCTTGCCTGTTGTGCAGCGTGAGCGCTTGTACGATGCGGGTCAGGTCGCCATAGAGGGGGAAGGAGCCGTGTTGCAGCACGCCTTCGCGGCGGCGGGCCTGGGCGCTGCCGACCAATTTCTTCCCGTTTACCGTGATTTCGTAGTTCGATGGAACCTCAAAACATACCGGTCCTTTGGCGTTTCCCTGTGATATGGGTAGAGCTTGTGCCTGAGATTCGGCAGGGATATTCAGCCGTTGCAGCGCGTCCAGTAGGGCCAATGACAGATGCTGGTAGCTTTCTAGCACACTGCCCGCCAGGCGTGGCTCATCTCCTGGCCCGATCACAGAATAGGTCAACTCATCGGTATGTAAAATAGCCCGTCCACCTGTTGGACGGCGTACTATGTCCCACCCATGTTGGCTTAATTGTTCCATATCCACATCGCTGCTGGGCTGCGCATAGCCGAGCGAGAGGCAGGCCGGTTCCCAGGAAAACAGCCTTAATGTAGGGATTGCTGCACTCCGACCGATGGCTTCCAGAATGGCTTCATCGACCGCCATGTTCCAGGCGCCGCGCGCCGGCGGGGTTTGGATTAGTCGCCAGTTGGCGTGAGGGTAGTGTAACATGAGGCAGGTTTCTTTGCTTTCGGGTTGCTATGGATAGGCTTCCGACGTTACGGTTGGGTACGGTGAGGCGTAAGGATAGGCTTCTGATGTCTCCGTTGCTGTGGGCGTGATGGATGGCGGGGGTGTGGCTGATGGAGTGGGTGTAGTGGACGGCGTCAATGTCAGCGTCGCTGTCGGGGTAGCTGTGGGTGTATAGGTAGCCGTTGCATTGGGGTCGATCGTTGCCGTGATCGTTTGTGTGGCTGTTGGGGTCGGTGACCTGTAAGGGGTCGGGGTGGCGCTGGGCACGGCTGTCCGGGTGAGTGTAGGCGTGCGAGTGGGTGTAGGGCGGATCATCAGTTTCAGGCGCGCAATGGTAGTGAATGGGTTTTTGCTCTCTTCCCACCACAGTTTGATATAGGTGTCGATTGCCTGGCGTTCCTGGCCGGCTAATTCATATGCCAGCCCAAGCACATAATAAAATTTACCGCAGATCGCTTGGGTCTTGCAATTGAACCGGTCTGAGGTGAGTACCATCTCTAGTGGAGGAATAACCTGTGCTGCTTCCACGCCTGCCAACAAGGCTTGCTGGGCTTCCGTCATGGCATTCAGCGTATAACCGGTCAGCGGAATCGGCGCAAGCGTCGCCCGCAAGAGATATTTTCCAGTCGCATCCTGGTCGAGCAAATAACCCCAATCGTACTCGAGTTGAAAGACGGTCTTGTCATCTACCTTCTCGCTGTAATAAAAAGGCTCCGGACGATCCACGTCGACATAACTGACCAATAGGGCGTTTGCCCCCTCGGGTGAACCGGCCAAGATCCAATATTCTAATTTTTCGCCTTCTCGTTGGCGCAGTGTAACCCAGCGCTCGTTGCGGCCGTCCTGGTTGAAGTCAAAAATTCCTGCCGAGCGTATGGCCACGCCTGCTTCCATCAGGGCTTGCTGCGCCCCTACCGGATCGTTTACATCTGCGGTTGCAATAACCTGCCGCAAAGCATTTCTAAGGTTGCAAGTTGGTATTTCTCGGCAGGCCAGGTAGAGGTTGGCGCCATTCTGGTAGATAAATTGGAACTTCTGCGCCAGGCTTACCCATTCGGATGTGGGTACGGCCGGGGATGCGATCAACTGCTCCAAAGTTAGGCTGGCTGCAGCAGAATCGCCCGTCAGGGCCTGCTGCATCGCCAGCGATAGCCGTAACTGGTCAAGAGCATCGGCCGGGAAGGGGCGCCCTCTGGCATCGAGTTTAGGAGGCCAAACCGGTAAGAGTTGCTCTAGCATTGCCCGTTGGATATCTGCTTCCCACGTTTGTGTGGCGTGATCGAGAATGGTCTGGCAGTAAGGTAGCACGTCAGCTCGCGTGGCGATGCGGAAGACAGGCGCTTCGGGCATAAAGATTTTCCCATCCCAGCGATATTGCCGGGTTATATCTACCGGGCAAGCCGGGTAAACGCGTGCGTTCAGGTTGAAGCTGCCACTTTCTTCACCGGCTTGCAGGCTGATTTCGATGAGCATTTGATAATCGCTTGTATCCTTGCTGGGCGAAACGGGCAGTTCCACTGGCGGTCTGGCTGACAGATCAAAAACCCGTGGCACGCCCAGGCTGGCCTCCTCTGGCCGCGCCGGCTGGTAAAGGACAAATTCTTCCACGCCGTCTCCGGTCAGATCTGTGACCAGCCAGGCTGCGCGCACTGCCTGGGCATAATTCTGGAAGGTGTTGAGCGGGTACAGGTGGATTTCGCCGGGCGCCTCAACCAACCACCAGTACATCCATCCTTCCTGGAACTCCACCAGGTAATGGCTGAGAAAGCCTGGTCGCGATGGCAATGCGTACAACTTTAAATCCGCATTGGGTTCGTACCGGTGGAACCACTCTGGCAGATCTTCCACTCGCAGCGATTTTTTACTTAAGCCTTGTTCCATCAGGCTGCGATAGAGCGGTTCAGCCTCGGCATATCCCATGCGTGCCAGGCAGTAGGCCAATCCCCATTGCCATTTCTCCACCATGAGGGAATCCGGGTAGCGCAGCAGCGCCTCGCGGTAAGCAAAGACCGCATATTCGTAAGATTCATTATAAGCTGTGGAGATACGCTCGGCTGGTTTGTAAGTATTGTCCGGAATATCACGCATCATGCGAGCCGCCTCGTCGGCCTCGCTATCCGACCATGGGCTCAAAGAGTACACATCGTTATATTTAAAAGGCTTGGCCGCCCCCAGGATTGGAATCAGCGTGCGCGTGGGAGTCTGTGTTGGCGTGGGGGTGACTGTCACTGTACTGGTGCTGCGCGGGCGTTCTGTCCAGGTGGGGCGGGGGGGCAGTGTACGCGTGGCAGTCGTGGTAGCTGTCAGGGTAGGGGTGAGCGTTGGCAATGGGGTGCGCGTCGGTGGGCGCTGCGTAGGAGTCGCAGTTTGAGGCGGATCTATGAAGCGAAACGCATAAGAGGCTGCTCCGATCAGACCGAGGATCGAGAAAACCATCAAGGCCGGGACGAGAAATACTGGCAGGCGAAAGCTTTCTTTCATCGGCGTTGTCTCAGCGCAAGACTAGATCATAAGAAGCCAGGACGCTGGCTGCTGCCTCTGCATTGAGCGGCGTCAGCGGCGGGCGGACGGTCCATTCGGGAAAATGATACCGGTGTCTTAACAGGCTTTTCAGGAAAGGCGGCGCAGGCGAAAATATTTCCATCAGCCCGCGCAGATCAGATAAGCGCTTCTGCAAAGTATCATCCGTCACGCCAGCCTGGTGGTTTTCCCAGCCCTGTCGCAGCAGGGGCGAGCCAACGTTGGCCATGGCCGTGATGCAGCCTGCGGCCTGGTGATCCAGCGCCCCTTGGAACAAACGATCATTGCCGGTAAAGATGCGCAGGTCGGTGCCAAAGCGTTCACCCAGCAGCCGGGCGAATTCGGCATCGCCGGATGAATCTTTCAATCCCACAAAGCGATCTGGGAAGGCTTCTTTCAGGCGGGTGATCAACTCAATTGATAAGGGTACTCCCGTGATAGATGGAAAGTGGTAGCCCAACAAGGCTCCGTCACCCGGCATCGCTTTTTTGAGCACCAGGCTGAACCAGCGAAATAGGCCTTCATCGCTAACTTTACGATAATAATACGGCGGCAGTACAACCACGCCGTCAAATCCTTGATCGAAGGCCGCTCGCGTCATAGAAATGGTATCTTCCAGGCTGGGGGAGCCTGTGCCTGCTAATAAGGAGAATTGAGCATGCTCCTGGCGGACGAGCGCCGCGGCGCGGAAAATCTCGATGCGCTCCGGGTAAGAAAAAGACGGACCTTCCCCGGTAGTGCCCAGTAAAAGAGCTCCATGGCAGCCCCTGTTTGCCAGGAAGCTCAGCAAAGCAGGAATGGCCTCCAGGTCAGGTTCGTAGGCGGGGTTGAGCGGCGTGACTGCGGCCGCATAGACGCCGTTCAATGATTTTTTCATCACCATATCTGTAATTATATCATTTTATTAGTTTGTTGACTCAATAAACAAACGAATTCAAAATGTATTGCGGTTTTACAAACAGAAACAATATAGTTAATTAATTTGACAAACAAAAAATAATAGTGTAAAGTTAACAAGTATCGATTGTCGTGGCAGAGGTTTCGGAAACGTGCTTTCATTGCTTTCATACCCATACAGTATCAAAAGCCTGAACAAGCGGTTAATTCTGGATATGATCCGGTTTACTCCGGGGGGCATCTCTCGGGCCGAGTTGGCCCGCCAGATGGATTTGACCCGCGCCGCTGTGACCACGATCATTAATGACCTGATTGCGGATGGCATGGTTAGAGAGTCGGAAAACGGCCCTGCCACGGGGGGCAGACGTCCAATCTTGTTGGAAATGGATCCCAAGTATTCTTACATCCTCGGGATTGATATGGGGGCCACCCACCTGGGTATTATTGTTACCAATTTTGCTGCCCATATTCTAGACGAAGCCGAAGCTCCACTCAACGTGAATGATGGGCCCAAGGTGTGTTTAGAGCGCCTGAACAACGAGGTTCAAGCGCTTCTCAAACGGATGAACATCACCTTCGACCAGATCGTTTCGGTTGGCATGGGAGTGCCTGGCCCGGTGGTTGCCGAGGCCGGCGCCGTCAGTGCCCCACCGATTATGCCAGGTTGGGACGATTATCCGATCCGTAATCATTTGCAAGATCTTTGGCATTCCACGGTGACGGTAGGGAACGATGCCGATTTTGGTGCCTTGGGCGAATGGGCCTATGGCGCCGGGCGCGGTGAGTCGAACCTGGCCTATATCAAGGTGGGCACGGGTGTGGGTGCAGGTTTGTTGATTAATGGCCATATCTACCGCGGAGCCACCGGCTGCGCCGGGGAGATTGGTCATATTACCATCCAGCAGGATGGGCCGCGCTGCAGTTGCGGCAGTTACGGCTGTCTGGAAGCCATGGCGGGCGGCAATGCAGTTGCTCGCCGGGCCATCGAGATGGTTAAATCTGGCCGACGTACCAAATTGGCGACTATGAGCCCGGTTGAAAGCATTACAGCCCTCGATGTCGCTGCGGCTGCTCGTGCCGGCGATCTGGTATCGCAGCAGATCATTACCGCTTCCGGTAATTATTTGGGTATTGCGATCGCCGGTTTGGTGAATTTGTTCAATCCAGGCATGATCGTGGTAGGCGGCGGCGTTGCTCACATGGGCGACCTGCTGCTGGAACCTATCCGGCAGTCTGTGCGAGAGCGCAGCCTGCGTTCGGCGGCGCAAGCGGTGCGCATCAACGCTTCCGTCTTGGGCCGGCGATCTTCCAGCATTGGCGCCGTGGTTCAAGCGATCAATGTTGTGTTAGATCATTTAACAGATAAATGAGAAAGTTGTTTATACAAGAGGAGGTGATACGTAGAAAAAACTATTTGTTCAATATACACAAAGTATGTAAAGTTGCTTAACAAAATTACACTCGAATTTTATGGAGGAAAGTTGAAATGAGAAAGATTCAGACCTTAGTGGCCGTTTTGATTGTACTGTCCATGCTCCTGGTTAGCTGCCAGGCGGCTACCACTGCTGCGCCGACTGCAAAGCCCGCAGAGCCCACCGCCACTTCCCCGGCCATCGTTGCCAAGGAAGATGCCACTGCTGCCCCCACGATCGTGGTTTCGAAGTACGCCGAAGCCCCCATGCTCGCAGAGCAGGTGGCAGCCGGCAAGCTCCCTGCGGTGGATGAGCGCGTTTCGGCCAATCCGATCGTTACCACCCCGCTTGAGTCCATTGGTAAGTACGGCGGCACGATCTATACAGCCAGTTGGTGGCCCGAGGCCGGAAATGTTTTGCTGTACATCTCCGAGCCGCCCATCAAGTGGAAGGCTGATCTGACCGGTTACGAGCCCGCCTTGGCGGAGGCCTACGAATGGTCGGCCGATGGCAAGACTTTTACGATGCATCTACGCAAAGGCGTCAAGTGGTCGGATGGCGAGCCCTGGACAACCGCGGACTGGCAGTTCTGGTGGGAAGACATGGCTAAGGACGATAATTACAAAGTCCGTACCGTGCCTGGCTGGCTGCGCAATAAAGACGGCACACCCATCACCATGGAATTCCCCGATGATTATACAATGGTGTGGAAATCGACCGATCGCTCGTTGTGGATCGATCCGTACTACCTGGCCCAGGGTTCTTGGGAATTTGCTACCCCTATGATGAAGCCGGCGCACTACCTGAAGCAGTTCCATCCCAAGTACACGCCCACTGCCACGTATGAGGATTTGGAAAAAGTGGATAAGTGGTATGAAAATCCTGATTTCCCTTGCTTGTTCGCCTGGTGTTCATATGAGCGCGCCGAAGATGGCACTCGCCTCAAATTCGTCCGCAATCCCTATTACTGGCGTGTGGACACCGATGGCAACCAGCTACCCTACATTGATTACATCGACATCGAACTTGTCTCCGATGAGCAGGTCCGTTTGTTGAACTGCTCCCAGGGCAAGTACGATACATCCTTCCGCGCTTGCGGCAGTCCGAATGATATTCCCTTCTTGGAAGAACAAGCTGCTGCCGGTGGTTACAAACTGTTGAAGGGTTGGATGAATGGCGCTGGCGCCTGGCCTGGCTACATGGTCAACCAGTACTACGTGGAAGGCGGCAAGAACTACGAGAATGACACGCCCGAGAAGGCTGCTGAGATCCGCGAGCTGCTGCGCAGCTCCGATTTCCGCCAAGCCCTATCCTACGGCGTGGATCGCAACCGCATCATTGACGTGGCCTGGAACGGTATCGGCGAGGCCAAAGGTGCAACCATCAGCCCGCAGTCCTGGCACTTTGCCAGCGCCGAGGGGCAGGAAGTCTACAAGGCCTGGGCTTCGGCTTTTACCGAGTTCGACGCTGCCAAAGCCAATGGATTGCTCGATAAACTTGGTATGGTCGATAAAGACGCCGATGGTTGGCGCGACCTGCCCAGCGGTGAGCCTTTCATTATGACCATCGATGTGACCGACTGGGGCGGCAGCCTCAAGGTACAGACTGATGCAGCTGCTGAGACCGAGGTCCAGTGGGAGACCAACCTGAAGATCCAGGTTGAGGTCAAGAACTTGCAGGGCCAGCCCGATGTCGACACCCGCACCAACGAAGGTTACTACATGCTGCGCGGCGCGCACATCTCCGAGATCGACATCTGGACCTACCCGGACTGGGTCTTCCCGATCGTCAACCGCTACGTCTTCCCACTCGAAGGCCGTTACTTTGCCAAGGGTGGTGAAACCTGCACCGATCAGCCCACCGAGGGTGGCACTCAGTATCCGTGCGGCGTCAAGCCCGAGGCGGGCAGCCCGGCAGCCCTGCTGCAGGAACTGTATCGCAAGGGCCAGGAAACCGGCACCATCGAAGGGCGCCACGAGGTTGTTTGGGAAGCCATGCAGGTCAGCATCGATCAAGGCCCCTTCATCATCGGTGTTGCCGGTGATCAACAGTCGCCTGTGATCGTCAAGACCTACATGCGCAACATCCTGGACTTCGGTGTGGTAGGACCGTGGGCCCCCGCGACCCCCGGCAACCAGATCGCTGCCCAGTGGTGGATGGACAAGTAATCTCACTATGTGAGCGTAAAAATGGCGGATGGGGTAACCCATCCGCCATGACCTTTGCTACTTCGCTATTCGATCGTACCGGCGGGTGCTTTTCCCGTCAGAGGAGGCGTTTATGCTGAACTATCTCATCCGGCGCATCGCGTATTCCCTGGTTTTGCTTGTCCTGGTTTCGTTTATCGCTTTTGTCATTATGGAGCTGCCGCCTGGCGACTACCTGACCCAGAAAATCGAGCAGCTACGAGCGCGCGGCGACCGCAGTGCTGAGAACCGGGTAGAAGAATATCGGGCGCGCTATGGGTTGGATAAGCCATTTTTGTGGCGTTATGGCAACTGGGCTATTCATTTCATTCAAGGCGATTTTGGTGATTCTTTCGAGTTCGAACGACCGGTAAAAGATTTGCTTGGCGAGCGCGTTACCATGACGGTGATCCTATCTCTGGCTACGTTGATCGTCATCTGGCTGATTGCTATTCCCCTGGGGGTCTACTCGGCGGTAAACCAAAATTCCGTGGGGGATCAAATTGTCTCGGTGGTCAGTTTTATCGGCCTGGGTATGCCGGGTTTCCTGTTTGCTTTGCTGGTGTTGTACGTGGCCATTGTGGTTTTTAATCAGGAAGCGACCGGCCTGTTTTCGAGAGAGTACATCGACGCCCCCTGGTCGTTTGGGCGAGTTGTCGATTTGTTCAAACACCTATGGATTCCGGCCATCATCAGCGCGGTGACTGGCACGGGCGGTTTGGTGCGCATCATGCGTGGCAACCTGCTCGATACCTTGGGCCAGCCGTTTGTTGAGGCGGCCCGGGCGCGTGGCCTAAAGAATCGTACGGTGATCTGGAAGCATGCCGTGCGCATCGCCATCAACCCATTGATTACCATCCTAGGCTCATCGTTGCCGGGCATTTTCGTAGGCAACGCCTTGGTTTCGATCGTGTTGAATTTGCCCACGATTGGGCCTCTTTTTGTAGACTCGATGAGAAAACTGGATATTTACATGGCGGGCACCTGCCTGGTGTTATTGACGCTTATGATCCAGATCGGCAACCTGTTGGCTGATTTAGCCCTGGCGTGGGTCGACCCCCGCATTCGGCTCGAGTAAGGAGGAGGTGTAACTATGGCAAAACCACAGCAAAAGAAACCCGTCAGCCAGAGCTACTTAAGCCTGGTATGGTGGAAATTCAAACGCAACCGCGTCGCCATCATTGGCGGCATTATCCTACTCATTTTTTACTTCTCTTTTGTCGCCATCCCGGAATTCATCTCGCCCTATCTGCTGGAACGGCGTTCAGAGTACACAGAAGCCCGTCCCCAAACCATCCGCTTTGTGGACTCGCAAGGACAGTTCCATCTGCGGCCTTTTGTCTACGGCCTGGAAAAGAAAGTCGATGCGGCCAAACGGCTGCGTTACTTCGTCGAGGTCCCTGAGAGAGTGTACCCGATCCATTTCTTCGTCAAAGGTGATGAATACAAGTTGTTGGGGTTGATCCCTACCAGCCGGCATCTGTTTGGCGTGGATGCCAGCCAGGACCCCACTGCCTCGATCTTCATCATGGGCACAGATTCCCTGGGCCGCGATTATTTCTCGCGCCTCTTGTACGGTGGACGTCTATCTTTGATGATCGGCCTGATTGGCCAGTTCTTGGCCTTGATCTTCGGCAGTGTGCTGGGCGTCATTTCGGGTTATTACGGCGGTGCGGTGGACATGCTCGTGCAGCGCACTACTGAGTTATTGGGAGCTTTTCCGGATATCCCCTTGTTCATGGCTCTCTCGGCTGCCATTCCCAAGTTCTGGTCGCCAATTTTGGTCTACTTCATGCTTACCATCATTCTCTCTTTTTTGGGCTGGGGTGGCCTGGCTCGCCAGGTGCGCGGTATGATCCTTTCGCTGCGCGAGCGTGAATACGTGTTAGCTGCCACGAGCGCCGGCGCTACCGACCAGCGCATCATGTTCCGCCATTTGCTGCCGGGAGTGATGAGCCACGTGATTGTCATTGCGACCCTATCCATTCCCGGCATGATCCTGGCCGAAACGGCCTTGAGTTGGTTGGGCCTGGGATTGCGCCCGCCATTGACCAGTTGGGGCGTGCTGCTGCAAGAAGGCGGCACAGTGTACGCCATCCGTTATGTGCCCTGGCTGTTAATCGTGGTGATCTTTATCATTATCACGGTGTTGGCCTTCAACATGTTGGGTGATGGCCTGCGTGATGCCCTTGACCCGTATGGCGGTCGCTAGGAGGTGCGCAAAATGGCTGCTGAAGATATGAAAAAAGATTTGTTGGTAGAAGTAAAAGACCTGCGCATCGAATTCGATGTGCGCGCCGGTATCGTCAAAGCCGTGGATGGCTTGAGCCTGGATATCTACCGCGGGCGCACCATGGGTGTCATCGGTGAGAGCGGTTGCGGGAAATCCATGACTGCCCGGCAAGGACGGAGGAATGAATGCAACGGTGTTCACTCCCGGGATATTCCCGAATTCGTTCTGTAATATGGGCA
>CAZVRZ010000042.1:0-36587 GCA_964629965.1 uncultured Anaerolineaceae bacterium
GACTTTTCGATTTTCGTGGGTTGAGTTTTAGCTCATCGACTTATTGCGGTATCCCGCAGTGGAGGCGCAAAAATATCGATCATGCTATAATCATTCTGTTCGTAGATGCATATGCCTTATCCATATCCTACTCCTGTAACGCAGCCCATACCTTCCCCCTACCCCTATCCTTACCCCGGGCCTGTAACATTGCCTGTGTCCGATGTAACCCTGGCTGCAGTTCCCTATCCGGTCTCTCAAGGCCCGGATTCGTGGCTTGTGGTTTTACTGGTGTGTGGCATCCTGGCGCTAATAGGTATCATCCTGTACCTGTATGCCAGGCTCCGCAGCCTGCCGGTTAGGCCGGCCAGGAGCAAAATGCAGTCCAATCGAACGAGCGTTCAACTAAACTTGCGCCTGAAACCTGGCGAGCGGGTGCAGGTATTGTTGGAGGCGTTTCCAGATGCTCCTGCGGCATACCAGATGCAAGAACACAGTGGAACTGGTGCGGCTGTTGCTCTAGAGATATCCTCACCGGAAAATACCCTGCGCCTAAGTGATGATCTGGCGCAAGAACAGCCGGCTGCGCCAGATGTAAAGGCAGGAATCGATGACCCTGTTGATCGGGATAAGGCGATCGAAGCTGCCGAGCCCGCCTCGCTTTTGGATATCGTACCGGCCCCTGTTGCTGTCACGACTCCTGCTACCCTATCTAGATTAGATTTGATATTGATTTCTGCTGCTGGGCTGGGTATGACATTACTTGGGCAGTGGTTAGTGCGCCATGAGTTTTCTCGTTTGCGCAGTTTTGGCCTGGTGCCGCTGGGCCTGGGTGTTGTTTTTCTATTCCTGGCTGTGTATGGGGTCCGCCAGAAGAGACTGCCAGATTGGTTGGGACGTTTTTCACGACGACTGGAAAGTCTCTCGGGAATGGCAGCAGGTAAGCAAGTCCTGCTGCTAGTTGGGCCGTTGCTGGCATATACGGCTTCTCTGGCTGCGGGCGATGGCGGGAAGATGGCAGAGCCTATCCTGGCGGTAGCGGCCTGGTTGATGAGTATTGGGTTGATATTGGTATCTGCCTGGCAAAGTACGCGCCCTGGATTAAAATTATCCTGGCAGGTTATCCTGACAGCCGGCTTGATACTAATCTTTGCACTCGTAACGCGATTATATAATGTAGCTCGTATTCCGATCGCCTTGACTGGTGATGAGGGTAACATGGCCCTCAGCGCGATGAATTTCATCAAAGGTGAGACAGACAACATTTTCGTGTTAGGCTGGCATGGCTTTCCATCGTTGTATTATTTCTTCCAGTCACTCTTCATCCGCATAGGTGGAAATACGATAGAAGCACTGCGCGTGCCGGCCGGCGTGGTTGGCGCACTCAGTGTAGTTAGTATCTTCTTTTTGGCACGCACATTTTATGGCAACCGGGTTGCATTATTTGTTGGTATCTTGGCAGCGGCTTTCCATTACCATATTCATTTCAGCCGTATTGGGCTGAACAATATTTGGGATGCTTGGCTGTATGTGGTTGCCTTGGGTTTGCTCTGGTATGGATGGGATCGTGAAAAGCGCAGCGCGATCCTATTGGCCGGGTTGGGGATGGGCCTGGCACAGTATTTTTACATGGCCTCACGTATGTTGCCGGTGATCGCCCTGGCCTGGCTTGTGTTGGTGGGTCTGCTTAATCGTTCGCGATTGAAACGCCTGCTACCTGATCTGATTTTGATGTGGCTCGTTACCCTGGTGGTGGTAATGCCGTTGGTCGTGTTTTACAGCCATCATCTGGATGATTTTTGGGGGCCGTTGCGTGGTAATTCGATTTTTGGGCCCTGGCTGGCAAATGAAGCCGCCAACACACAGCAACCTGCCTGGCTGATCGTTTTGCGGCAGGCATGGAAAGGTTTTGCGGCTTACACATTTATCGATTTGAATGCCTGGTATCATCCCGGAACATCCCTGTTGCGCACAGGCCAGGCTCTCTTTTTCTTGCTTGGATTGATTCAAATGCTCACCCAATGGAGAGATTCGCGCACTCTGTTGGTAGGTTTTTGGCTGATAGGCGGTGCTTTGACAGGCGGTTTTTCGGAAAGTACCCCTGCTGCCCAGCGATACGTTGCTGCTGCACCTGCTTGCAGTCTGGTGGTGGCGTATGGAGTTAATCTCGTATTGGTTTGGTTGGAAGAATTCTGGAGTGAACGTAAACGCCTGTTCCAGGCCGCCGCGATAATTCTGGTGTTCACCCTGGCAGCAGACGATCTGCGCTTTTATTTCTATGAATATACGCCGCAGAGTTATTGGGAAGGAAAGTACGATTTTACGGGTTATGGCAGCGCTGTGGCGCAGTATCTCATCGAAGATCTTAAAGATGAGCCGGCCGATTGGAAAGTTTATTTTTTCGGCTCGCCCGTCATGGGATATTACTCAATTAACAGCTTGCCTTACCTTGTGCCTCAGATCGAAGGAGTAGACCTGAACTATCCCTGGCGATCAACCCAAAACCCACCGGTTGAAGAGCAAGACAAATTGATCTTTGTGTTTTTACCAGGCCACGAGACAGATTTGCAAGGCGTGCGGGAAGATTATCCCGGAGGTTACTTTTACCGACAGTACTATCGTAATGGCTCTATGTTATATTCCGTTTACCGATATTCGAAAACCGAGAATAACCCTTGATGACTGAAAATCCTTTGCCTATCCCTATAAGCACCGATGATCGTTCATCGATAAAGGATGAAGAACACGTGTCTACCCCCGCGTCGGTAAGCGATGAAATGGCCCCGATCGATGTGACAGTATCCCTACCACCAGGAGTGCGGGTGCAGATTACAGTTGAGGTTCTTTCATCAAGCAGCGAACCTGGTGGGGTGATTTACGGTGCGCCCAATCATCACGGTGATATCAATCATCGCGTGGTGGTACACCAGCTCGTGCAGCAGCCTGGCGGGCGTTCTTTAGCTACGGCGCAACCTGCTATGCTTGGCGATAATCTGGCTCTTCGACTACGCCCCTTAGCCGTTTTGCTTCGCCAGGCGTGGGCTTATATAAAGGAATTCTCGCACAGACAGGTTTACGAATCTGGCAAATTCTGGTTTGGATTGGCCTTGAGTGTATATTTGCTGACGCGGCTGATCGGGCTGACGCAGTTCCCAATATATTTCTTTACAGATGAGGCGATCCAGACAATGTCTGCCGCAGACCTGGTGCGAGATAGCATGCAAGGGCCAGGAGGTGAGTTGCTGCCCACCTATTTCAAAAACGGTGTTTATTACAATCTCAGTCTAAGCGTTTACCTGCAAGTGTTACCGTATTTGCTTTTTGGGAAATCGGTGTGGGTAACCCGGTTTACATCCGTACTGGTCACTTTGTTGGCAGCAGTCGCAGTGGGCTTGATCCTGCGTGATTTCTTCCGCCTGCGCATCTGGTGGAGCGGAACTCTTTTATTAACGCTGGCGCCGGCCTGGTTCCTGCATTCTCGTACAGCTTTTGAAACAGTGATCTTTGTATCGTTGTATGCTGTTTTGCTATACTTTTACCTACAGTATCGCGAACGATCACCGCGTTACATTTACCACACGATTGTTGCTGCCGGGCTGGCTTTTTATACATACAGCCCGGGACAGGTGGTTATTGCGGTCACTGGCTTATTCTTGCTGATATCGGATTTTAAGTATCACTGGAAGAATCGGGTGTGGTTGTTGAAAGGATTGGGCGTAGTTGTTCTGTTGGCAATACCATACCTGCGCTTTCGTCATGGACATCCTTCTGCCCCGCTGGATCATTTGCGCAACCTGGGTTCTTATTGGGTAGGCCCCCTTTCTTTGAAAGAGAAAATTTTTCAGTTCGCCCAGGAATATTTGTTCGGGCTGAGCCCGGGCTATTGGTATCTGCCAAACCAACATGATCTACCCCGGCATATTATGAAAGGATATGGGCATTTATCCTTGCTAACACTGCCCTTTGCCATCCTTGGGTTGGTGGAAGTACTGCGTAATATTCGTAAGTCGCCTTATCGCCTGTTGTTAGCGGCCCTGTTGGCAGCGCCTGCAGGCAGCGCCCTGGTGGGGATTGGCATCACTCGTACCCTTGTGTTCATTATCCCAGCTACGCTGCTCACTGCGCTTGGGCTTGCCTTGTCGATCAATTGGTTAGAAAAGGAACTGCAAATTTGGTGGAAAAAACGCACCCCAACGCCAAACTCTACACTTGCTATGGCAGCGGTGGAGAGACCGCTGCCCTCTCTTCTTTCGCAGGCCGGCCTGCAAGTACTGCTGGCGATCCTGCTGATTGCCTGGAGTTTTGCTATGCTTCGAGATGCCCTGAAGAATGGACCGCTTTGGTACAGCGATTATGGATTGGGCGGTATGCAGTATGGGGCCAAGCAGATGTTCCAGATGGCGCAGGAATACCTGGTAGAGCATCCTGATACACAAATGATCGTCTCTCCCAGTTGGGCGAATGGCACCGATGTGGTAGCACGCTTTTTCTTAGGTGATCCATTGCCTGTGCAGATGGGCAGTATTGAAGGGTATTTCTACCAACATCTGCCAATGAATGAGCGCATGATGTTTGTCATGATCCCATCCGAATATGAAAAGGTGCTGACAAGCAGTAAATTCACCGATATCAATGTCGAACGAACCATGAAATATCCCAACGGTCAGGAGGGTTTTTACTTTGTGCGCCTGCGCTATGCCGATAATATTGATGAAATCATGCGGCAAGAGAGTGAGGTTCGTCGCCAGCTTCAACAGGCGCAAATCATTGAGAATGGGATGCCTGCTACGGTGTTTTATTCTATGTTAGATATGGGCAACATATCTGACATGTTTGATGGTAATCGAGACAGCGTGCTGCGTACGTTCGAGGCCAACCCAATGGTTGTTGAAGTCGATTGGGAGACGCCGCGTACGGTTAGCGGAATTACTGCGATCGTAGGCAGTGCAGAGGTGAAGATCACAGTGCAGTTAAAGCAAGAAAAGGACAGCCAGCCAGTTCAGTTTGAGCAACAACTAAAAGGAACATTTGAACAACCGGAAGTCGGTTTTGATTTTGGCCAGGCAGTGCAGGCGCGTTATGCCCGGATTGAAATCCTTGACCTGCATCAAACCGAACCAGCTCACGTTCATCTTTGGGAATTATATTTCCGCTAATAAGCAGCTGCCCTGATTGAATGAATCACGCACCTTCTCGCCCATTGGCCGTATCGTTGTTAACCTTAGGGGTGTTAATCATGGCAGTGCTGCACGCCGCGCGCCTCGTTCTATCTATACGGCAGGCGCCATTGATATTTGCCCAGGTTGGGATTGCGCCCGCCTATCTTGCCTTGACGGGCTTGATTTGGTGCCTGGCAGGGCTGCGGTCGGCTTGGGGACTGTACTGCCGCCGCTCCTGGGTTCCCGGGTTCACACGTTCTCTGGCTGTGGCTTATGCAGTTTATTTCTGGCTAGACAGATTATTGATTGTTCGCCCGAATGAGGCCAAACCTGCCTGGATGCTGCAAATTCCTCCTAATTGGATGTTCCTGGTGCTGACAACGATCATTTTGCTAGCCTTGGTATTCGGGATCCTGGCTCATAAAAAAATAGCGCTTTACCTTGGAGAGAGTAATGAGTGATGATCTTTTAACCCAGAAGCTGCGAGATCAAAAAGCCCAAAGCCGTTTGGGTGGTGGTCTCGATCGTATTGAAGCCCAACACAACCGCGGTAAGCAGACCGCCCGAGAACGAATCGATTCCCTCTTAGATAAAGGTTCCTTTCGCGAAATCGATGCCTTTGTAACCCATCGCACTACAGATTTTGATCTTGATAAGCAAAAATTCCTGGGTGATAGCGTTGTTACTGGGTGGGGCACGATCAATGGGCGCCTGGTATACCTCTTTTCACAAGATTTTACAGTCTTTGGCGGCAGCCTGGGGGAAGTTCACTCAGAGAAGATCTGCAAGATCATGGATATGGCGTTGAAGAATGGCGCTCCTGTGATAGGGTTAAACGACTCTGGCGGAGCTCGTATCCAGGAGGGTGTGGTATCCCTGGGTGGGTATGCTAATATCTTTTTACGTAACACCCTTGTATCGGGGGTAATTCCTCAGATCAGTGTTATTATGGGACCCTGCGCTGGCGGAGCTGTCTATTCACCTGCTCTAACGGACTTCATCGTAATGGTGCGCAAGTCGTCTTATATGTTCATTACTGGCCCTGAGGTTGTGAAGGCTGTCACGCACGAAGAAGTATCGTTCGAGCAGTTAGGCGGCGCTAATGTTCACGCAGAGGCCTCGGGTGTTGCTCACCTGGTAGCAGATACTGAAGCAGACGCGCTTTATCTGATCCACAAGCTGCTCTCTTATTTGCCCCAAAATAATATGGATGATCCTCCTTTTGTTTCTAGCGATGATGATCCACTCCGTATGGAAGAAGACTTAGATCATCTGGTACCGGCTGATTCTAACAAGCCTTACGATATCAAAGCCGCCATTCACCTGATCGTGGATAGTGGACAGTTCTTTGAAATCCAGGAGAACTACGCACAAAATATTGTCATTGGTTTTGCTCGCCTGGGAGGCCACAGTGTGGGTATCGTGGCAAACCAGCCTGCTGTTTTGGCTGGTGTGTTGGATATTAAGGCCTCTGAGAAAGCGGCGCGATTTGTCCGTTTTTGTGATGCTTTCAATATCCCGATCCTTACACTGGAAGATGTGCCAGGGTTCATGCCAGGTATAGAACAGGAATACAACGGAATTATTCGCGCCGGCGCCAAGCTTCTATATGCTTATTGCGAGGCAACTGTACCCAAATTGACGGTGATCACGCGCAAAGCTTATGGCGGAGCCTATTGTGTGATGAGCAGCAAGCACATTCGCGGTGATGTGAACCTGGCCTGGCCAACGGCAGAAATTGCTGTGATGGGTCCTGATGGCGCAGTGAGTATTGCTTTTCGTAAAGAATTATCCCAGGCTGAGGACATGGAACAACGAAAAGCCGAATTGGTTGCCGGTTATCGTAATAAATTCGCCAATCCGTATGTGGCTGCTTCGCGGGGTTTTATAGATGATGTGATAGAGCCGCACGAAACTCGCCCACGTCTCATCAATGCGTTGGAAATGCTTTCCAATAAACGCGACAGCAACCCCCCGAAGAAACATGGCTGTATTCCCTTATGAAATTGAAAGAGAGTTTCCATGTTCCGTAAAGTACTGATTGCAAACCGGGGTGAAATAGCAGTTCGCATCATTCGCGCTTGTCGCGAATTGGGGATTGAAACCGTTGCTGTATATTCGGATGCTGACCGGCAATCGTTGCATGTACGGCATGCCGATCAGGCCTACCGCTTGGGAGCAGCTCCTGCTCGCGAGTCATACCTGCGGATTGAAAAGATCATTGATATAGCTCGCATGAGCGGCGCAGGAGCTGTACATCCCGGGTATGGTTTTCTGGCCGAACGCGCCGATTTTGCTCAAGCCTGCCAGGACGCCGGATTGGTGTTTGTGGGACCTCACCCATCGGCAATTGCTGCTATGGGCGACAAGGCCGTTGCGCGTGCTACCGTGGCGCGTGCTGGTGTACCCGTGGTTCCAGGTACCGAAGGCGAAGGTTCATTGAGAAATGACGATCTCACCGCTCTCGCTCCCCATATCGGCTTCCCGCTATTGATTAAAGCTACTGCTGGAGGCGGGGGCAAAGGGATGCGAGAAGTTCTTTCGCTGGATGAGATGCCTGGATTGTTAAACTCGGCTCGTCGCGAGGCTGAAGCTTCTTTTGGTGATGGGAACGTCTACCTGGAAAAATTGATCGAGGGCGCCCGGCATATCGAAATCCAAATCCTGGCGGATGGGCAGGGCAATGTGATTCACCTGGGCGAGCGTGAGTGTTCGATTCAGCGCCGCCACCAAAAATTGCTGGAAGAAGCGCCATCTCCTTTTATTGGCGACGATGATGATTTCCGCCAGGTTCTTGGCATGGTGGCGGTGCGCGCCGCTCAGGCAGTCAATTATATCAACGCAGGAACCATTGAATTTCTGGTGGATAAGGATAGAAATTTTTATTTCCTGGAAATGAACACTCGTCTCCAGGTGGAACATCCGGTAACTGAATGGGTCACCGGGATCGATATTGTTAAAGAGCAGCTCCGAATTGCGCGCGGCCGCCAAATACGCCACAGACAAGATGATATCAAACCGCGTGGTTGGGCAATTGAGTGCCGCATCAATGCTGAAGACCCTTATAATAATTTTGTGCCATCTACCGGCAAGATCACCCATACTCTATTGCCAACGGGGCCGGGTATTCGCGTCGATACAGGTGTATATATCGGGTTTGAGATTACGCCCTATTACGATTCAATGATTTCCAAGCTGATCGTATGGGGGGAAACGCGGGGCGAGGCGATTTTGCGGATGCGCCGCGCTTTGGAAGAATATACGATCCTGGGTGTGCACACGAACATTTCTTTCCACCAATGGCTGATGGACTCGCATCGCTTTATGGGTGGGCAATACGACACGCGTTTCGTTGAGGAACGTTTTTCTCTTAGCTCCGAAGAAACCAGAAATGTGCCGCCCGAAGTGGCAGCGATGGCCGCCACCCTGGTTGCTCACCAGCAAACTGAACGCGCAGCTCATGTGATCCAGCGGGGCAAACGAGACACCAGCAATTGGAAATGGTTGAGCCGTTGGGAACGATTGCGCAGGTAGAACATAGGTAGGTGTTGATGAAATATATAACCACAATTGAGGGCCAAGAATTTATGATCGAGCTGGTGGATGAGCGTCACGTGATGGTTAACAATGTGCTCTATGATATCGAATTTACCCAGGTGGGCGACCAGCCGGTTTATTCACTCCTGGTTGATGGACGTTCTTTTGATATTCATCTTTACCAGGATGAGGATACCTGGCATGTCATCGCGCAGGGCGATCATTTTGCTGCCAGGGTTGAGGATGAGCGCGAAAAGCATTTGCGTTCGTCTTTTGGTGATGCCGCAGTTGGCCAGGGTGAATATCATCTAAAAGCTCCAATGCCTGGTCTGGTTGTGTCGGTTCCGGTGGCGGTAGGACAGAAAGTTGACAAAGGCGATATATTGTTGGTGTTAGAATCAATGAAGATGCAAAATGAACTCAGATCGCCGCAGGCCGGTATTGTGACACGCGTGCGTGTCTCGCAAGGAGATCGTGTGGAAAAGAAAGACACCTTGATCAACGTGGGAACACAGATATGAATGAATCAAAAAACACCTCTTCGGCAGAGATCGAAGTAAAGTTTTGTCTTGCTAATCGTCCCGCATTGCTGACAAAACTACAGGATGTGGGTGCGCAACTGGTGCAGGAGCGCATTTTAGAGACCAATCTGCGTTTCGACACACCAGGTCAAGATCTTTCTCGCACCTTTCGGGCGCTGCGTTTGCGCCAGGATACCAGCATCCGTATAACTTACAAAGGCCCGCCTCGCCAGAATCAAGGCGCACGCTTGCGCCAGGAGTTGGAGTTTGAGGCCAGCGATTTTGATACTGCCAGAGCCTTTTTTGAGGCTTTGGGCTATCAAGTATATTTGATGTATGAGAAATACCGTGCCATGTATCGTTTCAAGGATGTGCTGGTCACGGTAGATGAAATGCCTTATGGAGACTTTGCTGAGATCGAGGGCCCAAATGGAAATGCAATCCGGGCTGCCGCCGACCAGTTGGGGTTGGCCTGGTCTGCCAGGATCCTGGATAGTTATTTGATGTTGTTCGAGCACGTTCGCCAGGTAAAAAACCTGCCGTTCACCGACTTAAATTTTGCCAATTTTGCTGGGATAAATATCACTGCCGCCGAGTTGGGAGTGAAAATCGCTGATAGCGATTGACCTTTCCTTCTGCTTTGCTGAGGATGGTAAATATGCCGATCGCGGCCATGGATGATCTGCTGTTAGGCCCCATCGTTGGTAATTTAGGGCCAGATCGTGTGAACCTGTGGGGGAGAGCCCGAGGTTCCGGCATATTGTATGGCTGGATTGGAAAAACCCCCAACCTCAGTGATGCACTACTGGCAGGTAAATCTTTACAACTAAGTGCTGCGGATGGTTTCGCAGGTGTCGTGCCTTTAGGGAATTTATTACCGGAGACGCGCTATTATTATGCGCTGACTCTGAACGACCAGCCGCCTGATTCATCTCTGGTATATCCACAATTCACCACTTCTCCACCTGATGGTCAGCCAACCTCGTTTGCTTTCAGTTTTGGCTCTTGCTTTTTGCCGGCGAATGAGCAGGGAGGGCAAATTTTTAATGCCTTGGAGATGTGTCGCCAACAAGATTGCCTGCGCTTTATTTTGATGATAGGCGATCAAATTTATGCTGATGATTATAAGAAAAACGGTATTGGCAAGATAGCTTGTACGTTGGAAGATTATCGTTCGGTGTATGAGTATACCTGGTCGCGACCGCCTTTTCGTTCGTTACTGGCAAACCTGCCGGCTTTCATGATCCTGGATGATCACGAAGTAGACGATGACTGGCGTTGGTTGGATCGGGAACGTCAATGGGCTTACACTCCCTGGTGGAACCAGATTGTGCGTTGGGTGCAGGGCCGCCCACCTCAGGAACGGCTTATTTCCCCGCAGCGCGTTCAGAATGCTTTGCAGGCATATTGGGAACACCAGGCGATGCACGCCCCTCCTATGCTAGTGCCGCCTCCTATCAGTTGTTCTGGTCAATATGATATCCGCCTGGCGCAGCAAGATGCATTGGCATATACCTTTAATTTTGGTGCCGCCTCCTTTTTTGTCCTGGATACTCGTACTCAACGTGTAAAATATCGCGGTGAGCGGGTGATGCTGGGTAATGCCCAGTGGCAATTACTTGAAAGTTGGCTGCTGGATGTCAAAGATTCTTTTCCAGTCAAATTCTTGGTAAGCTCTTGCGCCTCATTATTCGATATGTGGGTGGATATTCCCCAAGATCGTTGGTGTGGTTTCCCAGAGGAACGAAAGCGTCTGTTGAATTTTCTGGCGACTAATGGGATCGAAGGGGTATATGTTCTGGCTGGAGATTTGCACTCTGCTCACGCGGTGCGCGTTGAACTGAAAGGTCCGCAGGGGCAAGCGTTTCCTTTGTGGGAATTCTGTTCCACTCCTTTCGAGCAGAAGCCCAACTGGCTATCTCGATTTTCTTATTATGCGCCCTACGGTTTGCCTGTCAGCAAGCAACAGCGTTTCTTTACCATAGCCCGGGCAAACTTTGGCATCGTGCGCGTAAACTTCTCGGGAGATTATGCTCAAGTGAGCTACGAAGTTCATGGAGAACATGGCGAGCTGGTAAGCTCAGTTCAAGCAGCCTGAAGCATATTTCGTTCAATAGATTCCGGCCAATCACAACTGCTTGGCAGTTCGATACTAAACTAGAGTTCCATCGATCTCGGAATACGGCATGAGTAACTCGTTCTGCCATATTAACCCCTGAACCAGGTGAGATTCTCCCAACAATATCGGCAGTAAAGATTGCAGATGACCAGGATTGCCGCTGGTCCAAACATGTAGAGGGGCAGGTTCTCTGCCAGGAGCCGCGCGCAATTGGCGATGTTCTAGCAGGCGAGATATCTGACGGACAACGGCTGGGGCTGGGTCGATCACGCGCACGTTTGGACCTGTAATCTCTTGGATGAGCGGGATAACAAAGGGATAGTGTGTGCAGCCCATCACGACCGTGTCAATGCCGTGTTCTAGCATAGGCTGCAAGGCTCTCTCTAAAATCTGGCGGGTTTCGGGAGTATCTAACGAGCCTGCTTCGATCTGTACCACTAACCCGGGACAGGTATCCTGGAGAACCGTGACTCCTTGGGCAAAGCGTTCGATCACCGAGGCATACAGAGCGCCCTGAAAAGTAGCCGGGGTTGCCAGCACGCCCACTATGCCGGTATGGGTATGTTCAGCAGCAGGTTTGATGGCTGGTTCCATACCCACAAAAGGCACAGTGGGAAACACCTGGCGCAAGTGGTGCAGCGCGGCTGCTGAGGCGGCATTGCAAGCTACCACGATCAGTTTTGCTCCTTGATCGAGCAAAAAGCGGGTTATAGAAACAGCAAATTGGCGCACTTCTTCCAATGGGCGCCCTCCATAAGGCACGTGGCCCTGGTCTGCCATGAATAGTATCGACTCGTCTGGAAGCCGCGCTCGAAGCACGCGCAGTACAGACAAGCCGCCCACGCCTGAGTCGAACATGCCTATGGGAGAATTGGGATGGGTAGAAGGGTGAGCCATTGTAATAGATTGGTTCATCCACGCCTGGCTTGTGCAGCGCAGACGAAGTTTTCAAACAGGGAGCGCATGGAGGCATGGGCCTGCAATTCTTCAGGATGCCATTGTACTGCCAGGCCAAAGTCATGATTTTCTAACTCGATTCCCTCGATCAGGCCGTCTGGCGCGTAGGCCGTGGCTCGCAATCCCGCTCCAAGCTTGCGGATTCCCTGGTGGTGCAGGCTGTTCACTTCCAGGGTGGACTGTCCAAGGATGCGCTCCAGGTTGGAGCCCGCCGTGAGTCGAAGTTGGTGCGCCAGGCGATCGCGACCATGTTCGGAATTGTGGCTGTGGTCGAGCGCATCGGGGTGTTGGTCGATGATATGCTCGTATAGCGTACCGCCCTGCGCCACATTCACCAGTTGCAAACCGCGGCAGATGCCAAAGAATGGCAGGTCGTTCTGCCTGGCTGCCTGGTAGAGCAGCAATTCGGTTCGATCTCGATCTGGGTCAATTCCGCTTACTTGTGGGTGTCGGCTGCCCCCATAAAGTTGGGGCCCGATATCGCCTCCACCGGTGAAAAGCAAGCCGTCCACGCGCGATAAGATCGTGAACAGGCTGTCCTGAGGTAGATCGAGCGGAATCAACACTGGCGCCGCTCCGGCCGCGCTCAGAGAGTGGCTGTAAGCCTGGTTCAAACCGTAATTGGGATTACCCGACTTGTTTGCAGAACGATACGTGGTAACGCCGATCAAAGGTATGGGCACAGAAATAACTCTCCATTGCATCAGACCGATGGTTTGTTCGTTATTCTACTTGAGATTATAATCCCATCAGGAACCCTAATGCTGGATTTCTTGCTGTCAAACGAAAAAAACCTATTGATGGCTTGTTTTACGATGTTCATGTAACGCTTGACGTCTACCCCAGGAGATGTTATTATCAAAGTGACAACCGCGTCGATAAGACAAAAATTGTCGAATTTGGAGAATTGATCAACGAATGGCAAAGGATCCGTTATTTGAAGCGTTTCCTGGCTCTGACGAGGATGATAGACCGTCCTTATCTGGCTCAAGGAGACCGTCGGATGCAAAGGGGGGGGATAACAATTGGATACTGCTCGCGTGGGAAAGAGTCTCTCAAGCTGGCTTAGGTGAGACAGTTTTCCGTTTGGGAACTCATCTTTTATCAATTATTGTGGTTTTGGTCGTGATCTGGGGGATGCGCGCCTTCTATGTATACCTGCAGGCCAATGCTTCGACGGTTGTACAGCAAGAAGCTGCCTTTGCTGCAGAATTACCTACTCCTACCCCCACGATATCCCCGGTAGTCCTGCCTCCTTTCCCTGGAGAAGCAGGACAGGGAAGCGTCGCGGGCATTTCACGGCTGGCATTAATCCATACGACCATTCCCACTCGCCCTCGAACAGATGTGATTACGTATACGGTGGAAACTGGCGATACGATTTTTGGAATCGCAGAGAGGTTCGGCTTGAAACCGCAGTCAGTCTTATGGGGGAATACTTACATTTTAGGTGATGACCCTCATAGTTTACGTCCTGGTCAGATCTTGACCGTCTTACCCAGCGACGGCACTTACCACCGTTGGTCGGCTGGTGAGGGATTGAACGGAGTGGCGCGCGGCTATGGGGTGGTGCCCGAAACGATCATCAGTTGGCCTGGTAACCATTTGAACCCCGATATTTTGGGAGATTGGGCTGCTCCGCGTATCGAACCTGGAACGATGTTGTTCGTTCCGGGAGGCGAACGCGACTTCGTAAACTGGAGCGCGCCGCGCATCTCGCGCAGCAACCCAGGCATTGCCAAGATTTTTGGTCCCGGCTATTGCGGTACTGTAGTGGATGGGGCCGTTGGCATAGGCGCTTTTATCTGGCCTACCGATATTCATTACCTGTCGGGTTACGATTATTCGCCTGAGACCAACCATCGTGGCATTGATATATCTGGAGAAACCGGGGATGCTCTTTATGCCTCGGATAACGGTGTGATTGTGTATGCTGGTTGGCACGAAAGAGGCTATGGCAACGTGGTGGTGATCGATCACGGCAATGGCTGGCAAACTCTATATGCTCATATGAGTGTGGTGAATGTGAATTGCGGGCAAAGCGTTTACCAGGGCGATGTGATCGGTTTGATGGGCAGCACGGGAAATTCTACAGGATCGCACCTACACTACGAAATGTTGCATGAGACCTATGGCAAGGTAAACCCTTGGGATTTCCTGCCTCCCCCCTAAATCTATCTCAATAGAAAACTCTGGATCGGAGCACAAGAGTGAGTCTTGTGCTCCTTTTTTATGCCTGGCCTGCTAAGAGAGGCACAAGCATTTCCTCCGCAGAAAGGCCGCCATGACGGCCCTTCAATACGTTTTCCCTGTTTGACCACCACAGGTAAGCATCCTCACGGGCCGCCACGATCAGGTCGCCCAGGCGTTCTAGCAGCATGGGGTGAATTTCTCCGGGACCATACAATCCGGCCTGGACGGCTTGCACAGGGTCTATCAATGTAAATTGACCGGGCCAGGTGCGGTCAATATACTTTCGCACCGAGTCGAGGTTGGCTGAACGCACAAATAGGTATGCCAGGCGGTGTTCGCCCGTGGGCCACATGTGAAGCTGCCGGATAAGCTCCGGATGATTGTTGAGATCGTATTGGGGCGCAGGCGTGGTATTGATTTGCCCATGATCGGCAGTTAAAACGAATAAGGTTTTCTTAAGAGCTTGGGGAGATAGTTTTGCCAGGGCTAATTTCTCGAAGGCCTGGCTGAAACTGAGAAATTCATTATATGGGCGCTCATCATCCGGCCCATAATTGTGTGAAAAATGATCCACTTCGCCCCAATACACCCAGATCAGTTGGCGCTCAGCAGGGTGGTTGTTGATCAGGTTGCGCAGATCGATCCACAAATTGGTGGCTGTGGTCAGGCCGTAAATATTGATATCTTTTAGAAAAAGCCGTGATAAACCGGATGAGCGCAGGCTTTTATGTTGGAACAAATATGTATGCACACCCTGGGCGATCAGGTGAGATCCAAGCGTGGGGTAGGTGAGGTAAGTTTCTGGTTTGAAGCCTGCCTGTTCCAGGCTAGAAGCGCCATTCGCGAAACTCATGGGAGAATGGGTGATCATATTGGCGACCAGGCCATATTCTTTTAACCACAGTTCATAGCCTGCAATGCCATGTTCGGCTGGGCTGCGCCCTGTCCAGAAAGTGGTGAGCGCGGCAGAAGTTGTGCAGGGTACAACGGATGTTAGGGGTGCCAGCATCCCATTCTCCTGAAAACGGTTCCAGACCAGGGATTCGTCTTCGGCCATCCAGCGCCGCAACCGCTGCAAGCTGAGCGCATCCATCAGGATAACTACAATGCGTTGAAAGGTACGGTCGTTAAAAGGCGTCAAGTCAGGTTTGAGCGGCCTGGATGCAAGCTCGGGGACTCCGAACCAATGGCAGAGCGAATCGGGAACGTTCATGATCGAGCCGCCCTGATAATCTGGATAAACAACCTTTGTTCCTAGATCCAATTGGGGCCAATGTTGATCCAACATTAAGGGAAGTTGGATTGAGGTGATATCAGGCAAGAGCAATTCCTTTCTGGGTATTGGTTTGTTATAATGCGGAACGATTGGAGATGCTCAGTGAACCTAATTTCATCCAAACATTGCCGTCATATATTTGAAGAATTATATCTTAACGTAACATGTTGGGTTATTTTCTGCCTGGCCTTGTTTGGCCTGGCGGCTTGCACTGTCGAACCACAAACGCCATCCCCTGAAGCTTCGCAGACCATCACGCCCACGGTTGTGTTTACTCGAACTCCACGTCCGAAGAGAAGCGTCACCCCCAACCCCACTCTATCCCCTTCGTCTGTTCCCTCACCCGTTTCTCCCATCAGTGTGTTAGGCATTGAGTCTGCCGATTTACAGGGCGCTACCCTTCGTTTTTGGCATCCCTGGCAAAATGATGCCGGGGCATATCTGCAGAGATTGCTCGATGAGTTTAACCGTACCAATTCCTGGGAAATTCACGTAGAAGCGGTTGTGTATAACGGTTGGGGGCCCATGGAAGAGACGCTCAAAATGGCGGTCTTGACTGATGAGCGGCCCAATATCGTTGTTGGTTACAGCCACCAACTCAGGCGCTGGGTAGTGAGCACGGGAGGCTTTGTTGACCTGGACAATTACGTTCATGACCCGATCTGGGGGTACTCGCCCAGCCAGCAAGAAGATTTTTATCCAGAAGTTTGGGCTCAGGATATTGATGAACCTCAAAATGATCATCCCGGTCAAATACGCCTTGGACTGCCCTGGTATCGCACAGGCTATGTACTCATATACAACCGGACCTGGGCAAAAGAATTGGGATTCAATGAGCCGCCGCAAACTGCTCATGATCTGCGGGCCCAGGCTTGCCGGGCGGCGGAGGCAAACCTGCGAGACAGCGATCCTGCCAATGATGGTAAAGGTGGTTGGATGCTAACCACCGATCCAGCGCTTTTAGAAAGTTGGATTATGGCTTATGATGGCACATTGACAGCCCCAGATGGGAACGGTTATCGGCTCCACACGTCACAGGCAGAACAGGCGTTGGATGAAATCCAACGCGCTTATCGCGAAAAATGCGCCTGGCTCAATGTCGTTCCCTATCCTCAAGATAAGTTTGCCGGGCGCGGTGCATTATTCTATGGCGCCTCCTTAGCAGAATTAGATGTCATTCAGCAAAGTATGCAGCAGGTCCAAAACCTAGATGAGTGGGATGTATTGCCGTTTCTCGGTCCAGATGGGCAACAAGTGATTGGTATTTCGGGCCCATCATTGGCGATGCTGCCTGCTGCCCCAAAGGAACAGTTAGCTTCCTGGTTATTTATTCAATGGCTGGTATCGCCTGAGAACCAGGCGCGCTGGGTGGAATATGTTCGAGAACTCCCGGCAAGTGCGAGTGTGCCAGGTCAGTTGGATCCTTCTGCAGAGGTACTTGCGCAGTGGGAATCAGCACTTCAATTGATGCCGTATATCCGGGGGGAGCCTGCCAATGCATCCTGGGGATCGGTACGATGGGCCTTTTCAGAGGCCATCGAATGGCTCCTGCTTGGTGATATGGAACCCGCCCAGGTTTTAGAGATCTTAGACCAACTGGCCCTGGAGGTATACAATCAGGAATGATCGGTCTAACACTGTTGATCTGCTGTGAAATTGACCTCTTGTTAGGCCATATAAGCAGTGCTATACTATCGACGTTTAGGTTATTAAATGCGTGATCATCATAGGATGCGAGAGAATTGTCTTTTGACGATGGAAACTTCATTAAGTGTTTCTTCTGAAAGCAGCGACGAGCCTGCCAGTCGTAAGACAGGCAATCAGTTCTTTCTAAATAACAATTTGCTTTGGTTGGCTTTGGAAGCTTAGCTGGGAACGCGGATCTATTTCTATCCACATCCCGGAAGCCATGCTTCCGGGATGTATATTTTAACTACAAGGAGAGTTGCCATAATGAACGAGGATGGGTCAAACCAAGATCAAGACCCTATACAACATAACAAAAAACCACCCTGACTTCTTTTCTTCAGAAGGGCAGTTGCCTGGATACTTATTTTCGGAGGTGTCATATGGTTACGATTTTCAAAAACAATGGTTCAGAATTGCAAATGCTGAATGAGCCCGCGGCCGGAACCTGGCTGAATGTTATTGATCCCACCTCAAGCGAGATGGAATATCTGAAAGCCCTGGGCATTCCCCACGATTATTTAATCTATTCATTAGACATCAACGAACGTGCTCGCACCGAGCGCGATAACGGCGAACAATTAATTCTACTGCGTATTCCCTACTTCCAGGGAGCGCAAAGCGATATCCCTTACACCACTATCCCATTAGGGATCATTCTTACTCCCAATTACCTGGTAACCGTCTGCAAATACAACAATGATATTCTGCAAGAATTTTGCAGCGGCCGTATGCGCGACCTTTCTACTACCAAACGGCAGCGTTTTATTTTGCGCGTTCTTTTGTTGACGGCTACCAAATATCTGAGCTATCTACAACAGATCACCCGCAGCGTGGACAGTTTGGAAGATCAACTCCAACTCTCCACGCGAAACAAAGAGGTCCTGGAATTGCTAAAATTCCAGAAAAGCCTGACCATTTTTACCACTGCATTAAAATCAAACGAACTGTTGATGAAGCGCCTGCAGCAAAGTCAGATGTTTAAAATGTTTCCAGAAGATGAGGAACTGCTGGAAGATGTGCTCACCGAGACACAGCAGGCCATAGAAATGACCAACATTGAGAGCAACATTCTCAGTTCTATGATGGATGCCTTTGCATCGATTATCTCAAATAATCTTAACAGTGTAATGAAATTTTTGGCATCGATCACGATCCTTGCCAGCATACCTACGATGATCTCTAGTTTTTATGGTATGAACGTCG
Organism: uncultured Anaerolineaceae bacterium; assembly: GCA_964629965.1. Lineage (GTDB taxonomy): Bacteria > Chloroflexota > Anaerolineae > Anaerolineales > UBA4823 > CAZVRZ01. The sequence goes on from CAZVRZ010000042.1 coordinate 18,634, forward strand.
CTTTGCCAGGAGAAGGACATCCCTGGTCATTTGTGATGATCTTTATTTTTGCCCTGCTTGTTTCAATAATGGTTGCAGTGATTTTTGTCAGGCGAGATTGGTTGTAAAAGGATCAGGAGACTCTCGCCTCAAGCATAAATCACATATTGCTTCAGGAATTTATCGATCATCTGGTAAAAGTGTTCGATCGTTTCAGCTTTGCGAAAGCCATGACCTTCGCCAGGGTATAGATGATAGATATGGGGGATACCTCGCCGGCGCAACGACTCGACCACTTCATCCGATTGAGAGCGCGGTACCACCACATCCTCTTCGCCCTGGAAAATGGCGATAGGGTCCTGAATTTTATCCACAAAGAAGGCCGGCGAGCGTGACCGATAAAGCTCAGCCGCCTCGGGCAAAGGACCGATCAAGGTATCTGTGTAGTGAGCTTCAAACTTATGTGTTTCTGCCGCTAGTGTAAATTGATTTGAGACCCCATACAGGCAAATACCAGCCTTGAAATAACCGGGATAATCTTCCAGGGCTTTTAGTACCGTAAAGCCGCCGGCGCTGCCTCCCATAATGATTACGCGTTTACTGTCAATTAATCCCTGCTCGTCCAGGGAATGCACTCCAGCAATCGCGTCTTGCACATCGTAAATTCCCCAATTACCATGCAACATATTACGGTATTCTCGCCCATACCCCGTACTGCCGCGATAATTCACATCCAGATAGGCGTAACCACGGCTGGTAAAATATTGTATAGCCAGATTAAAAGCGTTGATCCGCTGGCCGGTTGGGCCGCCATGAATGTTCATGATCAATGGGGGTTTGCCAGAGTTCTCAAATACAGTGCTTTTGGGCAAATAAAGTAAACCGTGAGCATCTTGGCCGTCCATACCCTTCCAGGACAAATGCTCTGGAAGCACATAAATTTCTGCTGGAAGTTCTTCGGAGATCGATCGTCGGATGATCCTGGTTTTGCCAGACAGGCTGCAAGTAATGATCTGCATTGGCGTAGCACTGCCTGAGGCGATCAGGGCTACTTGATTACCATCTGGTGACATGGCGATTTGATCCAGGCTGGTGTAATCACTACCCACGTGAATTTGTTCCAGGGCGCCTGATATTATTTCCAGGCGCCACAGGCTTTTGGTGCTCATCTGGTTGCGGATGAACCAGATGTACTGTCCATCAGGGCTAAATGCATAGGTACGCACACCCTGCACCCAGGCTGCCGCTCCATGTTCGGCAGCCTCATCGGTTAATTGAGTATGAGTCTTTGACTCTAGATCGTAAAGATATAATTGCCACCATCCAGTTTGTTCTGAAACATAAGCCAGGTAACGGCCGTCGGGAGAAAACTCCGGCTGAAAAACAGGGATATTCTCGCTGCCTGCAACCGGCATCGTTTCCACGATCTCAGGTAGTTTCCTGCCTGCACTGACCAGGTGTGCCAGGGTCAACCTGGTTCCCTCCCACGGCATGTTTGGATGATCCCAAGAAACATAGGCAAACCATTCCCCAGATGGATGCCAGCAGGGCTGCATATAGAAATCTGCTCCTGAGACCAGGCGGGCTGGCCATTGGCGGCCCTCTATATCCACGATGGCAATCACATCCTGGCCCTCATACGTATGCACAAAAAGCAGCCAACTTCCATCGGGCGAAGGGCACGGTGCGGCCGCGCAGCCAAAAGCCGGGGTGATTGGTCGCGGGCTGCCGGTGCCAAGCGGCTGGCAAAACAACCGACCAGAAGCTGCCTCTGCCAAGATCACTTTATTTCGACCAAGGCCAAAGTCGCCTCCGCCATAGCCCACGCGCCCCCGAATCGAAAATTCACTGGTAAGATCGCGCGGCGCCTGTCCATCTGCAGGCTGAGCCACCAGTACGCCACGATCCGAACGAGCTTCTCGCCATACTAAAGTGCCATCCTGAGCCCACAATACGTCACTAAAATTGATACCTCGGGCGAGACTGATTGGAGAAATAGGACTCGACCAGAGACCATATTGGCGGCTAATCTTCTTTTGTTCCATCACAGATCCTCTTATCTTTGAGAACTCTCAAGAACCGGTTTGAACGTCTTCCGGTGAATAGCGCTAGGCCCCAGCTTTTGCAGTGCATTCAAATGCTGAACTGTTCCATATCCTTTGTGATTGGCAAAACCATATCCGGGGTAGTATTCATCGAGCTCCATCATCATCGCGTCGCGAGACGTTTTTGCCAGGATCGATGCCCCCGCAATACTAATGGAGCGGCGATCTCCTTTTATCAAAGAAGTTTGAAAAACTGGACAATCAGGCAATAATAAGCAATCCAATAACAAATGGTCCGGCATGACACTCAGTCCTACCAGGGCGCGTTCTGCTGCCAGGTGAGTGGCTTGCACAATACCTGACTCATCGACCTCTGTCGAACTTGCCATCCCAACAGCCCAACTGATCGCACAGTTGCGTATTTGTTCGGCCCAGACAATTCGTTCGCGTGAGGTCATTTGTTTTGAGTCGCGCACGCCAGATAATATTGTTGCCAGGTTGGGGTCGTTCGGCAAAACCAGCGCTGCGGCTGTTACTGGTCCTGCCAAAGGTCCCCGCCCCGCTTCATCAATGCCTGCCAGGTAAACGAATCCGGCTTGCCATAATGCATGTTCGAAATCGAGATTGGGACGATCCGGCAGTAGTGTTGCCTCAATTTGATGATGAGCGGGCATATATTCCACGCATGGCATTCAACCGGATTTTTAGCAAATCCATTCCCATACGGATGGAGTCTCGCAGAACCCGAATTTTACTCTCTGAATTGAAATACCAGGGAATCGGAATTTCCACGATCGAATAACCCCGCCTGCGGGCAATGAACAACACCTCTACATCGAAGGACCAGCCGGATATGGTTTGCAAGCGGAACAACTCATTGGCTATCGAACCCCGAAAGCATTTGAACCCGCATTGTGTATCATGCAAACCGGGCAATGCCAGGATGCGAATCAGCAAGTTGAAACCGCGCCCAACAAAATGGCGATAAGGCGGTTCATCGTAACGAATTGCGCCGGGCGCTTCACGCGAAGCAATGGCTATATCGATATCAGGCAACGCGGGTGGAAGGAAGCGATTGATCTGGTCTACCCTCATCGAAAAATCGGCATCGCACATAAAACGATACTCGCCTTTTGCATCTAGCATGCCGCGTTTAACCGCCAGGCCTTTGCCACGCTCTGTATTCTGTAATATTCGCAGTTGCGGGAATTGCCGAGAAAATTCCTGCGCCACTTCAAAAGTCCTGTCGTGGCTGCCATTTTCAATGATCAATACCTCAGATGAATATGGCTGGAGGTCAACAAATTCCTTAACTTGTGTAAGTGTTTGCGAAAGCCGGTTTTCTTCGTTATAGGCAGGGATGATGATCGAAAGAAATGGATTGGACAATAAGAACCTCTATGTGCCGGCCGTCATCAAAATAAGGAAAATGAAGACAACCAGGATAATAAATTCAAAACCTGCCACCACGGCCAGGACAAGCCATTGTTTCGTGGAAAATTTGATCTTTGCAAGCGCAGGAGGCAGGATACTTTGAGATGCCAGGCGTTCAACCACCGGGTTGGGCGCTTTCTCTTCTGCTGGTTTTTCAACCGGAGCAGGTGGCTTCTCGAAAATTATATCGATAACGCTTTGTACCTGCACCTGGTTTAATACCACATTGCTTTGCTCCAGGCTCGCTGCGTAACGTTCAATAGCATCCGCTCTCAGAATCCGCACGATAGGACGGCTGGCTTCCACATGAATGCCGGTGTTTGAAAACATCAGCACCGATTGTACACTGGAACCACTGATGCCCTTTTGCACCAGGAACTTCTCGACAATATCTGCGAAGGCAGCCGTCTCCGTGAGCAAGTTTTTACTGGCCGGCGCATACTGCCGTGAGCCTCGGCCCATTATAGTCCAACTGTCACCTTTTGCCCGGAACACCCCCTTCTCGCCGCTGGCATTGATCACCACCATACCTGGCGGACCGATCAGCATCAAAGGGACGGCCTGCTCCTGTCCGGGAAGGGTAAAGCCGCGCAGCATGTGGTATCGATTGTCCAGATATCGTCCCAGGTAAGAGATGATATCCTCCTGAGCTTTGCGATCTTTTTCCCAGGCAAATCCAAATTTTGAGATGCCCTGAAAATGACCTTGCAATTGTTGCACCAAACCATCTTGAGCACGAACCAACGAATGATCAATGACTTTCATGGCACACCTACTCCTGTCGCCATCATCCTGGCTGTATCCCTGGACTGCGCAACCAGATATCGATTTAATAAACTCACACCCATTGACAACGCTTTGTGTCGGTAGGCTTCCAGGCAGCGCTGTGGAAGGTGTGAAAAAACTTTCTGTTCCATCAAAATATCAGAATCTAACAGCGAATAAAAATCAGCCGGTGCAATACCCTGGCGAGTGGCAAAGACCTCAACCGTTTGAATAGCTGCTCCGGGTTCCAATTGTGGATAGAGCAGGTCGCGCCATTGGCATAAGTGCTTGTCGTCCACAAAGGGCAACCAGGAGAGCGGCCTAACCTGTTTTAGCGAATCGGCCATCCCTTCCGGCAGATCCTTTACAATTTTTCGATCCAGGTGACAACGAACAACATTATGAAGATACGAGCGCTGATGCGCTTCTCCCAGGCTGCTTTGCTTGCTGAAAAAGGGGAAGAAGATATCTGTCAACCAAAGCCAATCTGCCTGCAAATGACAAAGGTACCCGGCAATAAAAGAAGCTTGAGATGCTGTCAGATTGATCGAGTTAGCCAATACGGGGTGCATAACCAGGATCTTATCCCAGGGTAATTCTGCTTCATTGGGGCGATAAAACGTATAGAAATGCGTATCATCCCGGGATTGCTGAGAAACAACCTGAACGTCTGGAGCTGTATTTCCAAAGCGAAATGCCCCAAGATAATTTCTCAAAAAAAACGATACATCTCGCCTCAAAGCAGGGTGAGTCAATACATCTTCTGCCAGGTAGAGATGATAAAAGGGTGTGGGCATATTAAAATTATACCAGACGTGCCGACCTGTGAAGAAAAACCCCTGTGGGCGCAATCGCTGCAGTAAAATACAAGTCGGGGCGGGCGGACTCGAACCGCCGACCCCTGCGTCCCAAACGCAGTGCGCTACCATACTGCGCTACGCCCCGGCGGATGTGAGTATATGCTAACTGTTTCTAATCGTCAAGGTAAGTAAGTAAGTTGTCAATGCAAAGTAGAAATGTCCCCTATTCTGCAAAGTAGAGATGTCCCCTTCGGGGTAAAGTAAGTAAGTTGTAAGAGCTCTTCGGTTTTGGGAACCTTTTGTGTACGTTGAGCGTCTAGAAGGTACTATTCCAATAAATTTAGGAGGACCTTATGCAAAAAAAAATGTTACTCATCTCTATTCTGATAGTTCTTGGCATGTTATTAGGCGCCTGTGCAGGTGCAGCAACCCCGGTAGCCTCGCAACCGGCTTTGCGCACTTTGAATGTAAACGGCAGCGCTCAGGTGAGCCTGGACCCGGATATCGCATATATTTCGATAGGCGTTCATTCGGAGAACGCTGATGCTGCTGAAGCCGTAGCAGATAACAATACTCGCTCTACCCAGGTTAAGGAAGCCTTAATAGCCATGGGGATCGATGCCAAGGATATCCGAACGACCAATTTTAGTATTTATCCGCAGGATGAATATAACCCAGAAGGCCAGCGGCTGGGTGTTCGTTTTGTCGTAGATAACACAGTGTATGTTACGCTGCGCCAACTGGACAAGATCGGCGAAATTCTGGGCGCGGCTGTCAGCGCAGGAGCGAACAGTATTTATGGCATCCAATTCGATGTCGCCGATAAAACTGATGCTTTATCCCAAGCCCGCGCATCGGCTGTGGATAGCGCTCGTAAGCAAGCGGAAGAATTGGCAAAAGCTGCCGGCGTAGAGCTTGGAACGATCCAGGCACTGAATTTTTATAACAATTATCCTACGACCGTTTATTACGACAATAAGATGCCTGCCGGCGTAGGAGGTTCGACCGGGAGTGTGCCGGTTTCTGCTGGTCAGTTAGTAGTTTCTGCGGATGTGAATATCACGTATGAAATCCGGTAATTGGGCTTAAACCAGGAGTAGTCATTCCCTGCCATTGAACTCGGCAGGGAATTTTATTTTTTAGGGTGGATGTGGTATAAAATAACGATATGAGTCAGAACAGAGTGTTTTATCCTGAGCGCGGCTCGGGTCTTGTCTTGCTGGTCGGATTGGCCCTTGCGTTGGCTGGAGTCGGGGGCTATGGTTTATGGCGGGCGGCAGGTGCGCAGGCCGGTTTGGCATTTTTCGTTTACTTGTTTCCCGCTTTTATAACCATGGGATTGACGCCGCTCCTGGTGTATCGGGCGTATTCTTTGTGGTCTGCCAGTTATGTTTTGCAGCGCGATGGTATTAAATTGCATTGGGGGCTGCGTTCCATTGATATTCCGATGAATGCCGTGATCTGGATCAAGGGGCAATCTGAACTAGGAAATTCCTTCCCAATGCCCTGGCTGCCTTTTCCGGGTGCCGTCTTAGGAACGCGCCAGATGAAGGATGGGGGTGTGATTGAGTACCTGGCTGCTCGTCCCTTTCACATGTTATTTATTGCAACTGCCGATCGAATCTATGGCATCTCCCCAAAATCTAACCAGGCCTTTTTAGCAGCTTACCACGACTTTACCGAATTGGGATCCATTACACCCCTTTTGGCCAGGTCGATATATCCGAATGTGTTGTTTGCCAGGATTTGGGATGACCGTTGGGGACGCTGGTTGATCATGCCCGGGGGCATCTTTGTTTTACTTTTATTTGTAATGGTTGGCCTAGCGCTGCCGATGCGTTCCCAGGTGGCCTTACGATTGTCTGGAACGGGACTCGCGCAAGAATATATGCCCACCATCCGGCTTTTGCTGTTGCCCGTTTTGAATGCTTTCTTTTTTGTGGCCGACCTGGTATTGGGTATTTTCTTTTACCGCCAGGCTGAAACACAACCGCTGACTTATTTGTGTTGGTTTGCCAGCATATTTACATCGTTGTTATTTGCCGGAGCAATGATCGCCATCCTGATATTCAGCTAAGTATCCACACATTACAAGTAGTTATCCACAGGAATCAACAGGTTATCCACAGATTTTTCGGCAATCGAGGAGTAATATGCAGGTATCGATCGGCTTTGTATGGATAGGCTTTTTGTTGGGAGCGTTGATTGGTTTCCTGGCCTGGCGAATGAAGGCGCTGAGCGCCAATGGAGCCTGGGCGGCCTCGCTGGTAGGGGGAATGATCTTTGGTGTGGGCGGGTGGAAGTGGGCTGTTTTGTTGTTGGTGTTTTTTATCTTGTCGAGCATACTTTCTAGATCCTTTAGCGGGCGGAAAGCTGCGCTAAGTGAAAAGTTTTCCAAAGGCAGCCAGCGTGACTGGGGCCAGGTTTTAGCGAATGGGGGCCTGGGGGCGGGGCTGGCCGGGTTGCATGGAGTTTTCCCGGATAGGCCAGAGATATGGGTGGCCTTTGTAGGCGCAATGGCGGCTGTGAACGCAGATACCTGGGCAACGGAGTTGGGTGTGCTCAGCAGTTCTTTGCCCAGGCTTGTGACCACTGGCAAGTCGGTGGTCCGTGGTACATCGGGGGGAGTTACGTTTTTGGGATACCAGGCTGTGGTGGCCGGTGCGGCATTGATAGCGCTCCTGGCCGCCTGGTTAACACCCGCATCGAGTGGGCCGGGAATGCTTGTGATGGTTGCAGCCATCATGGGGGGGGTTGCCGGCTCGACATTTGATTCTATTCTGGGGGCTACCGTACAGGCAATATATTCTTGTCCCGCCTGCCAAAAAGAGACAGAACATCACCCGCTGCATTCTTGCGGGACACGCACCTCTCTGCAACGCGGCTGGCGTTGGCTGAATAATGATCTGGTAAATTTTGCTTGTTCGTTGGTGGGGGCAGCGGTTGCGGCAGGCTTGTGGGCTTTATATCAGTAGATCCAGCAGTTCCCCAATGGCGTCAATGGTTGGACAATCGGCATCGGGAAAGAGTTCTTCGGGATCGATCAACACTGGAGCCATACCCGCTCTCTGGGCGCCGATGATATCGGCATAATAATTGTCGCCAACATAAACGGCTTGCTCGGGTGCAACATTCAATCGTTTTAAAGCGTGCTCAAAGATTTCAGGGTTGGGCTTCCAAGCATTGATTTCCCCCGCTGCCAGGCTAAAAACGAAGTACTCGTTCAAACCCAATTCTAATAGCTGCTCATCGTATGAATCCGAGCGATTAGACACAACGGCCAGGGTGAAACCATTCTTTTGGAGTTGAGAAAGCGTAGTGGGAATATCTTCAGGAATCCAGGTCTGTGGTCGATAGCTCTCTTCCATAAATCGGTTGATTTGTCGTGCTAAGGTGGCAGCTTGCTCAAGAGAACAATCCATTTGCAGCAGGGCCCGCCGCAAATAGTGTACCCAAAAATCTGGTGTTAGAGATGGAAATATTTGAAGATCATCGAGCAGTTCAGGTGACTGCGCCCAGTAATAATGTGCCCAACGTAAAACATGGCGGCGTTTTTCAAGTGAAACGGGTAAGCCCAAACGTTCGGCCTGATCTATTAACACATGGTTCGCAGAAGGTTCATTGTGGCGCAGAGTGCCATCCAGATCGAACAAAATTGCGCGGATTTCATGGGTGCTGAACATAGCTAGTACAGGCCTGGTTATTTACCGCAGATATTCACAACCTGCCCCCCGGTCATTTCGAGCAGATCGGCAGGTGTAAGCCGGAAGACGGCATGCGGCGTGCCTGCCGCGGCCCAAATTTCCTCGTGTTTCAGCAGGTCTTGATCGATTAAAGTCTGGATGGGGTGAAGGTGAGCAATTGGTGGGATACCACCAATTGCATACCCGGTGTGTTCTTGGGCAAAGTCCGGATCGGCGCGAACGATTGGCTCGTCCAGCAAGCTGCCGATTGCCTTTTCATTCACCCGATTGGCTCCACTGGCGATGATTAACACCGGACGATTGGTGTTCGCCAATCGGAAGATAAGCGATTTGACGATCTGCCCTACCTGGCAGCCTACAGCCTGGGCTGCCTCGGGTGCGGTGCGCGTGGAACCGGGCAGTTCGATCACCTCGAGCTGTAAACCGGCAGCCTGCAGTGCTTTTTGGACTTTGCGAGCGCTGGCGCTTAGTTCGTTTGTCATGCTACATCCAACCGCGCTTGCGGATCCAGGCAAACATGATCACCGGTACTAGAACCATCAAAGCCAGTACGATAACAAAAACCGGGATCCTCATCCAGGCTGTAATAGGGTGCTCCGGTAAAAAGAAATTCATCCCGAAGAAACCTGCCAAAAACGATAATGGCATGAAGAGAGTAGTGATGATTGTCAGGGTTTTCATCACTTCGCTCATTCGGTTGTTGATCACCGAGAGATAGGTATCCAGGACACCACCAACCAGGTCACGCAGGCTTTCGCTGATATCATGCAGGCGAACCAGGTGGTCATAAACATCCCGGAAATACACCCGATCCTTTTTGTCGATCACGGGGTATTCATCCCGCGCCAATTTGTTGAACACCTCGCGCAGCGGGGAAAGGCTGCGGCGCAGGCGCAGCGAGGCGCGTTTAAGGTTAAAGATGCGTTGTAAGATATCGGAGGTGGGCCGGTCGAAGACTTCATCTTCTACCAAATCGATTTCTTCATCTAACTCTTCGACGGTGTGCATAAAATCGCTGACCAGCTCGTCAGAAAGCTTGTACAACAAGTGATCGGCGCCTAATTTGTAGTGACGCGGATCGCGCTGGCTGATATCCCAGATGCGCTCCAGGGATTGAATGGGTTGATCGTGGTGCGTGACGATATAATGTTTGCCCAGGAATACATCTAGTTCAGCCACATCGATTTTGGCGACTGTACGATCGTAGTACACGGCGTGCAAAACGATGTAAAGGTAATGCTCCCAGTCGTCCAATTTGGGGACATGTGATTCTTTGAGGGCATCATCCACTGCCAGGGGGTGGAAGTGGAAAACCTGCTCCAGGATAGGTTCATCTTTCTCGGGTGGATCACCAAGAAAGTCTACCCAAAGCACTCCTTCTGGTTTATCCAAGACAGTCTGGATATCATCGGGGGAAAGCTGGGTGCTGATTTGACCATCGGGTTGAAAGTAAAGAATGCGAATCATTTGTGCCTGGTGAAATGGAACAGAAAAGGGGCGCAGCCCCATCAGGCTGCACCCCACATTAAACCAGAAATTACCCGAATCAGGAAGTGAATTTTTGCTTTAAGCGCGCGCGTTTGCCCGTGCGATCTCGCAAAAAGTACAACTTGGAGCGGCGAACATGAGAATGGCGGTGCACAACCACTTTATCGATCCGGGGAGAATGGAGCAAGAAGGTACGCTCTACGCCAACACCATTGCTGGCAACACGCCTCACGGTAAAGTTCGAGTCGTTCCCGCCGCGATGATGGCGAATAACCGTGCCTTTAAATTCCTGGGTGCGCTCTGTGTTGCCTTCCTTGATACGAACGAAGACGCTCACCATATCCCCAGAATTAAGGGATGGAATATTGGAGTTCTCGGCGACTTTAATATCTCTCAAAATTTCACTCATAATTTCAAACCTCACATTTCTGCAAATAACGCTCGTACTGCGTCCCCTGGTGACGCGGTCGTGCATTATAACATGCCCACCAAAATTTGGGAAGATTCGATTCTGGGGTTTTTAATGACTTAACCATTCGATCGTTTGAGAAAAATCATCTGGATAAGGGGCTTCGAACTGCAGCAAGGCGCGGTTGGTCGGGTGCAGCAGCTTGATTGCCCAGGCATGCAGAGCTGGACGCGCCAGCAGCCCGGTCGTCTCGTTGCCTTTGATAAGAGCGCCACCGTATAACTGATCGGCTACCAATGGAAATCCAACAGCTGCCAGGTGCGTTCGAATCTGGTGTGTTCGCCCAGTTTTGGGGCATACTTGCAGCAAGGTATAAGCCTTCAGGCGTTTTAATACGCTCAAATAGGTGGCGGCTTCTTTGCCGTGCTGGCGGTCGATCACGGTGCGGTGGCGGCGATCCCCATTAGGCCGCAGCGGTAGATCGACTAAAAGTTCATCCCAGGCAGGCGAGCCGCACACCAGGGCGTGATAGATCTTTTCTATGGTATGGGCAGCGAATTGATCGTTCAGGGAGCGATGAGCAGCAGCGCTGCGCGCTAGGATCAGGATACCACTGGTATGCCGGTCAAGGCGGTGAACAATCCAAAGAGTCCCGAAAACCGGTGTGAGAATTGTTTTTATGTGCGGCGCACTGGCATCGTAACCGTCTGGCAGGACAGGCATACCTGCTGGCTTATTTACAACCAGCAGGGTCTCATCACCCCAGATAACCAGTTCTTCGGGCTCCATTTTGCTTTGGTCAATCGCCTGGAACCGCCTGGATGGGAGTGGCTTCGCCGCGCCGAACGCCCATCATCATCAGAAATGCTGCCAGCATGAAGATGGGGGAAACGATCATCACGATGCCGTAATTGTTGCCGGTGAATCTAATGAGCAGACCATAAATTATAGGGCCGGTGATGGCGGCCAGTGTAGAGAACAGGTAGTATAAGCCGGTATAGGTACCCAGGCGCTCGGAAGTGGTCATATCAACTACCATGGGCAGCGAATTGATATTGATCGATGCCCAGCCAATCCCGGCAAGCATCAGGATCACGCCGATCACAGGGATGGTTCCCAGCAGAGGGGCCTTGGTCAAAACCGTGTTCAGAGTTGCAACAGGTAAAACAAACATGGCCGTGATGCTCAGCGCCATAATGATGATGCCAATCGAGATAGTAACCCTGCGTCCGATCCGCCGACCAATAAAACCGGCCGGCAAAGCAAATAACACAAAGATCAAGGAGAGCTGGGCCAATAAGCGCGCCCCTTCCGACTCTGCCAGGTTCAGGTGCTTATTTGCATACAGGGTAAAGAATGCCTCGATGCCATTATATGCCACGAACCAAAAGAAAATTGCCAGCAGCACGCGCAGCGCACTTTTTTCTTTGTCTTGCAAAACGGCAGATAGGCTTTTCAGCATACTGGGCTGTTCTTGGCTGGCTTCGTATTCCTTCGGCTCTTTGATTAACAGGAACAAAAGGGTTATTGCTACGATCACCAGGACTGACCCAAGCCAGAAAGGATAGGCGTGGTTGATATCATACAGTTTTGCGCCAACCAGGAAGGAAATGATGGAACCCACCCCTCCCATGAAATTGATGACGCCGTTGGCTTGCGAACGATAGTGAGATGGGGTGATATCGGGCATCAGCGCGATCACCGGTGTGCGCCACAGAGCCATGCTGAGCAGTAATGTAGTGGTGCAAGCCACGAACAAAGGCAGCACGCTGACCAGAGGAATGACTCCGAAGATTGCTGCTCCAATCGGAGCGCCGATCAAGATGAACGGCATCCGCCGTCCAATCCGTGTACGGACGCGGTCTGACCAGGCGCCTACCGGGGGCTGGATGAACAAGGCAGCAATGTTATCCAAAGTCATGAAGAAGCCAATCCATTGGGGTGCAATATTAAATTTATTTGCCAGGAAGAGAGGAACAAAAGCATTATATGTGCCCCAGATAATGCTGACGCCGAAAAAACCAAAGCCGAGCAAAAAGATTTTAAAGTAATTGAATTTCATAGTTGGTCTCCAGAAGGGCTTTTAGGAATGATGGTCTTGATTTTCAATGAGGATGCCTTGCGATAATAAGAATTTGCGATCGGACTCTGATAAAGCAGCAGAGTGCAGCAAGTCTGGACGGCGCTGTAACGTGCGCAGCAATGCTTGTTCGCGCCTCCATTGGGCGATCCGTCCGTGGTCGCCCGAAAGCAGCACATCGGGAACGTTCCAGCCGCGGAATTCGGGAGGGCGGGTATAGTGGGGATATTCCAGCAAGCCTGATGCGTGTGAGTCATCCCAGGGGCCGTCCGGGTCACCTAAAGCGCCGGGGATCAGGCGAGTAACAGCATCGATGATGGTCAGGGCGGCTAATTCCCCACCGCTGATCACAAAATCTCCAATCGAAATTTCATCTGTCACCAGGTGCTTACGCACGCGCTCATCAATGCCTTCATACCTGCCGCATAGCAGCGCCAGGTGCGGCAAAGCAGCCAGTTCTTGCGCAACCCGCTGGTCAAAGGTGCGGCCCTGCGGTGTCAACAGAATCAATGGGCAGGGAAGGGGGACGCCGAGCACAGTTTCAATAGAGTTGAAAATTGGCTCCGGTTTCATCACCATGCCGCCTCCACCCCCATAAGGCATATCATCACAAATGTGGTGGCGATCTGTCGTCCAAGCGCGGATATTGTACAGATGTACTTCTACCAGCCCTCTTTGACGGGCGCGATTCAAGATGCTTGCTTGCAGATAGGGTTCAAAGACATCTGGAAAAAGCGAAAAAACGTCAAAACGCACCGTGCCGCCCATAACTCTCCCATTCTAGCAGTGAGCCCGAGTATTGACAAGAAGAACTTTGGAATAGATTAAAAAACTCACACTTCATTCTTGACTCGCACTTGGCAACCCTGGTAAGATGAACTCATGCATCTTCGTGGTAATAAATGGAGCATGACGAGGCGCCGCAGAAAACGGCCCAACCCGATTTGGGTGATCATACTGGTAGTATTAATTGTTTTCTTGGTTTACCTGGAACTAGAGGTAGTGCCAACGGTAACTTCTTCGTTTGGGTTTACGCCAACCCCCACGCGCAGCCCTGAGTCGTTCGTCAACGAGGCGCAGGCTTTGTTCAAAGAGGGAAAATTAACCCAGGCAATTACGGCTTATAAACAGGCCATCATTGCAGATCCCGGCAACCCCTCTTACTATATTTCCATGGCCCGTTTGCAGGTGTTTGCCGGGTTGTATGAAGACGCATTTACCAGCGCCAACAACGCTCTGCTGCTGAATCGCAGTAATTCAATGGCCCACGCTGTGCGAGCCTGGGCGTTGGATTTCATGGGGCAATATGAAGATGCTGAGACAAGCGTACAGGAGGCTATCAATCTGGATGCCAACAATTCTGTTGCGTATGCTTATTACGCAGAAATACTGATCGATAGGGGTGATTTTGAGGATATTGAGACGGCTATTGCGATGTCGCAAAAAGCACAGCAATTGGCCCCGAATGCGTTGGAGACGCACCGGGCTCGCGGCTATGTTCTCTATGCTACCGCTAATTATGATGAGGCTTTGAGAGAATATGAGGCTGCGTTGGCCATCAATGATAAACTTTGGGATCTGCATTATTCCATTGGTATCGTCTATCGCATTCTGGGTGAATATGATTTGGCAACCCAATCTATGTTGGCAGCGATAGCTTTCAACCCTACGAATGCGGATATTCCTACCGATCTGTCGCGGACCTATGCTACCCAGGGTCAATATGGCAAGGCTGTGCAATACGCGGAACAAGCAGTAAAAGGCAATCCATCTGAGCCCCGCCTGCATGGCAACCTGGGATTTATGTTGTATAAAAATGGTGATTATGACCGGGCGATCGATGAGTTGGGGCTGGCTGTGCGCGGTGGAACAATGTCCGATGGTACTATTGTAGAAGGACTGCCATTGGCGCCGGGACGGATTGCAGACGAATATTACTCTTTTTATGGCCTGGCGTTGGCGCGCAAATCTCGCTGCGAAGAGGCCGTTCAGATATTTCAGTTCGTTGTGCAGAATATTGCTGAGGATCAGACAGCGTTTTATAACGCGAACGAGGGCCTTGCTTTTTGTATGGAGCAGGCAGGCAACGACTCATCCTCAGCCCCGTAAACAACTGCTCCTTGATGAGCTATGAGCATAAACCGCCAATCTGCAGGAAAACTGCGCTATCGCCCAACCAAAGCCGGCATTAACCCTTATCGAGCATTGCTCTGGATCGGTTTGATCCTGGGGTGCGTGTGGGTGATCTTGCAATTGCAACGCGGCAACATTCAATCGCCCCTACTACCCACGCCCACGCCAACGCGTTCTGCCGAATCGTATATTTTGCAAGCGCAAGCGTATTTCCAAGCCGGCAAGTTGGATGATCCGGCCTCAAGCAATGATGCGATCGATACTTACCTGAAGGCAATGCAGGTTGATCCCCAAAATGCTACCGTCCTGGCGGAATTGGCGCGTATTCAAACTTATTCGTCCAGCCTTGTGAGCACAGATCAAGAGCGCCTGGTGCGTTTGCAGCAAGCTCGCGACAATGTCCGTCGTGCAGCCGAAATAGCCCCTGACGATTCAACGATTCTAGCGCTTCAAGCTTTTGTCATAGATTGGAATGCCTCCAGTAATCTTATCTCGTCGACCGAACGCGATGCTTACCTGGCAGAGGCGGAGTCTGCAGCCAACCGGGCTTACCTCTTGGATCCTGATAACGCCCTGGCTTTGGCTTTCTACGCAGAGGTATTGCTCGATCAACAGAAGTGGGATCAGGCTCTGGAGTACGCAGAACAAGCGGTAACCCGCTCTCCCGACCTGATGGACACGCATCGCGTTTACGCCACGGTGTTAGAATCGGTCGGCGCTTATCGGGATGCAATTCAAGAGTATCAACTTGCTTCGGATATTACTCCTAACCTAACTTTTCTATTACTGCGCATTGGCCTGATCTATCGAAACCTGGGAAATCGAGAGGTTAATAAGGGCGCCGCCCAAATTTTGTATAATTCTGCTCTATCCTTTTTTGACCAGGCGGCGCAGATCAACCAACAGCTTGGCATCCAGGATCCACAGCCATATATTGCAATAGCCAAAACATACACCCAGCAAGGCGAGTTCTTTGTGGCTTCTCGAAATGCAGAAAAGGCGCTTTCTTTCGAGCCCACCAGCGCCGATACTTATGGACAGCTTGGTATGATCTATGTGCAGGCTCGTAATTACGAGTCTGCTCTTTCGGCGCTGCGCTGTGCGGTCGATGGCTGTTCGGCTGATGAAAATCAAATAGCCCAGGAACTTATTCTGGAGGGGCTGATCCCGGTAGAACAAGATCTCGGCCTGCTTGATGACGAAGAGTTGGATGCGTTGGTCAAAACGTTGGCGCCGGCAATCCAACCACTTGCCTTAACGAACTCCACGGTAGCTTATTACTACATCCGGTACGGTTCTGTACTGGCGTATCTTTCGGATGCGCAAAATGGTTATTGCGAGCGCTCTATGGACTTGATGCAGACATTGCGCAAGCTGTTTTCGGATGATGAAGTTTTGTTAGAAAATGTTGAAGTCAACGAGGCCACCTGCCAGATGCTTCTTGAAACGTATAGTGCCCCTTGATACTGCTGGGTCGTATCAGAGTTTTGTAAGAATCTTCAATCTCCCCTTGACGTTCCTCTAGAATCCAGGTATTATACAGAAGGTTTAGCACTCACAACGATAGAGTGCTAAACCGATTGTCTTGTACATAAAATAATCTTTTCTGGAGGTGGATATGTCTGTTTCATTAAAGCCTTTAGGCAACCGGGTCATCGTTGAACCGCTCGAGCAAGAAGATATAACTGCTGGCGGCATTGTGCTACCCGAAACTGCCAAGGAAAAACCGCAGCGCGGCACCGTTTTGGCTGTTGGTCCTGGCGAGCGCGACGAAGACGGTAAATACATCCCGATGGATGTTAAGACTGGCGATGTTGTACTGTTTGCCAAGTATTCAGGCACCGAAATCAAGCTGGATGGCAAAAAATTGCTCATCCTGCGTGAGAGCGATTTGCTGGCTATTGTTCAGTAACATTTCATCTATTTGCAAGGAGTAAATAATCTATGGCAGCCAAACAATTGGTATTTTCTGAAGAAGCACGACGTAAATTACAGCGTGGTATGGATTTGCTGGCGACTGCAGTCGTAACCACCCTGGGACCCAAGGGCCGCAACGTTGCGGTGGACCGCAAGTTCGGTTCCCCCACCATTACGCACGATGGCGTGACCGTGGCGAAGGAAATCGAATTGGAAGACCCCTTTGAAAACATGGGCGCCCAGCTTTTGAAAGAAGCTGCGACCAAGACAAATGATATTGCAGGTGATGGAACCACAACATCGACTGTTTTGGCTCATGCGATTGTGACCGAGGGTATGAAGAGCCTGGCAGCAGGTTATAACCCTATGCTGCTCAAGCGTGGTATTGAGGCCGCTACCAAGGCAGTGGCCGATAAAATCAATGAACAGTCCATCGAAGTGACCACGAAGGAAGAAATTGCAAATGTGGCCTCGATCTCTGCCCAGGATCGCACAATCGGTGAGCTTATCGCCGATGTGATGGACAAGGTTGGTAAAGATGGTGTTATTACTGTCGAAGAGTCCAAGGGTCTGGAGTTCGAAACAGAGTACGTTGAGGGTATGCAGTTTGATCGTGGCTATATCTCTTCTTATTTCGTTACCGATACCGAGCACATGGAAGCTGCGATTGAGAATGCCTACATCTTGATCTATGACAAGAAAATCTCTGCTGCAACCGACATTGTTCCTATCCTGGAAAAACTGGTACAGATTGGCAAGCGTGAACTGGTTATCGTCGCCGAAGATATTGATGGCGAGGCGCTGGCTACCCTGGTATTGAATAAATTGCGCGGCATGCTCAATGTGGTCGCCATCAAGGCCCCTGGCTTTGGTGATCGCCGCAAGGCTATGCTGCAGGATATCGCTGTCCTGACTGGTGGAAACGTGATCTCAGAAGAGACAGGCCGCAAGCTCGAAACAGTTGCCATTTCTGATCTTGGTCGCGCTGAGAAGGTTGTTGTTACCAAGGACAATACGACTGTTGTTAACGGTAATGGCGATTCGGGTGCGATCAAGGGCCGTATTGAGCAGATTCGCATTGAGATCGAAAAGAGCACCAGCGACTATGACAAGGAAAAGCTGCAGGAACGCCTTGCAAAACTGTCTGGTGGCGTGGCGATCATCCGTGTAGGTGCCGCTACGGAGACCGAGTTGAAGGAA
>CAZVRZ010000043.1:0-15247 GCA_964629965.1 uncultured Anaerolineaceae bacterium
GGTTGGATATTCCCAATGCCAATACCTTGATCGTGGATCGGGCGGATACATTCGGATTGGCGCAGTTATACCAATTGCGCGGCCGGGTGGGGCGGGGCGCCCAGCGCGCTTATGCGTATTTCTTCCGGCACAGCCGTCGCCTGCCCACTCTGGAGGGGCGCGAACGTCTCGAAACGATCGGCGAGAATGTGCAGTTGGGAGCGGGTTATTCAATCGCCATGCGCGACCTGGAAATTCGTGGCATGGGCGACATTTTGGGCACGCGGCAGCACGGCCATATTGCCGCGGTCGGTTTTTACTTGTATACTCGGTTGCTGGCGGAGGCAGTACGCCATTTGCGGATCGATCGTCATGGCAGCCTCCCCGAGATTTCCGAGCAGCCGGGCATCATGAAGATGGGGCAGGAAATCCGCCTGCCTATCCTGGTCGATCTGCCGCTGCATGTGGGCATACCCAAAGAGTATATTCCCGATCGCGATACCCGCCTGCGCCTGTACCGGCGTATTGCAGATGCCGGCACGCTGGCAGAGCTGGAGGCCTTGCGCGTTGAGTTCAATGACCGTTTTGGCATGCTGCCCGGGCAGGCGGATAATCTGCTCTACCAGATCCGGATCCGCTTGCTGGCAGACAAGGCCGGCCTGACGGCGGTCAGTGCTGAAAATGGGCAAATCGTGTTGCGCTATCCTGCCTTGCCCGAAGGAGCGCCGGCGCGCAGCTTCCCCAATCTGGGGCCGGATGTGCGCTCTAGTAAGAACGCTTTATGGTTTGCCTACACTGCCCAAGAAGATTGGATGCCGCGTTTGATCGAAATCCTTGAACAGATATAGCTCGATTGGAGGGTGATATGCGCCGATGGAATGGCTGGGGAGAAGCCACATATGATTATCCGTTGCCAGGCCATGCCCTGGATTACCTGGTCGGTGTGGTGGGGGTGGGAACGCCGCAGCGCGATATTGCGTTGCTGGAGCTGCTGCCCGCAATCCCTGTTTCGCAATTGCCTGACCATCCTTTGATCAGTGTTGACCGAGAGACTCGTTTGCTCCATGCTTGCGGTCAGAGCCTGCCAGATTGGGTGGCTCTGCGCAGCGGTTTGATCCAACGCTATCCAGACGGGGTAGCTTTTCCACAAACGGATGACCAGGTGATCGCCCTTTTGGAATATGCCTCCTCGGTAGGAGCAAAAGTGATCCCTTACGGCGGCGGCACGAGCGTGGTGGGGCACATTACTCCGCAGCCCGGGGATGCGCCTGTTCTTACGATCGACCTGGGCAGGATGAACCAGCTGCTCCAGTTCAATGCAGAAAGCCTTTTGGCAAAATTTGGCGCTGGCATCACCGGTCCGGATGTGGAGGCGCAGTTACGGGCACGTGGCTGCACGCTGGGACATTTTCCCCAGTCTTTTGAGTATTCAACGCTTGGTGGCTGGGTTGCCAGCCGTTCCAGTGGACAGCAATCGTTGCTGTATGGCCGGATCGAGAAGTTGTTTGCCGGAGGACGCATGATTACCCCGGCAGGCACGCTTGACTTGGCTCCCTTTCCTGCTTCGGCGGCTGGCCCAGACCTGCGTGAGATGGTTTTGGGTTCCGAAGGTCGGCTGGGTATTCTGACGGAAGTGGTGGTGCGCGCTTCTCGTCTGCCGCAGAAGGAAGAATTTCACGCTGTCTTTTTCCCGGATTTCGAGCGGGGGATGGAGGCTGTGCGCCGGGTGCTGCATGCGGCCCTGCCGCTTTCCATGCTGCGTTTGAGCACCGCGACGGAAACGGCGACCACGCTGGCTCTGGCAGGCCACGAGGCTCTGATTGGCGCCCTCGAATCATTGCTGTCTTTGCGCCGCCTGGGTAGTGAGAAATGTCTGTTGCTCATCGGCTTTACCGGCCAAACTGCCATCACCCAGGCAGCGCGCCATGAGGCGTTGGCCATAACTGCTGGCCATGGAGGCATCCATGTGGGAAAGACTTTTGGCAGCCAGTGGCATAAAAGCCGTTTTCGCACGCCTTACCTGCGCAATACCATGTGGGAATTGGGGTACGCTATCGACACGCTGGAGACCGCTACCAATTGGGAGAATGTTCCCGGTATGCTGCAGGCAATTGAAAAGGGATTACATGCAGCTATTGAAGACCAGGGGGAGCGCGTCCACGTGTTTACCCACCTTTCCCACAATTACCCTTCTGGCTCCAGTATCTATACCACCTATCTATTCCGCCTGGCGCAGGATCCGGAAGAGACTTTACATCGTTGGCGTTTACTCAAGGGAACTGCCAGCCAGGCAATCGTGGCGGGTGGCGGAACGATCAGCCACCAACACGGGGTGGGCAGCGACCACCTTGCCTACTTACCGGCGGAAAAGGGGGTGCAAGGTATGAAGCTGCTGCAAACCCTGGCCGCCTGCCTTGACCCGGATGAAATGATGAACCCTGGCAAGCTTTTCGAGGGCAGTAAAGGAGGATAGAGCGATGACCGGAACACCAATCAGGGCGCGTCAGAAACTCTGGTCGAGCCTGAACCGCGACTGGGATCTGCTGATCATTGGGGGCGGGATTACCGGTGCAGGTATCCTGAGAGAGGCGGTGCGAAATGGCTTGAAAGTTCTACTGGTAGAGCAGCAGGATTTTTCTTGGGGAACATCCAGCCGTTCTTCTAAGCTGGTGCATGGCGGCTTGCGTTACCTGAAAGAGGGCAAAGTCGGGCTCACCATGGCCTCTGTGCAGCAAAGAGAGCATTTATTGGATGAGGCCCCTGGCCTGATTGATCCGCTCGGTTTCTTGCTTACGGTATACGATGGCGACTCCCCCGGACGATGGACCTTTGAGCTTGGGCTGACTGTGTATGATCTGTTGGCACTGCAATGGGAGCATCGTTATTACAGCCCGAACGATTTTCGCATGTTAGCGCCGCATATTTCTCAACGAGGCTTGCAAGGCGGTTTTCGTTATGGCGACGCGCAGACGGATGACTCCCGCCTGACGCTGCGTGTGATCCAGGAAGCAGTATCAGAGGGAGGTGTGGTGCTCAATTATGCCCGGGTCGAACAGGCCTGCTGCGATGAAAACGGTCAACTGAACGGAGTGATCTTGCGGGATGTACTCAATGATCGCCTCCAGGAGATATCGGCGCGCGTTGTGATCAGCGCCACCGGCGCCTGGGCTGACCAATTGCGCACGCAGGTTGGTGCCCAACCGCGTATCCGACCTTTACGGGGCAGCCACCTGATCTTCCCGGCCTGGCGTTTGCCCGTGGCGCAAGCGGTGAGCTTCTTGCATCCGATCGATCAACGCCCGGTGTTTATCTTCCCGTGGGAAGGCGTGACGTTGGTAGGCACTACCGATGTAGATCATGGAGATTCGCTGGATCGGGAGCCTGCCATCAGTCCGCAAGAGGTCGCTTATCTGATGATGGCAGTAGAAGCGCAATTCCCGTCTTTGAAGATCGAGTTGAAAGATGTTGTTTCCTCATTTGCCGGGGTGCGCCCGGTGATTGGTACTGGCCAGGCAGACCCATCGAAAGAAGCGCGCGATCATGTCATCTGGGATGAAAATGGTTTGCTCACGGTAACTGGCGGAAAATTGACCACTTTTCACCTGATTGCCCGCGACGCGCTGAAGGCCGCCAGCCGCCGCCTGCCTGAGCTAAAGCTTTCCGATGCGAAGGACGCTGTACTTGCGCCGGTCTCTGAGAATCTGCTGCCCGAGCAGGAGGCGCTGGACGCTCAGACGCGCCGGCGCCTGCTGGGGAGATATGGCGCCAATGCTTCTGCCCTGGTTGCGGCGGCCAGAGAAGGTGAGCTGTCGCTGATCCCGGGTACACCCATCTTGTGGGCCGAGCTGCGTTGGTGCGCTCGCTCGGAATGGGTAGTGCATCTGGATGATCTGCTGTTGCGCCGCGTGCGCCTGGGATTATTCCTAGCCGATGGCGGGGAGTCCCTGCTGCCGGCCATCCGGTCGATTTGCCAGCCGGAGCTTGGCTGGAGTGACCGGCGCTGGCGGCAGGAAGCCGACCGTTACTTGTCGTTATGGCATCGATGCTATAATTTGCCTAATGTGGCCGAAATTCCCGATTGGCGGGCTTGGCTGTCTCTTGCCAGAACCGAGCGACACGAGAGGCGCATGATTGCTCAGCATCGGCTGAAGCAAACGATGAAATGGCTGGCGCTGATCGTCGGCGCGCTGGGGTCTTTGGGCATTCTATATCTGGTGAACCGGAGGTTGAAATTGTCGCAGTGAACACAACAAAAGATCTGATACTGGCAATAGATAACGGCACGCAAAGCATCCGGGCTTTGATCTTCGACCTCGAAGGGAACCTGCTAAATAAGCAGCGGGTACCCATGGTAAGCTGCTTCTCCACCCAGCCCGGTTGGGCGGAACAGCAACCGGAGTATTACTGGCAGCAATTATGCCTGGCTTGCCAGGGATTGTGGGCGCAAATACAAGAGAGTGGGCAGCCCGATCTACGGCCGCGCCTGGCTGGCGTGGCCTTGACCACCCAGCGCGCCACGATGATCAATGTGGACCGTTCAGGTAAGCCGCTGCGGCCTGCCATCGTTTGGATGGATCAGCGCCGCACGCCAGGACTGCCGTCTCTTGGCGGGATCTGGGGACTGCTTTTCACCCTGACCGGTATGCGCGAGACCGTAGCTTATTTGCAAGCCGAGGGAGAGGCGAACTGGATCCGCATTAACCAGCCGGAGATTTGGAAAAATACTTATAAATACCTGTACCTGTCTGGATACCTGATCCACTGCTTTACTGGGCGTTTCGTGGATTCTGCCGGCAGCCAGGTTGGTTATATGCCGTTCGATTATAAAAAGCTGCACTGGGCTTCCAAGTTCGATTGGAAGTGGCAGGCCCTTCCGATGGATGCCAGTTTGCTTTCTGACCTGGTGCAGCCAACCGAACAGCTTGGTGAGATCACTGCCTCTGCGGCTGAGCAAACCGGCATCCCTGCCGGCTTGCCATTGATTGCTGCGGCTGCCGATAAAGCCTGCGAGGTGATTGGAGCCGGCTGCCTGGAGCCGCACATGGGTTGTTTGAGTTACGGTACAACTGCGACGATTTGTGCCACCAACCGCCGTTACGTGGAACCCATCCCGTTGATTCCTCCTTATCCATCGGCTGTACCGGGAGCTTACTGCCTGGAAGTGCAGATTTACCGCGGCTATTGGATGGTCAACTGGTTTAAGAACGAATTCGGCCATCAAGAGCAGGCCCAGGCGGAAAGCCTCGGCGTACAACCGGAGGAGTTATTCGATGATCTGGTCAACCAGGTACCGGCAGGCTCGCTGGGCCTGGTCTTGCAGCCATATTGGGCGCCTGGTCTGAAAGAGCCTGGCCCTGAGGCGAAGGGTGCAGTGATCGGGTTCGGCGATGTGCATACGCGCGCCCATTTTTACCGGGCGATCCTGGAGGGTTTGGCATACGCCTTGCGAGCTGGGAAAGACCGCCTCGATCGCCGCACACACACGCCCATCACGGAACTGAGGGTCTCGGGAGGAGGCTCTCAGAGCAATGCTGCCATGCAATTGACAGCCGATATCTTTGGCTTGCCAACCGCCAGGCCGCACCTGTATGAAACCTCAGGACTGGGAGCGGCCATCGATGCGGCAGTAGGATTGGGGCTGCATAAGGATTTCTCTACTGCTGTCCAGGCGATGACGCGCGTTGACCGGGTATTTGAGCCTGATCCTGCTCGCCACCAGATCTATGATCGTTTGTATAAGGAAGTGTATTGCATGATGTATTCTCGCTTACAGCCACTCTATGAGAAAATACGCGAGATCACAGGTTACCCACCGGTGTAATGGCTTTTTGATTTCATATAGAACAAAAAAGTACCCTGCCTCATCAGGCAGGGTACTGATATTATTGCCTACAATCGTTAGGATTTGATGGAAATCTTGTTTTTCAGTGTGCGTTCCAGGATGTTTTCCAGTTTATCATCTGCACTGGACTTGCGCTTTTTGCGCGCCGTCGATACGTTTTCATCAGCCTGAACTCGCTCCATAGCCTCGCGCATGGCCATTTCCATCGCGGTTGGCACAGGAACATCTTTTTCGTTTTCTGCGTCGACGCCGGCTGTTTCTTTGTCTTTTCTCTTGTCTTCCCGATCCATCTTGGCCTGGATTGCTTTCACTACCTTTTCGGGTTTTTCTTCCAGTGCCTTGATGCTAAGCTTGATCTGCTTCTTGCGGCGGTCGACCTCCAGCACCTTGACTTCTACTTCGTCGCCTTCTTTAACGACATCTTCAGGAGTGCGGATGTAATCGTGAGTCAGCTCGCTGATATGTACCAGCCCGGGGCGCTCTGCGCCAACTTCCACAAAAGCGCCGAATTTTTCCAGGCGGGTGACTTTGCCTTTGAGAACCATGTCCTTTTCGATTTCACGCCACTCAAGATCGAGCGGTTTGATCATGGTCAGCTCAATGCGCTGTTTTTTGGGGAACACTCTGCGTACCCACACATCAACTTCCTGTCCGGTTTGAACAACATCTTCAACACGTTTAACCGGCTCGATCTGCAACTGTGAAATATGAATTACGCCCGGTACCTCTAAGCCAATATCAATAATCGCACCAGCCAGGGTAGTCTTAATGACCTTGCCCTTGAAGGTCATCTTAATTTTTACCTCGTCTATGTTGGCCGGTACTGCCGTCATCACATTATCCATAACGCCACTCTCCAATCCAGTATTTTAGCAAACGTAAATTATACCTTGTGCGGATAGAAAAGTCAAAGTGCGCTATGAAAAAATGTCATACAAAGAGCGGACTTTTGTCATATTTTATGATATTTGAGCAAGCCGCTAAAAGTATTTTGACCAAATTAACAGCCAAAATGACGGTTTGTTCAGATGTTATTCTACAAAAATCTCAACATGTTCGCTGTCTTCATCATCCACAACATCTATGATCTTGCCTTGGGTCTCGGATTGGAGTATCTCGTTCAGCTCGTCGAGATCAAAGCCTGCTACTTCTGGAGCGAACCTGGCGCCGACCTGCATTCCCCAACGTACCAGGCTGAAAGGAACATTTACACTGACCTTGGGCTTGCCTGTGGTTGTATTGGTGATCAGAACGCGCAAGAAGCGAGCATTTTTACCGCCGGTGGATTTTACCTCTGCGGATGGCGCAGGATCTGTCGCTGGCATGGGAATGGGAGCCGGCATGGGCGGAACGACTGGGGCTCTCTTGCCTTCGCCCATGGCGCTCAGCAACTGGGCAGCCTGTTCAGCGCTGATCTTGTTTTCTTCCACCATTTTGAGAATGGTTATTCTTTCGTCTGTGCTTGTAAACATATCAACCTCCAAATTAGAATTGAATTATTTCCGGAAAATCTAGCTTGCCCGAAGCGGGTAAGCGATTGGAATGAAAGAACCTTTCCAGAAAAGAGGCTAAAGAGTGCAGCCTGGCCGAGTGGGGGAACTGGCTTGGCGAGCCGCTTTTGACCTGTTTGAGCAGGCAGGTTGTTTTGTAAGCTGCAAACATCCTTTGCTGGTTTTCCACAACGATATCTGGAATTGTGTCGAACATACGATCAGTCCTTTCGAATTATTCTGCTGAACTATTAATATTGTATTGCATATTATCAATTAAGTCAATAGGATTTTTTAAATAATTGATGGTTATTATGAATTATATTAATATATCGTTTGCGATTGGCAATGTTGACCGGGCGCAGCCAGGCAAACCGGCCCGGAGACGAGAGTAATTATTCTCCGGCAGGCGGCGCGTTAAATAAAAACCGGGGGGCTCGTCGAGCCCCCCGGTTGGCTAAGGTACCAACTGTATGGGTGTTATATGTTTCTTTTCATGGACCGGCGGGAAGATTGCCTCGAATTCTTCGCGGGAGATCGTTTCCAGCTCGAGCAGCTTTTGAGCCACTGCGTCGAGCTTTTCCCGATATTGGGTCAAAAGATCTTTGGCTTGCTGGTAAGAATTCTTTACCAGCTGGCGCACTTCCTGGTCGATCAATTGGGCTACTGCTTCTGAGTAATCACGCTGTTCGGAGATCTCGCGTCCCAGGAAGATCAGTTCTTCTTTTTGGCCATAAACCATCGGGCCTAATTCCTTGCTCATACCCAGGCGGGTGACCATTGAACGGGCCATGCGGGTGACGCGTTCTAGATCGTTGGCGGCGCCAGAGGTGATATCTTCGAAGACAATCTCTTCGGCAGCGCGCCCGCCCAAGGTAAAGGTAAGGTCATCCAGGATCTTAGAGCGGCTGATCATGGTGCGATCTTCCTGCGGTAAGGCCATGGTGTAGCCTCCTGCCATGCCGCGTGCCACGATGGTGATTTTATGAACCGGATCGGTGTGGGGCAGGACGTGCGCCAGAACGGCATGACCAGCCTCGTGGTAAGCCACGATGCGCTTTTCTTCTTCGCTGATCAACCGGCTGCGGCGCTCGGGGCCGGCGATCACCCGTTCGATCGCTTCTTCCAGCTCGGGCTGCTCGATCACTTTCTTGTTGCGCCGGGCGGCCAGGATGGCTGCCTCGTTGACCAGGTTTTCCAGATCGGCGCCAACAAAGCCGGGTGTTGAGCGAGCCAGGATGCCCAGGTCTGTGGTGGGGGCCAGAGGTTTGCCCTTGACGTGCACTTTCAGGATTGCCTCGCGCCCGCGCATATCTGGGCGATCCAACACCACACGCCGGTCAAAGCGCCCCGGGCGCAGCAAAGCCGGGTCGAGAATATCGGGGCGGTTAGTAGCTGCCATGATGATAACATTGGTATCTGTGTCGAAGCCATCCATTTCGACTAGCATCTGGTTGAGGGTTTGCTCGCGCTCATCGTGACTGCCGCCCAGTCCGGCACCGCGCTGCCGGCCGACAGCATCGATCTCATCAACAAAAACGATGCAGGGGGAATGTCGCTTGGCCTGGTCAAACAGGTCGCGCACGCGGCTGGCGCCAACGCCAACGAACATTTCTACAAATTCCGAACCGGAAATCGAGAAGAAGGGCACTCCCGCCTCGCCGGATACTGCTTTTGCAAGCAAGGTTTTACCGGTTCCTGGCGGCCCTACCAACAAAACGCCTTTCGGGATGCGTGCTCCTAAAGAAATGAATTTTTCGGGCTCTCGTAAGAACTCAACTACTTCTTTAAGCTCTTCTTTGGCCTCTTCAACGCCGGCCACATCGGCAAAGGTCACTGTTGGCTGATCGCCGGTGAACATGCGGGCGCGTGACTTGCCGAATGAGATAGCAGCATTGTTACTGCCCTGTGCCTGGCGGAAGATGAACCAGAAAAGTCCGCCCAGGATGACGAAGGGCAAGATATAACCCAGGATGGTTGCCGCATTCAGCCAACGGCTGGGGGCGGTGACTTCCAACTGGATATTTTCGGGAGATAGTTGTTCGGTGGTTACTCCCAGTTCTTTCAATTGCTCCACCAATGTTGAAGAGACTTCTTTTTGTGAGGTGCCTTCGATGGCATTCTTGTTATCGGAATAAATGATCCGCAGCCGGTTATCATCTTCGATGATTATGCGGGAAATTTTTCCGCTTTGGATATCTGCTGCAACCTCATTGATCGAAAGAGTCTCTTGAGTGGATGCACTCTGCCGCAAGTTGTATAAAGCTAACACAACGATAGCAATAAACAACAGCAAGTATATGATAGTTGAACGGTTACGCGTTTGATTCACCATTGCCTCCAACAAGGAAGTAATTCTTCCTGACTTGAGAAGACATTATACCAATTCTCACGAGAAGTTGTCCCTTTCGGAGTAATTCGATCCGTCTTTCTAACAACTTTCTAACATTTGACGGATTGGCAGACATGATCTATACTCAAATTGTTGTTGAATTTCAATGACTCATGATGGTCTGTCTTAGTGAACATTTGGGCTAAGTTCATTATGTTCATTCACCCATGAAAGGATCGCAGGGATGGCTGGAAAAAAGAGAACAACGATTGCTTCTGTTGATAAAATTGTGGCAGGAGACGCTGCGGCAGAGTTTCGAGAAGATTCGCCTGCCATTGTTGATGGTGGAACGCAGGCAATTCTCGAAGAGATCGACAATGCTGCTGCCATAGAGACTGCGCCTGCCGAAGAGAATGCACCAAGGGATAGCGGGATGGGGGCAGGTTTCCCATACCTGGAGGATCTTTCGAATGAACCTGGATTGCCCGTGTCTGAAGTTCCGATTCCCCCGCAAGAATCCATGAAGGGGGCGCCGTTGTTCAGTGCCGCGGCTTATTTTGCCCCGGGGCCGGTGGAAGGTATGCCTGGTTCTGTAGCGCCGGTTCAGGAGGCGGAACAGGAATACCAGCAGGAAATGATCGATTTCTTTATTACGGATGAGCGTTTGAATACCCTTTGGGAGCGGGCTAATCAGGCGAAAGAGGGGGTGGAAGCCAGGGTGCAGTCTTTACAAATCGCGCGCACCTTGCTGGACCTGATCAAGAACGCCCGCAATGAGTTAATAGCCGGCAGAAACCGCTATGAAGAAGCCGAGCGTCTTATTAACGAGGTGGAGTATCGCGTCGAGCAGAATGAGCGCATGCGTTATTGGTCGTATCGCCTGGGCCCATTCCTTTTTATCTATGAAATTGCCTGGATGGTTGTGCTGGGTTGGATATTCTTTGCCAGGATAGGTGGCGCAGCGTTTATTTCTGGAACAGACTACCTGGTGTACATGGGTACCAGCATAATCTGCGGTGGCCTGGGCGGTGTGGTTGGCGCCCTTTTTGCGCTGATCAAACACATCTCGCAGGATCAGGATTTCGATCGGCAGCATACCATGTGGTATATCAATAGCCCTGTGATGGGGCTGATCATGGGATTTGTGATGGCCTTGATCGTGCGTTTGTTAACGATTGTTGAGACCAGCCCAACGATGGCGACTCCCATTTTTCTTTATGTGTTTTCCTGGCTGGTCGGTTACCAGCACAATGTCTTTACCGATTACATTAAGAAAGTGATCAAGGTGATCGATACTTCATCCAACTCTTCTGGCAAGGAGGAGTAAAGACTCTCAGTCTTCCAGGGTTTTGCGTCCCCACAGCCGGCCTTCGATATATCTTACCAGCCGCCTGGTCGTAGAGCGTATGCGCGCCCACAGCCGGTAGCCGTGTGGATATATACGGCGGGGCTTGGGCAAGAGCGGGCCGCTCCATTCCACGGCTACGGCTCCCCAGGTCAATCCGCCTCCAAACCCGACGAAAACCACCCGATCGCCGGGTTTTAATTTGCCATTTTCTATGACTTCGCAGGTGGCGATGGGAATGGATGCCGTTGAGGTGTTGCCATATTTCTCCACATTGATCACGCATTGTTCCAAGGGAATATCCAAATTGCGGGCTGCCGCTTCGATGATCCGGCGGTTGGCCTGGTGCGGGATTACGAGCTTGATGTTTTGCAGTTGCAGACCTGCTTTGGCAACCACCTCGCGCGTGGCTTGCGCCATGACGCGCGTGGCAAACCGGAACACCTCCCTGCCGTTCATATGAATGAAATGTAGTTTGTTCTTCAGAGTCTCCTCGCTGGTGGGCAGGCGGCTGCCGCCGGCCGGGATGGAAAGAAGATCGCCTCCAGAACCATCAGAACGCAGGGTGCTTGACAGGATGCCTCCCGGTTCATTGCTGGCTTGCAGAACAAAAGCACCCGCACCGTCGCCAAACAGGATGCAAGTATTGCGATCTTGCCAATCTGTAAAGCGCGAGAGCGTTTCGGCCCCAATGACCAGGGCGTTTTGAGCTGCTCCGCTCTGGATAGCCTGTGCGCCTAGGCACAGGCCATAAATAAAGCCTGCACAGGCCGCTTGCAGGTCAAAAGCGCCTGCCTTATCCGCGCCGATGCGATCTTGTACCAGGCTGGCCGTGGCAGGAAAGATGTGTTCAGGCGATGATGACGATACGATCACCAGGTCAACGTTGGCCGGGCTCAGGTTGGCCACTTCCAGGGCTCTCAAAGCGGCTGCAACGGCCAGGGAAGCGGTTGTCTCGCCTGGACCGGCAATCCTTCTTTCGCGGATGCCGGTTCTTTCCACGATCCATTCATCGCTGGTATCAACCATCTGAGCCAATTCATGGTTGGTCAATACCCGCTCGGGTACAACCATTCCCCAGCCGGTGATATGGGCGTAAGTGGTCATGGCGCTGCCTCGTTCTCAGGCGCAAGTGTTGGCGGGCATTGGCTGATGATAAGGGTTGCGTTATGGCCTCCAAAGCCAAAAGAATTGGACATGGCATGGCGGATCAGGGCAGGCCGGGCCGAATTGGGAACATAGTCCAGGTCACACACGGGATCGGGTGTTTCGTAATTGATCGTGGGAGGCATAACCTGGTGTTGGATCGCCTGGACACAGATGATGGCCTCCAGGGCTCCGGCTGCTCCTAGCAGATGACCGGTCATGGATTTGGTGGACGAAACAGGAATATGATAAGACCGCTCGCCAAAGACCGATTTGATCGCTGCGGTTTCGCTTTTATCATTCAGGCTCGTGCTTGTTCCATGAGCGTTAATATAGTGAATATCTTCCATTTGAAGTCCTGAGGCCTGCAATGCCATGCGCATACAATTCGCCGCGCCTGCGCCGTTTTCGGCAGGGGCGGAGATGTGATAGGCATCGTTGGTTGCGCCATAACCGCTGATCTCTGCCAGGATGGTCGCACCGCGCGCCAGGGCGCCCTCCAACGTTTCCAACACAACGACGGCCGCGCCTTCTCCCATGATAAACCCATCCCGGTGCAGGTCGAATGGACGGCAGGCGCGCTGGGGCTCGTCATTGCGCATAGAAAGGGCAGTCATAACGGTCAAGCCGGCGATGGCGATGGGGACGATGCCCGCTTCGGCGCCACCCGCCAGCATGATATCTGCCTGGCCGCGCCGGATGATCTCGGCTGCTTCGCCGATCGTGTTGGTGCCGGTTGCGCAGGCAGTGACCACAGCCAGGTTGGGCCCGCGCACACCCAAGTAGATGGCAACCATGCCCGCACCGCTATCCGGCAGCATCATGGGCACGAGAAAGGGACTGACGCGGGTTGGCCCACGCTCTAAATAGATCTTCGTATTTTCAAAGAGCGTCTCGATGCCGCCAATGCCGCTGCCCAGGACCACACCGATGCGATCGCGATTGTTGTCATCGATCACTAAGCCCGAATGCTGAACCGCGGCTTGCGCCGCCACAACTGCAAATTGGCTAAAACGATCCATCCGCCGGGCTTCGCGAGCGCCAAAGTGTTGCGCACCATCGAAATCTTTGACTTCGGCTGCGATCTGGCATTTGAATTCGGACGTGTCAAAATGTGTGATCTTCCCGACGCCGGATTTCCCAGACACCAGGTTCTGCCACAACGTATGGATATCATTCCCCAAGGGACTGATACATCCCAGCCCTGTAATCACAATCCGCTTTTTCACGATCTGTTCCTCCACGGGTTTATAAATGCTCCAGTTGAGCTTTGCGGTTAACAACACCGCCTCCTGGCGAAGGAGGCGGCGTTAATCTGTGGAGTTAATCGTCCTACTCAAAGGAGTTTATAAAGCTGGCGGATGTGCAGCCGGTCGTGATCCACAAAGATCTGCGCCAATTCTTTCAAATTGGTGGGCCCAAAGATGGCATGGCGCGCCGGGCGCTGCCAGTCTTTTTCGGTCAGGCTATTTAGGATACTCAAGGAGCGCTTGCGCAACTCCATGAATGAAGCCAGGGCCTGCTTGCCGTCTTGTTGGATGTAGCGCCGTTCCTCTGCCCAACGATCTGTATCTCTGCCGGCAATGAACGGATTTTCATCTTTCAGAACTTGCTCCAGGCGCGGCAGATTGACTTCGCTTTCAACGTCCCTGAGATGACATACGATTTCAGTAGGGCACCAGTCTTTCGCCTGGGTGCGCTGGTTCCATTGTTCTACGGGGATGCGCTGCAGCAAGGAAGACAATGCTGCCGGCGTGACTTTGTAGAGCGTCTGCAAGGAAGTTTTGTTCTTGAAATCGGGCGCCAGGGATTGCGGAGGTATTTGATCGATCCAGGCCTGGATATCTTGAATCTCGCCCTGGGGAACATTGCGCGGCGTAGAGCCGTCTGGATGCACATGGAAGACCGGCAGTCCAAGGGTTTGCGCCGGTTCAACATCGAGAGAGAGGTCATCTCCTACCACCAGTATTTCCCCCTCCGGATAACCCATTTGCGCCAGGGCTTCTGCCAGGTAAGCCGGGTTGGGCTTGGCGAAATGAAATGTGCCATAAGATGGAACCAACTCAAAATGGTACCGGTCCACCGGCAGGTCTGCCCAGGCCAGTCTTTGTTGGACGGCAGTCAGAGGAAATAGTGGGTTGGTGGTAATGCCGATCCGGTAGCCGCGAGCCAAGGCCTGGCGGATAAATTGCACGGCTCCCGGCATAGGCTGGGTCAAGGACCGCAGCTCCGGAAAATCTTGCGCATAGAATTGATTGAGAGTCTCTGCCAGAGATTCTTTTGTCAGGTTCAACGCCGGGTAGAAAGATGCATCAAAGACCTGTTCCAGGGTTTGGTCAGGTTCCTGATTCTGGGTCATCTTCCTGGTTGCAGAAAGCAGGTTGTGTACCATGTGGTCAGGCTCTGCGTATGGAGCGAGCCGCCTGCTGAGAGCTTCCAGGTAGGCCGGTAAGAAGGAGTCCATCTTGTTCTCAAGCAGTGTATCATCGAGATCAACTAACAAGGTCAGCATGATGGTTCTCCATCAACAACTTCTGGCAGTAGATGGCATTCTCCGCAGCCGATGTGCGCATCAAAGTCACGGCGCTGAGATTTTCTGCAATAAGTTTTCACATGTACTTCCTGTCGCAGGAAGGGAAAAGAACGCCGCAATTCGGGTATTAGCTGCATCTCACGGCAGGCATTGGCCAGCAGAATACCCGGGATGGGGCAGCCGGCGCACAAAGATGGCTTCCAGGCAAGCGCAGGGTTAGCCGCTTCTAACAGGCGGCATTCCTCGTGATGCTGGCCGCGATAATAATTACCATAGAAATAGAGGCATTCTTTTCCGGCAGGCGTGCGCATGAGGTTACAAAGCCTGTATCAAACGCGGGTCAGGTAGTTGCCCGTGCGCGTATCTACCCGGATGGTGTTGCCCGCTTCCACAAAGTTTGGTACCTGAACGCTCAAACCGGTTTCTGTAGTTACTTTCTTGGTCACGCCGGTGGCCGTATCGCCGCGCACGGAGATTTCCCAGAAATCCGGATGTCCTCTTATACGCAAGAAGCTTTATATTCTCCATCGCGGAAATGTTCAAAAGCAAATTGTCCGACGCATTGCTCTGCAATAAGCCG
>CAZVRZ010000043.1:15257-31157 GCA_964629965.1 uncultured Anaerolineaceae bacterium
GTTCAACATCCAATGGCTCGCCCTCGTAGAAAGTGAGTTTTACTTCCATACTTCCTTTAAGGTACAAGGCAGTGTCGCCTAAAATCGCAGCAGGAACCGCCGGCTGTTCATAGGTTTCCAAATCCATAAAATAGTAGAGTTCGCCATCTGCGTATAAGAACTGTACATTATGAAAATCCAGGCGGGCTTCGGGTACCCGGTCGCCGGATTGGAAGGTTTTTTCCAGGGTTGTGCCCGAGCGCAAGTTAACTGCCTTCACGCGGATGGTGGCGTTGCCCCGGCCAGGTTTATGGTGGTGGTAATCCAATACTTTAAATAAAGAACCGTCTAATTCAAAGGTTACACCCTTGCGGAGATTATTAACATCAATCATACAATTTCCTTCTTTTATTTTCCTGATTTCTATCTATAAAATTCAAGATCACTTGAATTTTGCCGTAACGATTATAGCGGAGGCTGCAAGGGATGACAAGGGGGCAGAAATGAGAAAATAGGACTTTTTTACTATATCAAATAACGGTGTACAGGTTGAAAAACGCTCACAAAAAAGGTGGAATGTATCGCAAAACATGGTTCATTGTGGTACACTTTAAGAAAGTGAGATTTGTTTGTCGCTTTAGGAGGAACGTGTGGTTGAGGATACAAAACGCCTAGTATATGTAGAAGACGAGCAGGAAATGATCGACCTGGTGCGGTTAATCCTGAGCCGTAAAGGTATTGAGGTAATTGGAGCCAATGGAGGCCGCGAAGGGTTGGATGCGATCCGCCAGCATATCCCCGATCTTGTGTTGTTGGATTTAATGATGCCGGATATGGATGGATGGGATGTTTACCAGCAGATGAAGGCAGAGCCTAAGACTCGGGATATCCCGGTGATCGTGGTGACAGCCAAGGCGCAAAGCATCGACAAGGTGCTGGGACTGCACATTGCGAAAGTAGACGATTATATCGCCAAGCCTTTCAGCCCCCAAGAATTGGTCGACAGTGTCGACAAAGTATTATCCCGGAAAGAAAAGCAGCAAGAATAGCACATGGAGGCGGGGCGACGCATGTCGCCCCGATTTATTCTTGGCGGGGGAATAATAAAGCGGTGACGATTGGTATGAAACAAATCCTTTTAGAAAATCTAACACGCCCACTTCAACAGTCATTGACGGTTGTCTATTGCGACTCATTCTTGTGCCGGTTACGCGGGCTGACCTTCCGGCGAAGTCTGCCCTCTGGCGAAGGACTTATGTTGGTTCAGGCGCGTGACAGCCGCCTGGACTCTTCCATTCATATGATGTTCGTTTGGTTCGACCTGGCGATTGTCTGGATCGATCAGTCTAACCAGGTAGTGGATGTCTGCCTGGCTAAAAGTTGGAGCCCAGCCTATTTACCAAAACGCCCGGCGCGTTATGTGCTTGAAATTACACCGGAGCGGATGAACGATTTTCAAGTTGGTGATCGAGTTACCTGGCATGAAGTATCTGCGAATTAATCTGCTCTTATTATTGCTGTTGTTGCTGCCGGTGCAGGTGGGCCTGGCGCAGGACAGCCAGCCAGTTGGCCCTATTTATATTGTCCAATCGGGCGACACGCTGTGGGATATTTCCCAGCGTTTTAACGTGACATTAACTGACCTGATGAACCTGAACAACATCAGCGATGGCAGCACACTGAAAGCAGGCGACCGGCTGGTTATCCCGGGTTTGGAGGGTATTACGGGTGTGCTGGACACGCGACCGGTTTACCTGGGTGATACGCTGCGCAGCCTGAGCCGCCAGTATCGCGTTGCAGAAGACTCTTTGCTGCGCCTGAATCACCTGGTAAGCCCGCTGGAGTTGTATGCCGGCGCAAACTTGATCATTCCCCAGCAAGAAAATCGCCAGCTATTGGGCAGCCGGATATCCCTGTCGCTGGGGCAATCTGTGTTGGAAAAGGCGGTATTGCAGGGCGAAAATCCCTGGCGGATGCTGCTGCTGAACCGCATGGCCAAGAACTGGCAGGCTATTCCTGGCGACGTGCTGCACCTGCCTGGTGAGGCGGCTGCTGGGCTGGGCGCATTCCCAGCGGTGATCCAAAGTGCAGAGATCACCCCACTGCCCTTGGTGCAGGGCAAGACGACTGTGCTGCAGATCACTGCCGCGGCGGGCGCAGTTTTTGAAGGCGCTATCGCCGGCCGGATATTTAGCTTCCACGAACAATCTGCTGGTGATTACGTTGGTATGCAAGGTGTGTATGCCATGCTGCCCGCGGGCCTTTACCCGCTTTCCATTCGCGGCAGCCTGGCGGATGGCACGCCGGTGGGTTTTACGCAGTTGGTGCCGGTTCAAGCCGGGAGTTATGCTTACGAAAACCTGGTGGTAGACGCGGCAACAATCGATCCGGTCGTGACGAAACCCGAAGACGCGCAATGGACTGCACTGGTCGCAACTGCGACGGATGAGAAACTGTGGTCGGGGGGGTTCACCAGCCCGGTCGCGCCTGAATATACAGATTGTTGGCCTTCAGTATTTGGTAATCGCCGGTCATACAATCAATCCGAGTACCTGTATTTCCATACCGGCCTGGATTTTTGCGGCCAGGTTGGCCATTTGATTTACGCACCCGCGGCCGGCGAAGTGGTTTTTGTGGGGCCGCTGACAGTGCGAGGTAACGCCACCATGATCAATCACGGTTGGGGGATTTATTCAGGTTTCATGCACCAATCTGAGATCCAGGTCAGCGTAGGAGACCGTGTTGAGGCCGGGCAGCAGATTGGCCTGATTGGTTCTACCGGCCGCGTAACAGGCCCTCATTTGCATTGGGAGGTGTGGGTCGGCGGGGTGCAGGTGGATCCGATGGATTGGCTGCAGAACGCTTATCCCTGAGAATCATCTTCTGAGGTCAAGTCATCTGGCTCGATCAGGTCGGGGTCGAGAAAGTCTGCGGCGTCAGCATCGGATATTTCGAGTTCGACATTTTGGTAGCTGCCTGCATCGAAATCTGCCAGGATAGCCATAGCCTTTTCTAGATCTGTTTCAGGTACCAATATTTGAACTGTCCCTAAGGCGCCAAACGTCACCGGGTATATGAGGCGACCGGCTGCTTCCTGAGAGAGCAATACTTCAATTCCTTGCGCTTCCAGGAGCCCCGCCAGGATCTCGGCTTCCACATTCCCTGCTGTTTCTCTTGCGACACTCCATCTGGTTTCCATGTTCTGATTTCCTTTGAACCTAGTTAATTAAGGCTAATCACAATAGAGTATAATAGGAAATGATACAAAATGCAAAATTGCAAAATTGCAAGATTAAATTGTTTGAGGCATGTTTATGAAAGTAACGGCAATCCGTGAGGATTACTGGGAAAATTTCCAGATCGAACCAGCAGATATTGAATTCATCTATAATTATCTTCTTGAGAAAGAAACCCCCCTTTCCTCCAAGGAACTGGCGAAAGCATTAGCTGAAGATCGTATTCGCCGCGAGAAGGTTGCTATCGAGCGGCAGCGCAGCGCAGGCGGCGCGGTCTATTTGCCCAAGGAAGCTTATTCGGTTGGGCAAGCACTGGTGTTTCCGGCCCTGAATTGGAAATCAGGCGAGGTGGTCAAGGTGCGCCCGGGTGAAAACCCAGACCTGGGCGATTTTCAAGTAATCCAGGTGGCTCTTGAAGATGGCGA
Source organism: uncultured Anaerolineaceae bacterium (assembly GCA_964629965.1). Classification (GTDB taxonomy): domain Bacteria; phylum Chloroflexota; class Anaerolineae; order Anaerolineales; family UBA4823; genus CAZVRZ01. Next base: position 18,898 of record CAZVRZ010000043.1, read on the forward strand.
GTCGAAAGAATTTGCATCTGGCATTGCAGACCATAAGCTGAACCAGCCGGTCGATTATTTTCGGGATGGTTTCCTGGACCTGGAAACAGTCCTTGTCCATTATGGGGATGATTTGGTCGAATACTTGGAAGAAGCGCTGGAAAACAACGCCGATTTTGTGCGTATAGCCGGACGCTGGTTCCCGCGAGCTTTGTTGGTTGATATCAATGTGGGGCATATGAACCTGGCTGAAGCCGTGCTGGATATGGCAGCAGGCGGCCCTTTGCCAACCTTGGCCTTATTAGAACAGGTGGGTATTTCTGTCCAACAAAACTCAAACCTGAGTGAGTTCTCGCTGGCTTTGGCGCTCCAGGAGGATCCCCGTTTCGATGAGGTTGGCCCTTCGGGCGAAGTGTTGTGGTTCCTCAACCGCCTCGAGCCAGAAGGCGTCTTAAAGGTTCCAGCATGCTTGCGGTATGGAGAAAACGATTATGACCGTTCTCTGCTGACGCCAGAAATGCTTGAATTGGAACGGCGGTTGGATGATGAATTGTCTCCGGTCACATCGAAGCTGTTATCTCAGGCAGAAGTTACCATCCCATTGATCTACCCTCATTGGCGTTCTGGTACGCTGCCATTATCGGCGCAAATTCGTCACTTGTTCCCGACTGCTTATGAAGCGCCCCGTATTCGCTTTATGTTGGTGGATGGCGACAGTGGTGAGAAATTCGCCGGGTGGGTGGTGCGTTCGCACCGCTATGTGTATGGGTTGGGCGATTGGTATCGAGCAAAAGGGGTTATCCCAGGCAGCCTGATCCAGGTGCGAGCCGGCAAGGCTGGCGAAGTGGTGGTGAGGTGCGAATCCCGGCGTTCTGCTCGGGAATGGATCAAAACTGTGCTGGTCGGCTCGGATGGCGGGATCGTGTTTGCTTTACTGAAGCAGGGAGTCAATACGCAATTTGATGAGCGCATGACAATTGCTATCCCCAACCCCGAAGAGTTGGAAAATGTCTGGCAGCAGAATCAGAAAGAGCATGTGCCTTTTGAACGCACCCTGGTGAATACTGTGAGAGAACTGGCAAAATTAAACCCGCAGAGTCATGTGCATGCAAGCGAGTTATATGCAGCCGTTAATGTGATCCGGCGCTGTCCTCCAGGCCCTATTTTAGCAATGCTGGCCTCACGCCCCTGGTTTGTGCATGTGGGAGATCTGCATTATCGCTTCAACGATTCAGAACGAAACGCAGCTTGATGGAGGTTACCCGTGCCCGAGTTTAAGCGCTTCAGCCTGGTAAAGCCCACCTTGCAAACCAGGTTCAGGATTGATTTCCAATGGTGGGAACAAAATGATCGAGATTGGCGGGTGCACCTGGCCAGTTTGCTTTGCCCTCAGCACGAAGAATTGTATGCCAATGCTGCGGGAAATCAGATGGTAGATTGGATCGACTTGCAGACGGCGGAAGTCCAGCGTGTGGATGCTGTGCAACACGTTTTGATCACGCATTGCGCCAAGCAGCCTGAATTTATTACACCGCACACCGCCATGGTCGATGCTATTTTTCGCGTTTACCTGGTGAACGGGAACGCGCCTCTCACGCCGGTTGAATTAGGCGCGCAGTTGTCACGTCCGCCAGAAATCATCTTGCGCACGTTGTCAGGCGCTCATAACTATCGGGGAGTACGCCCGTGCCTGGGATAATGCCAACTGCCCCTGTAGCTCAATGGACAGAGCAGCAGCCTTCTAAGCTGTTGGTTGTGGGTTCGAATCCCGCCAGGGGCGCCTTTTTCGTGAGCGCTACTAGCAGGAGTGGATAGGATGAGCGACGTATTATTAAAATCACTATCGTCACACCTCAATGGGCATTCTTTGGATGATCTTTCGAATGATCTGATGGGACGGAGATGGGCCAGCTATGCGCGTATCTGGCGCCCACAGGCCGATGTTTATGAAACGGAAGATGCGCTTATCATTCGAGTTGAGATTGCAGGGGTCAGGGAATCGGATTTTCAAATTTCGCTTGAAGAACGCCGGCTGCAGATCTCTGGCACTCGCGCCGATATTTCTGAACGCCGCGCTTACTACCAGATGGAGATACCTTATGGGGATTTCAATCTCGAGCTGAACCTTCCAGTGGCAGTGGTGGGCGACGAGGCGCAAGCAGTTTATCGGAATGGATTATTAAAGATCGTTTTACCGAAGGCGCACCCGAAAAAGGCGCACCCGAAACAAATACCCGTACGAGGGGATGAATAATTCATGCCGGCTTCACGTTGGAATATACTTAACTTTATGCCCTGGTTTGGGCAGGATGATGGCGTTGGAGAACAGCGCTGGGCAGAAGAAGAGTTGTTGAGTCTCAGGGAATTGATGTTCAGCCTGCTCCCTGCCGGGGCGGGGCGCGGCGAAGTAGAGCAGAGCAAGGCGGATGAGCAGGAAGCTCTGGAAAGCCTGATCATATCCGCTGAAACCACCTCGATCGAAGAGCCTGTTCCCAATCAGGAGCTTAAAGGGAAAATCCCGACTGTTCTGCCTATTCTGCCTTTGCGGGGCCTGGTGGTTTACCCGGAAACGGCTGTTCCGTTGACGATCGGGCAACCGCGTTCGATCCGCCTGGTGGATGATGTTGTCTCTGAAGATAACCGGCTGATCGGCCTGGTGACCTCCAAGGACCCCGAGTTGGAATCGCCCGAGCCCAAAGATTTATATTCCGTGGGCACGGTTGCGATGGTGCACCGGTTGTTCCGGGCGCCGGATGGAACCATCCGCTTGTTGGTGCAGGGTTTGGCGCGTTTCCGCCTGGTCGAATTTGTCCAGGCTGAGCCTTATTTGAAGGCTACCATCCAATTGGCGCCGGAAGTGGTTGAGCCCGACCTGGAAGTGGAAGCGATGGCGCGTAATGCCCGTGATCAGTTTGCGCGCATTGCCGAAATGATCCCCACCATCCCAAGAGAGTTGGTGGCCTCCGTCCAGGCGCTTGAGGAGCCGCTGCAAACAGTTTATACCATTGCCAATTTTCAGCGAATGGACCTGGATGCGGCAGAAGCGCTGCTGGAGTTCGACTCGGTTACCGACAAACTGCGCAAGCTGGTAGGGATCCTTACCCGCGAAGTAGAGGTATTGGAAATTGGCCAGAAGATCCAAAGCGAGGCCCGCTCTGAGATCGAAAAGATGCAGCGAGATTATTTCCTGCGAGAACAGCTAAAAGCGATCCAGCGCGAACTGGGTGAGGGGGACGAACAGGCGGCTGAGGTAGAGGAGCTGCGCAAGAAGATCGAGGCGGCCGGTATGACCGAGGAGGCCGATAAGCAGGCTCGCCGTGAGCTGGATCGATTGTCGCGCCTGCCCACCGCAGCTGCCGAATATGGCGTTATCCGCACTTACCTGGATTGGATGATCTCATTACCCTGGTCCGTTGCCTCGGTCGATAACCTGGAAATCACCCATGCGCGAGAAATCCTGGACCAGGATCACTTTGGCCTGGAAGACGTGAAAGAACGCATCCTGGAATACCTGGCTGTGCGCAAACTGCGCCTGGAACGCTCCGGAGAAGCGCAGGATGAGCCGGTTGATGAAATTCGCCGTATCCGCGAAGGGGTTATTCTCTGTTTTGTAGGACCACCGGGAGTAGGAAAAACTTCGCTGGGACGCTCGATTGCCCACGCCATGGGGCGCAAGTTTGTGCGCATTTCCCTGGGCGGCATGCGCGACGAAGCGGAGATCCGCGGTCACCGGCGCACGTATATCGGCGCCATGCCGGGCAGGATCCTGCAGGCTTTGCGGCGGGTCGAATCTCGCAACCCGGTATTCATGTTGGATGAAATCGACAAACTGACTTTCGATTTCCATGGAGACCCGGCCTCGGCTTTGCTGGAAGTGCTGGATCCGGAGCAGAACGCTGAATTCCGCGACCATTACCTGGAAGTGGCTTTTGATCTCTCGCAAGTGATGTTCATTACAACTGCCAACCTGTTGGAACCGATTCCTGCGCCCCTGCGAGACAGGATGGAGATCATTTCTCTGTCGGGCTATACGGAAGGCGAGAAATGCGCCATCGCCCGGAAGTATCTCATTCCCCGCCAGGTGCGCGAAAATGGTTTGCGCCTCGATGAGGTCAAATTTACCGATGACGCTTTGCGGATGATCATCCGGTCATATACCCGCGAGGCGGGTGTGCGCAATCTGGAAAGAGAGATCGGCTCGGTGTGCCGCAAGGTAGTGACCGAGATTGCCGAGAAGAAGGCTGATGCGCTGGAAATAACGCCCGAAAAGGTGCGCGCATATTCCGGACGCCCGCATTACTTTGGGAATGAAGAGATTGCAGCCAGGACATCCATCCCTGGCGTGGCTACCGGGTTGGCTTACACTCCCGTGGGGGGAGATGTTCTTTTCATCGAAGCCACGCGCATGCCAGGAAGCAAGGGTTTCCAGATCACCGGCTCGTTGGGCAATGTGATGCAAGAATCGGCGCGGGCTGCTCTATCGTACGTGCGCTCGCGTACGGCTGACCTGGGACTGCCTCCGAATTTCTTTGAGAAGTCGGATATTCATTTGCACATTCCCGCCGGCGCTCAACCCAAGGACGGCCCCTCAGCGGGCGTGACGATGGCTACCGCATTGGTATCTCTGGTATCGGGCCGGCCCGTTAAGTCGGATATTGGCATGACCGGCGAGATCACCCTGCGCGGCCAGGTGCTTCCGGTAGGCGGCATCAAAGAGAAGGTGTTGGCGGCGCATCGCAGCGGTTTGAAGACTGTAATCTTGCCGCGCCGCAATGAGGCCGACCTGGAAGACCTGCCCGAAGAAGTGCGAAATTCAATTCAGTTCCTCTTCGTAGAGACTGTGGATGAAGTGCTGGAAAACGCATTGGAGCCGGCTCCTGCCTCCGGCGCTGCCAAGATGCATAATCCTGTAGACAAAAGCGGGGAACGCCTGCCAGAACAACCCACCCACGCACAAGAGCCAACTCTTTTGAAAAATAAGACCAGAACAAGGAAGAAGAAGGCGGACGAGAAACCACCTGAGGAATAAATTTCATGGCAAAAGTAATGTTGATTGAAGATGATGTGACGATGGTTAGCCTTCTAACAACTTTGTTGGAGATGGAAGACTTCGAAGTGATCGTTGCAGATGGTGAACAAGAAGACCAGGTGATTCAAAGTATTGCCCAAGAAAAACCCGACATGGTTTTAATGGACGTGCATTTGCGTTTTTTCAATGGCATGGATGTGCTCTCGAAGATTCGATCGAATCCGGATTTGTCCGGCATAGCTATTATGATGTCTTCTGGGCTGGATGTGCGGGAAGAGTGTTTGAAGGCAGGCGCGAACGATTTTATTATTAAACCTTACATGCCAGACGAATTGATCAAAAGGATGCGTAAGGCATTAACTGAAGCCTCGGCGGGGATCGTGGCAAAAAAAGGATAACATGGGAAAAAAGAGACCACGCGCATCGATGCAGTGGCGTACAATTGATTTGCATTTGCATACACCCGCCTCGTCTGATTTCCAGCAGATGGGTGTAACTTACCTGGAAATATTGCAGCGTGCCGAAGCCCGCGGCCTGGAGATGATCAGTTTTACCGATCATAATACCGTGGCGGGATACCGGCAGATGCTGTCTGAAATACAAAAACTGGAACTGCTGGAACAGCTTAATCGCTTGATGCCGGAAGAGGGGGCGACTCTGAGAGAATACCGCCGGTTAACTGAGAAGATCTTGGTGCTGCCGGGGTTTGAATTTACCGCCACTTTTGGATTTCATATCCTGGCGCTGTTTCCTCCCGAGAAACCCGTGCGTGACCTGGAATACTTGCTGATCCAGATGAAGATCGCCACGGATCAGCTCGATGCCGGCTCGGCGACCGTTGGGGCGACGACCGATGTGCTGACGGCATACCGGATGATCGGCGAGGCCGGTGGATTGGTGATTGCGGCGCATGCCAATTCAAGCAATGGAGTTGCCATGCGAGGCTTTCCTTTGGGCGGGCAAACGAAGATTTCTTATACCCAAGACGCACACTTGCATGCCCTGGAAGTCACCGATCTGGATCTGCGGGGGCCGCGTTCCACAGCAGCCTTTTTCAATGGAACCAAGCCGGAATACCCGCGCCGCATGCACTGCATCCAGGGCTCAGACTCGCATCGCCTGGCGGCAGACCCTCAGCGGAAAAAGGTGTTTGGCCTGGGAGACCGAGCCACAGAGGTCAACCTGCCGGATGTCAGTTTTGAGGCTTTGAAGGAATTGTTTATGAGCCATGACTTCGCCCGTACGCGCCCCCATCGCCAACAGGCGGAGCCCGCTTTTGACTTCATCCGCGCGGCACGGGATGAAGGTGCCAATATCGTGCAGGATTTTCATGAGAGCATCACCGTTCAGGGCGGCAAGCTGTATGCAGTTTTGACAGATGTGTGCGCTTTTGCCAATACCAATGGGGGAACGTTGTACCTGGGATTAAGCAGCGATTCGCACATGCCGGTGTCAGGTATCCCCAGCCCAGAGCAGGCGATCCAACAACTGGAGAATGAGATTGATAACCGCATCAGCCCGCCGCTGCAGGCGACCGTCGATATGCACGAGTCGGGTGGCAAAAAAGTGCTGCGAGTGTTGGTGCCGCGGGGAGATGACCCGCCTTACGTGGTCGATGAATACAAAGTATACGTGCGCGATGAGGCTGAGACAGAAATGGCTGTGCGCGATGAGATTGTCGGCTTGGTGCTGCGCGGGCAGCGGGAAAGAAAAGATGAGGCGCTAAAAGTTGTTTTGCCAGCAGAACCGTCTCCTGCCCACCTTCCTGAACCGGCGGTGGCAGAAGCGCATTTACCGCCGCGTACCGGGGTCGAAGTGGTTTCTGTGAATGAACGCGAAGGCGCTCAATATTACACGATGCAGGATTTGCGCAATGGCAACGTGGTGAAAAACGTTACCCGCGTCTCGGCCAGGCGCCTGTGGCATTACGCCATCCAGGAATATTCGAGGCTGCCGGGAGACCCATCCCAGGCCAAGATCCAGTGGGACGGCAACCTGGGGCTGTTAAATAGTTATATCCAAGGCAAAACGCATCGCTACGATCTGGCGCAGCGCACCCCGGACGGCAGGCTGCGGTTCTATTTTGGGGTGACGGAAGATGGCATCCATGGCGGTTGGCAAAGACTGGTAGGAGCCGAAAATGAGTGACTTTTCTTTACGCGAGTTTAGTTTTTACGAGGATTACCCCCGGGTGTATGCCTTGTGGCAAAACGTCGGGCCCGGCGTGCGCGTGGGGCGCTCGGACGAGCCTGAGGAGATCGAAAAGAAATTGGGCCGCGATCCAGACCTGTTCCTGGTGGCTGAAGTGAATGGCGAGCTGGTTGGCTCCGTGATCGGCGGCTTTGATGGGCGGCGAGGCATCGTGTACCACCTGGCGGTGGCAGAGCCTTTTCGCCACCTGGGCATCGCCACGGCTTTAATGGATGAGATCGAATACCGCTTGCGAGCCAAGGGCTGCATCCGGTGCTATTTGTTCATCACCGACGATAATGCAGATATATTTCATTTCTATGAAAACCGCAACTGGCAGCGCATGGATACGGTTACGCCGCTGGCGAAGGACCTGTAGGACTCCGATTCCATGACAGAGCTGCGATTCGGAATACTCACTGTCTCCGATCGTTCGGCGCGCGGGGAACGCCAGGATGACTCGGGGCCGGCCTTGCAGAAACGCTTGCAACAAGAGGGCTGGCAGGTGGTGGAGTATCGGATTATCCCGGATGATTTGCCCCTGATCCGGGATTGCCTGGCTGCCTGGTGTGCTGCAGGCCGCATGGATATCATCCTGACCACGGGGGGAACCGGCCTTGGCCCGCGCGACGTGACACCCGAAGCCACCCTGGCGGTTATCACCCGCCAGGCGCCCGGGCTGGCGGAAGCCATGCGGCAGGCCAGCCTGAAGATCACCCCGCATGCCATGCTTTCCAGGGCGGTGGCTGGCCTTTGCGCCCGAACCCTGGTCATCAACCTGCCGGGCAGCCCCGCAGGCGCCCTGGAAAACCTGCAGGTGGTGCTGCCGGTCTTACCCCACGCGGTCGAAGTGCTCAGGAACGACCCGCTTGCCGAGCAAGGTCATCGGGGATAGGCTCTCGGAGGCATCATTGGATTTCTTACGCGCAGAAGTTTTTCCTGATCACGTTCCTGATAGCAACGGCGTCTGGCCGGCCGTGTTGGAAATGCTGGAAACGCTGCTGCTGTCGGTGGTGTTGTTTTGGGGCATTAACTTCCTGACGGCCCGCATCCGGGTCGAATCGATCAGCATGCTGCCGAACCTGCACGAGGGCGATTTTGTGATCGTCTACAAGTTGGCTTTTAAATCTGACCTGCCCGACCGCGGGGATGTGGTCGTTTTCTATTATCCTCCCGATCCAGACGGAGAGCCGCCCTATATCAAGCGGGTGATTGGCCTGCCTGGCGACCGGGTAAGGATCGAGGGCGGGAAAGTATACATCAACGATCAAATATGGGATGAGCCGTATCTGACCACCGTGACCAACCGCGGTGGAACCTGGCTGGTGCCAGAGCAATCGATATTTGTCATGGGTGATAATCGCAACAATTCTTCGGATTCCCGTTCGTGGGGAATGGTGCCGATGGACCAGGTGATCGGCAAAGCCATTTTCGTTTATTGGCCGTTCGATCATTGGGGAGCCTTACACCTGCCCGAGGCGGTGGCGGCGGTGGTTGCACCGTGACCGTTGGAGACGCATGAGCGGGGTACAGCTCGAGCTGTACCCCGGCTCATGGGTCCCTACTCACGACTCGGGGCAAGTTTTTCTCAATACAAGTGTAACAAAAACCGGAGCAATGCGTTTCTTAGGATAGGAATATGCCCGATATCCAAGAGCCCAACGACCGCGACCTGATCCACCAGATTCAGCGCGGCGAGGTGGATGCTTTTGGCCAACTATACGAGCGTTATGGGCGCGATGTGTTCCGGTTCATTTGTGCCCACCTGGGAAATACTCAGGATGCTGAAGACCTGACCGAAGAAGTGTTTGTACGAGTCTGGCGGGCGCTGCCCCGCTATCATGAAAAAGGCGTTCCGTTTCGGGCATACTTGCTGCGAGTCTCTCGCAACGCCTTGATCGATTTTTACCGCCGTTCCCGCCGCCAGGGTCGCCCGGTTTCCTATGAGGAATATCAACACATTCCTGAGCAGCAGACCGACCTGACCGAAACCCTGGCGGTGCGTTCCAACCGGCGAGAGTTGGTTCGGGCGCTGGCGCAATTGCGGGAAGATTATCGAGAGGTGTTGGCGCTCCGGTTTCTTCAGGATCTTTCTCCGCAAGAAACGGCGCACGTGATGCAGCGTTCGGCAGGCGCTGTTCGGGTTCTACAGCACCGGGCCCTGCAGGCCTTACGAGAAGTACTGGAAAAGCAAAGTAAGGAGAACGATGGTGGATAAACAAAGCGGCGATCGTTTGCTGGATGAGTGCCTGGCTGCGCGGCAGCGCGGCGAGCCGGTCGAGGCGATCCTGGCGCGTGAGCCGGCGCAGGCTGATGAAACGCGCCAGGAGCTGGCAGCAGCCGAATGGCTGCAGGCCCATCAGGAAGAGTTGGACCCGCCGGCAGGCTTCCTGGAAGCCTCCAAAACCCGGCTGATGAAGCGGGTGCGCCCGGCGAACCGGTTGAGCCTCTACCGCCGCCGCAGCCTGCACTGGGGCAATCCCATGTACCGGTGGGCTTTGGCGGCTGTGTTCTTGATCGGTGTTTTCCCGGTGCTGCAATCCCTGTATTTTAGCGCGCTCACGGCTTTGCCTGGCGATAGCCTGTATGGCGCCAAACGTTCTGGGGAAGAGCTGCGCTGGTTCTTTACTTTTGACCGGCTGGGTCGGGCGGAGTTGGGTGTTTCCCTGGCGCAAGAACGCTCGGCGGAGATCGAGGCGTTGGTGTTGGAAGGGCGTTATGAAGATATCATGCCCGTCATCGCAACCTACCAGGAGCAATGGCAGCGGGCGTATCGCTCTGTGGCCGAAATTACTACCCGGCAGCCAGAAAATGCGCAAGATTTGAACTTAAGGCTGGACCAGGCGTATTCTACCCAACGCTTTGTGTTGAGTTTGCTGCTGGGCAGTGTTCCTGAATACGCCAGGATCGATGTGCAAGTAGCGATGCTGGTGGCGGCGCGCTGAGGTGTGTTTAGGAGGTTGACATTGCAATACTGTTAGTTGTTTTGGGATGGTTTAGGACTCCTTTCTTATATGCCCGGGGTCGCAATACTGCTAGAATGAGAGTGTAACAGGTGAATACCTATCCCATTGGGCGTATAGAGAGGCGAAGCGAAAAGCTTTGCCGTTTGGTTGTTTTTAGAGTTGGCGATTTGTCATTCGGTATCATGATTGGTGAAAGGAACGGTTTATGAAAGGTTACTTTCGAAAAACCCACAAAGATAAAGCCCAGGCCATGATCGAGTTTGCCCTGGTATTTCCAGTGCTGCTGCTGATCATCTATGGCATCATCGAGTTTGGCCGTTTGCTGTTCATTCTTAGCTCGGTGACCACTGCGGCGCGCGAGGCGGCCCGTTATGGTTCCGCCGCCGGGCATATCGGCGATTACGTCACCCCGCATTACCGGCACTGCGCCGGTATGCGCGAGGCGGCGCGCCGCGGCGCGATCCTGGTGGAAATCCCGGATACGGCGGTAGACATTGACTATGATCACGGCCCGGGCACCTCTCAGTTCGGCACCTGCGCACCGGCTGTAGCCATTGCTTCTCTTAATCCCGAAGCCGTATTGGGCGACCGGGTGGTGGTGCGCATCGAGGTGCCGTACGAACCGGTCATTCCTTTTGTGAACTTTGCTTCTTTTCCGATCGTAGCCACCTCCCAGCGCACGATCATGAAAGCGATCGATATCAAGGGCACGCCGGCGCCGGCTTCGGGCGGCTCGATGCCCACCGTTTATTTCACATTAAGCTCGCAGGATGTGGGGGAGGCGATTGGCACTATCCAGGTGGTGGCAGAGATGAACGGCACCACGATCAACAACGTGACCGTTCCGCTGACTTTTGGCGGCTCTGCTGATGGCGGCCTTGATTTCATCGTTTCGGATAACAAGATCACGATTCCGGCCGGCTCGCTCAGCGGAGTTCTCACCATCGATATCGTGGATGATCTTCTTGACGAGGAGGATGTCGAATCGTTCACGGTGATCATGGGAACGCCAACCTTTGCTACCAAAGGTACTCCTGATATTCACACGGTCAATATCACCGACAATGACGATCCCCCCGATGTGTATTTCACCGAAGTGGGTCAGACCGTGGATGAGGGCGTTGGCAACATCGCTGCTACCCTGGAACTGAGCCAGTTCTCGGGCAAGGATGTGCAGGTGGGTTTCTCGATCAGCGGCACGGCCGAATTGACCAACGACTACCTGGCTTCGCCCAGTCCGGTGACCATTCCCAAGGGCGTGAAAAATGCCGTGGTGGTGGTTATGGTGGTGGATGACGTGATCGACGAGGATGCCGAGGATCTGACGATCGGCATCGACAGCGTGGTCAATGCCACCAAAGGCTCGCCCAACGAACACACCGTTATCATTACCGATAACGATCTGCCGCCGACGGTTTCCTTTAGTATCGATCAACTGATCGCGCCGGAAAACATCGGCGCCAAGGTAATCATCCAGGCGGTGCTCAGCGCACCCACGGCGCGCGAAGTGACCGTGCCCTATCTGCGCGCTGGGACTGCTACCCATGGCGATGATTATATGGTGACTGTCAGCCCGCTCGTCTTCCCCAAGATGCAAACCTCGGTGGACGTGGAGTTCACGCTGGTCGATGATGGTTTAGTAGAACCTGATGAAACCGTCCTGCTGGAGATGCAGATGCCGACCAATGCCACTCTGGCCAGCCCGTCCGATTTCGCGCTGACGATCACCAGTGCTCTACCGCCGCCGGTGATCTCTTTCCAGGCCGCGGGACAAAATGTGGCGGAAAATGTGTTGGGCAACCAGGCACTTGTTACGGTTGTGATGAGCAATATCTGGACGGAAGCGATCGATGTTCCGTATACAGTGGGGGGCACGGCGATTGCCGGGCTGGATTACACCGTGCCCATTGGCCCGGTGACCATTCCGATCGGCCAGGTCAGCGTGAATATCGTGGTCACGCTGCTCAACGATGCACTGGATGAGGATAATGAACCAGATCTTACAGATTACAGACTTAGGAAGTGGATTGCAATGATAGGCAATGCATTGACTGACAACTGAGAATTATTCTGCAACCTGTTCCTCGCCGTTTGAC
>CAZVRZ010000043.1:31167-36458 GCA_964629965.1 uncultured Anaerolineaceae bacterium
TCCACCTGGGCTTGCCCTCTTTCGGCACCACCCAGGATCCCATTCAACATATCCTGGTGATCGAGGATGAAGACCTGACGCCCACGGTCTCCTTTGCCGGCGATGAAAGTCAGAGCGGGCCGGAAGACGTGGGTACGATGGATGCCACGGTAACCCTCAGCGCGGCCTCCAGTAAAGATGTGTATGTCTACTTTGGCTACGGAGGCACCGCTACGGTGGGCACCTGTATGGATTGTGATTACACGATCTCTGCCAGCCCGGTGATGATCCCAGCAGGCGCGACCTCTGCTAATATCATCATTACCGTCAATGACGATTTGACTGCCGGCGAGGCGGATGAAACGGTTGTCATTACGCTGCAATCGGCGGACAACGCCACGGTGGCGCCGCCCGAAATGCACACTGCCACGATCACCGAGAATGACTACTGCCCCACCGCCAGCGGCAACCCGCAGTTCTTGGATGATAAGCTGGTGTGGAATCTAAATAGCTCCAACCCATTACTGGTGATGAACCTGGTCAAAGTGAGCCTGACATGGCCGACCACTTCCGAGCAGTTGGATACGATCACCTTTGCCGGGAGCATCACCATATGGAACGGCAGCGAAAAACCTCCTTACCTGGAAGTTTCTGGCACGCCTCTGTGGTCGGGCGCCTTTGCTTCCAATCAAATGGTGTATAAGTTCAAGAAGACGCCGACTGCCGGCAACTACACGGTGACGGCGGAGTTCAGCGGCTGCACTGCGATCAGCGGTTCGGCCAACAAATGAGCGTGCCTGAGAGAGAAGGTCTTCGCAAGAAAGCAGGTTGGATGCGTACCAAAATTGTCCACAGATTGCTCCTGCTGTTTATTGCCACCGCCTGTGTGCTTGGGTTGGCACATCAGCCGACCCAGGCGCAGCAGGATGTGCCTGCCAGGCAAAAAGGTATTTTTTCTCCGGAGATGGCAGAGCGCTTGCAGGACGGTTACCCGGATGCATATGCTCCCCTGGCGCCTGCCAGCCAGGAAGATCGTTTCGGCTACCGCTGGGATGATACGGTTGCATTCGACTGGATCGATGCTACCGTGGGCACGCTGGTGATGGAGGGTACCAGCATCAAGGCTCTGGATGAGGAATACTCCGACTTGCTGCCGATCGGTTTCGTTTTTCCCTTTTATGAAAAGAGCTACAGCCAGGTAGCAGTGGCGGTTAACGGTATCTTGACTTTTGAAGCAGGCTCGCCGAGTTTTACCAATTTGCCGATGCCGCGCGATACGCCTCCCAATAACGTGGTGGCGGCCTTCTGGGATGATTTGGTTGCCAGGGAAGGCGGCAAAATTTATTCCTATGCCACCACCAGTGGGGGCCAAAAGGTTTTCGTGATCGAATGGCAGAATGTGACTCGTTATGGCCAGGCAGATCTGTTGACTTATGAAGTGATCCTTTACGAGAATGGAGACATCCGTTTGCAATACCAAACCCTGGGTGGAGACGTCAGTCAGGCCACTGCAGGCATTGAAGACCTGGATGGGATCGTGGGCCTGACCTATGTGCACAACGCGCCGGGATTGGTCTCGGGCAAGGCGATTCTCTTTACCCGGCCGGGCGACTTTGGGCGGGTAAAAACTCTACCGCTTTACCAGAGCGGGTTTACCTTCGCTGGTCGAGCGGCCTTCCGCATCGAGATCCGCAACACGGGCGAGCTGGGCAGCGACCGCTATGAGCTGGATCTGCCGGCAGACCAGGCCGGTTGGCAGTTCGCATATTACCAGGCCGACGGCGTCACGCCGTTAACGGATACGAATGCCAACGGCAAACTGGATAGCGGCCCGGTAGGCCAGGGAGAATCCGTTTTCATCGTCGTACGCGTGAATGCTATGGATACTGCCCAAACTGCAGACTATCTGCAAGGGGTTGTCACGGCTACTTCCATTCTCAACGCCTCGGCGGTGGCGACCTCTACCCTGCAAACGGCGATACCGGCCTCATTTGTTCAGGGCTATGCCGATGGGCAGGGCATGTATGCTTACTTTGCCTGGGATGATAATGCCTGGGTGACCCGCGTCGCTAATTTCTTCACCGGCAACACGCTATCGCTCATTATGGACAGCCAGGAGAACTATTTCTATGCCTGGGAGCGCAATGGCAACGAAGGATCCAAGGTCTTCTCGGATATCCAATACAACCGGATCACTTCCCTGGGGGTGGCTGATCGGGCGGATGTGCGCATGCTGACCCACAATGACGCACTGGCTACTACGGACTTGATTGTGTATGCCCGTTTGCCATCCCTGGCAAATGCAGGAAACCGGGTAGGAGTAGCCTGGGTTCAGGATAAGACCGACAAAATCACCAAGAAAATCAATTCCAACATCTACCTGACGGCGGTGATGAGCGACGATCAGGTTTATCCTTTTCGGAACATCACCAATAACTTTAACAGCCGCGGCGAGGGCGATCTTAACATTCCATTGTACTATTACCCCCAACTGGCGGGTTTTCCAGATGGTAAATTGATATTAGCCTGGATGGACAGCCAGGCTAAATTGACCGGCGAGCAAGCGAGTATATACTTCTCGGTACATGGTCCCGACCTGGCGGAGATACAACCGGTCACCCTGCTGGATACGAGCGTGGCCGGGGCCAGTTTGCTCGAAGACCTGGTAATCACTCCGCTCAGCGGAAACAGGGCGATCATCGTGTATACGCTGCGGCAGACCGGCGCGGTCACCAATTATTCGCTGCGTTATGCGGTGGTGAACAGCGCCGGGCAAATCGTTCGCCCGGCGGGTGACCTGCCTGGCGCAGTGGGCTATCGCCCGGAAGTGGTCCAATTATCTACCGGCGAGATTTTGATCGCCTGGGCCGACCAGGAGAGCAATGGAATTTCGCTGGTCTACCTGGATTCCGCTTCTCTGCAAGAACTCGCGCCGCCGATCGACCTGCCGGTCGTTGACCAGCGCGAATATGATTTTGTATCGATGGCGGCCAAGGCAAATGGCCAGGCCGTTCTGACCTGGATGGACGCCGGTTGGAAAGACAGCCTGTATTACGCCCTGGTGGACAAGAATGGTTGGGTGACGCCCACCATGATCTTTCTGTATGGACAGGGCAGCAATTCCCAGGTGCAGTCCAGTTTCACTGCCCAAGGCGTGGCACCCTTTGACCGGCTTTCGTTGATCTTCTTACCAGGTGTTTCGAGATAATGGAGGTTTGTATGAGAAAACAAGCGCACCGTTCTGAACGCGGGCAAAGTTTGGTGGAATTGGCCCTGACTTTTACATTATTACTGATCCTGCTTTCTGGGGTGATCGACCTGGGCCGGGCTTTTTTTACCTTCATGGCTTTGCGTGATGCTGCTCAAGAGGGCGCCACGTATGGCTCGATCATGCCAGCCGACACGGCTGGCATTGTCCAACGCGTCCGCACCAGCTCGACAATGCCGGTCAATCTTGCGGACGCGGGCATCTCGGTTAAGGTTACCTTGGGGGGCGCGGCTTGCAACGGCACTTCCATCCGGGTAGATGTGAACCAGGAAAACTTTCCCCTGGTGATGCCGTTCCTGGGCGCGATCATTGGCACCGATACGATCCCGATCCGGGCCACGGTGACGGATGAAATATTGACGCCGCCCTGCAAGTAACAATTTAGCTGAATTAACGTTATGTTATGTAAATATCAGGAGGTAGGTATGTTTAGAAAAATGGGTAAAAGCGAGCGAGGACAGGTTTTGATCATTGTGGTGATCGGTTTTGTGGTGCTGATGGGCTTTGTCGGCCTGGCAATCGACGGCGGGCGGGTCTTTTCGGATCGCCGCAATGCGCAGAACATAGCCGACGCGGCCTCCCTGGCGGGCGGCGGCAAGGCGGCTTTGAGCCTGGAAAACAGCCATGTGTTCCTAAGCACATGGAGCTGCACGGATGTGCGCGTCAAGAATGCCATGACGGCCGCCGTCACAGCCGCGATCAAGCGCGCCAGTTCAAACGGCTTCACCATTGTCAACAGCACGGAAGTACCCGATCGGGTGGAGGTTGAATGCGGCACGCACAAGGATGCCAAAACCGGCCGGGTAGACAAATACCTCGATGTCAAAGTATACCTGACGACCACGACCGAAACGATCTTTGCATCGTTCGTCTTCAACGAAGGCCTGACCAGCAGTGTAGAAGCCGTGACGCGCGTCCGGCCAACATCGCCGCTGGCTTTCGGGAATGCGGTGGTGGCCTTGAACCCGGCTAACTGCCAGGGCCAGACGAACGGCGCCGGTTTTCACGGCAGCGTGGACGTGATCGTCAACGGCGGCGGTATCTTCTCGAACGGTTGCTTGCGAGCCGATGGCGGACCGGAAGTGAAAGTGAACGACGGCGGCGTTTTTCACGTGGGAGAGGTGAGGGATGGCGACAAGTTTGACCCGGCAGCCACGCCGGTCGAACAGGGTATCCCGCCCGAAGCTTACAATGTTCCCTTGCCGGACTGCACGCATGCGGACGCACACAAAGTCAATGGCAGCAGCCTGCCCAACGAAATGGACAGCGGCCTGTGGTGCATCACCGGCGATGTGAAGTGGAATGCGCATGATGTGATCAAGGGCGAGGAAGTCACGCTGTATTTCATCAATGGCAAGTTAACCATCAACGGCGGCGCCACCGTCTACCTGACGGCTCCGCCGGCTAACCCCGACCCGGACCCGGCCATCCCAGGGATATTAATATATTCGGACCCGAGTAATCATAATGATATCCAGATCAACGGTAATTCTACTTCACGCTTCGAGGGCACCATCCTGGCGCCGGGCGGGAATGTTGATCTGCTGGGCAACGGCGCAACGGACTGCTATATCTCCCAGGTGATCGCCTGGAACGTAGAAGTGGGCGGCAATGCAGATGCAAACGTCACCTTCCAGGAAGAGAAGATGTACAAGAAGCCCTCTTCGATCGAGCTGTTCAAGTAAGCTCGCCGGCTTTTTTCCGTGATTGAAACATTCGGGCTGTCCAGAAAGTTTGGACAGCCCGAATTCTTATCGATCCAATGCTCCGGACAGGCAACCCGGCGGCGCCCAGAGGTGCTTCCTTACCGTTGCTTCCTCTCGGACCTGGCGGGTTTCGAAAGTTTCTGCCGCGCCGGACCCATCCGGAGCAAGCCTAAAGCATACCGCAGGTGTCAGTCGTTGTCAATGTTTACATGGCGGGCTTGTTCTGAGCGTCTTTGCAGGGATGCCACCCAGATCACGCCGCCCAGGATGATCAGCGCCAGGATGCCTGCTCCCAGCAAAGGCAAGCGGGGGTTTCCAGGGGGATAATCCGGGATGTA
>CAZVRZ010000044.1:0-36171 GCA_964629965.1 uncultured Anaerolineaceae bacterium
TAAACTCTTCCAGGCATGCTTAATCCTCTAACTTGGCGACGGCTTCTTCCAGATCGCGCTCGCCAGGCGTGGTATAGATCCGGGTCGTATTCAAACTGTTATGGCCGAGCAGCGCGGCGACTTTTTCAAGCGTCACGCCCTCATCCAGCAGCGCCTTGGCAAAACTGTGCCGGAGCGTGTGCGGCGATACGTTTTGCAAGCCGGCAGCGGTCGCGGCGCGCTCCACGGCCCGCTGCACCGAGCGCACGCCCACCCGCTTGCCCCGCTGGCCGATAAACAAAGCCTCGCCAGAGGCCTCGGGCCGCATCGCCAGCCATTCGTTCAGAAGCTGGCGCGCCGGCCCGTTCAGACGATGACTTTCTCCAGCGGTTCTTCATCGTAGTACCAGTGGCGCACCCCAGGCTGTTTGGGCTGGGCCAGCATGCGGGAGATGTGACCCTGCAGATCCAGGTCGACCAGCAAGACCCGGTAGCCCTTGCGAGCCAGGCCGCTGCCCAGCGTGACGGCGGTGGTGGTTTTGCCGACGCCGCCTTTTTGGTTTAGGATAGAAAAGACAATCATAAGCATGCTCCTGATGATGAGGATGAATGTGCGCATAAATAGTGCGCATATATAGAGGGTGGCAATGGTAGGGTAATATGCGCACGCAATAATTATGCGCATTTGGGCTCCTGACTTGAGTGCACGGCCTGTGCGAAGATGGGTCTGCCTGTGTGAGCCTGTGCGTCCTGTACGCCTGTGCCTGGGCAAATTCAACAACAGCCGAGCATAGATGCTCGGCAAGATATACACCAGAACACAATCCCAGGCTAAGCAAGCCAACAAGGATGATGACTGTCTTATTCATGCTATCTATCCAGTTCAAATGCTCAACTCAGTATGAAATTATTCGGCTTGCTATGAAACTGTGGGCAGAATGAATACCGCGTAGCCCTATTGGGTGATAATAAATTGCTAGATTTTGGGGTGGTTCGTTAAATATGCTCCCGATTGGATATTGCCTGTGTGCCGTTTGATTGTAAGCTCGAAGTTCACCAAGTTTTTCAGAATAAATGAGCTATAATCATAATTAGACAGTAGACCGAACCAGAAATTTCGCGAACCCTGAAAGTGAACATCTCTACCCCCTCTCCCTTCCCTCCCGGCACCCAGGTGGTCACCTATCTGCGTGATTCGGGCGGCCGCACCCAGGAACTCTCCGTACCCCAACAAGAAAACTCAGTAAGAGAATGGTGTCGGCAGAATCGCTATGAACTGACCCGCGTCTTCGCCGACATAGCCAGGTCGGCAAAATCCGGTATCATCGGACGCGAACAGTTTGCAGCAATGATTGACTATATGACCCATAAGCCCGCAGAAAAGGGCGTGATCTTCTGGGATTACTCGCGCTGGGCAAGAGAGCTAAAAGTAGGTTTAAAGTACCTACTTGATCTCCGTATCGCTGGCATCGAAGTATTCTCAATCTCCGATCCGGCCCCCACTGGCCCCTACGGCCTGTTCATCGAAACAGCCAAGCTGATGTCAGCTGAGGATGAAAACCGCAGGCGCTCGGCTGCCGTAAAGCGCGGCATGCGAGATATGATCAGCAAAGGTCTCAGCCCCAACAGTCATGCTCCAAAAGGGTTCTTGAAAAAGCGCGTCGATGCTGGCGTCCGGCGTGATGGCACTCCTCGCCTGGTCAGCAAACTTGTCCCGGATCCCAAAACTCTGCCGCTGGTCAAACGCGCTTTTAGCATGGCCCTGGAGGGCTCCAGCTTGATAGAAATTATGATGGCCACGGGGCTGTACGCGAATGTCAGCGGTGTCGCCTACATGTTGAAGAACCCGATCTACAAAGGTACACTCTTCTACGGCGGTACCCTGTATGAAAACTTTGTAGACCCACTGATTAACCCAAAAATGTGGGAAGAAGTCCAAATCGTGCGTAAGAGTGCAGATGAGAAGTACGCGCCCCGCCAGACTGCGTCCGATTATCTATTATCCAGCCTGGTCTACTGCGGCGAGTGCTCGCGGCCAGCGATCGGTGCACTGGCTGTGCGATCAACAGGCAACCATACGTACTACCGTTGTAACTCATACCGGGTGCGTGATATCCGCAATGCAGGTTTGTGCAGCTGCAGGGGTGTTTTAGCATCATTGCTTGAGGAAGACACAGTCAATGAGTTGAGAAAGATACTCGATGGCCCAAACATATTACGAGAGTTGGCTATCGAACAGCAAACATTATTCGAAGCTGGCGATCACCAGCTCAACGCGTTGATTGATGTACAAACAGAGCGAATTCGCGACCTCGACAATCAAGTCAGGCGCACCACGAACGCCATAGCTCTGTATGAGGACTCCATCGCATTAGTTGAAAAGCTAAAGACCCTGGAAGAAGAAAAAGCAGCCGCCCGCGAGCAGCTGCTTGAACTTGAAAACAAACTTCATGCTATTGCCTCGGTGGATGAGGTTGAAGAACTTCGCCAAGATCTTTACCAACGAATTCAACACGCAGATAGACGTACCCTGCAGCTCATGTTGCGTGCAATCAATACTCGGGTGGTATTTTGGCGTTCACTGCGTCGCGATGCCACTGACTATTATGCGGAAGTATCATTCGACCTGGGGGTTACGGTGAATCGCAAAATAGGCAATTGGCCGACTGTTTGAATATAGAATAGATAGGCGTGCAAGGCGAGAATGCCGTGCAAGTTGGGCAGAGATTGCTGCAAACCTTCAAGGGACTGCTCGGCCTGCACCGGGCGCCTTTTGAGGAAGTATGCGCCCAATACGGGCTGGGCATGGCCAAAGCCGCCCAGATCAAAGCAGCCCTGGAGCTGGGCGAGCGCATGCGCCGCGAAACGCCCGACGAACGCTCAACCATCCACAGCCCCAAGGACGCCGCCGATTTACTGATGTACGAGATGAGCGCCCTCGAGCAAGAAGAACTGCACGTGATCTTGCTGGACACTCGCAACCAGGTGATCGATATTGTCGAGGTCTACCGCGGCTCGCTGAACTCATCCCAGGTAAGGATAGGCGAGCTGTTCAAAGCGGCCATCCGGCGCAATGCTGCCGCTATCATTGTAGCGCACAATCACCCCAGCGGCGATCCAACCCCCAGCCCAGTTATGTATCCATCACCCGCCAGATCTTGATGGCCGGCAAACTGCTGGAGATCGACTTGCTGGATCACCTGGTGATCTGCGCTGGACGCTGGGTGTCGTTGAAGGAACGCGGACTGGGATTCAACAGCTAGAGTTCCAGGCCTAATGTGATAGAGGCATCCGCTCACCAATCTGAGCGCACGCGGAAATCGTCGAATTCGCCCGTGGCCTCTGCCCACTCTTCCAGCACCTCGCTGACGTAAGAGGAAGCCGGTCCGCGGTGGATAACAACAACGAAACGCTGCAGCGTGCTGCGCGTTCCTTCAGCGACGATTTCCACGGAACCATCCCACAAGTTGCGCACCCAGCCGGTCAATTCCAGGAACAAAGCCCGTTCCTGGGTGTAATAGCGGAAACCCACCCCCTGCACGCGCCCCTTTACCACCAGTCGCACTTGCGCCTGTGCTGATCCAGCATCGTGATCTGGCAATGATTGAGCAGGCATGTCAACCTCACGCGCCCGGCGCCGGTGAGCGAGCCGAGAATAAATTGACCACCACCAACACCAGAGGCGCGGTGACGACCAGCGCCAACATCACCAACCAGGGCAGTATACCCATCAAAGGATTGGAGGCTGCCTCTTTCGCCGGCCAGGTATTGACCCGCCAGGCATTATCCAGTTCTGCCAGCGATATGCCAAGCGTAGATCGCGGGCCTTCCTCGCAGCTCAGTCCGTCGGCGTAGCTGTTGACCAGGTCGGCCAAACCCTTCGCACCATAGGTCTGATAGATATACCGGGTAAAAGACTCGGATTGGGCGTAAGAAAGGTAAAAACTGGCTGCATCCATTGGAAAGCCATGGCATAGGCTTGTCATCGGCAGCAGCGCTTCCCGATCGTGCGCATCTTGCAGAGCGGCATAATAATCGGGGCTGGGTTGCAGTTCAGCCAGCGAAGGCAGGCCCTCACCGACCCAGGCCGGCAGATTGTCATAACGAGCGCCCAGGTGCTGGTAAAGCAAGATGTGCATCAGCTCGTGGGGAATTTTGCGCTCGGCAATGGTGCGCTGGTCAGGCCCTTCCTGCAGTGAAACAACCATCACCCCCAGTTCCGGATCGGCATGCCCACCGATCAAGTGCAGATTGCCCAGGCGCAGGGTGGACTGCATCTCGGCCCCACTGGCATACACAAACAATTCAGCAGGTTCTTTCAGTGAAACAGGCAGGTATCCCTTGGCGCGCTGCTGGCCCTGTGCGGCAATATCCAAAAGCATCTGCCCAAAGGCCAGATCGCCCTCGTACCAATTGACCCGGAAAAGACCTTCCTCCAGGTGCTGCCAGACGAAGCGATTATCCTCATAACGGAAAGTAAATTCTTGGCTAAGAATGTTTTCACCCGTAGCATAAGAAGCACCGAACCAATAGGTCACTTCGGTAAAAACCGTGATGGGCTGCTGACCTGGATCATAGGTCGCTGTCAGCATCTCGCCATTGAGGACAGCCTGAACAGAACGCGCCGCCTCGTTCTCGGGACGGATGAACACCAGAACCTGGTCGGGCGGTGTATCATAACGCACACTGGCCGAGAAGTCGATCAGCCCGCTAAAAGAATAATGAGCACTCGCCTCCACCACCTCGAAGGTGTTGGCAGCCGAAACAACCCGGCCTGGCTGGGTAAATAACCCAACCAGGGTAAAAATGATCCATACTACCAGGGCTTTTCGTTTCATCAGCCGGCTCCCAGGTAAGCCAACAAAGGCGTTAACGTCAACGGACTGACCAAGGTATCAAAAAACACGACCATTGTGACAAACGAAGGCTCCACATCATATTCTGTTGCAAGAATCGTACCCAACACCGCGGCCGGGGCAGCCGATTCGAGTACTGCCGCCTGCCGGGCCGCACCGGTAAAACCAAAGTATGGGCACAACAAGATCGCCAGCGCCGGCGCTAACAACATGCGAGCGCTGTAGGCCACACCCAGGGCAAGCGATTGTCCTGACCAACGCACTTTCTGAAATTGTAACCCCAAAACCACCAACATACCAGGAATTGCCGCATCGCCCAGCAAGCCCATCGCTCGCTCCAACGGCACCGGCAGCATCCAACCGGATCCCTTGATAACCAACGCAATCGCCAGCATATAGATCGCCGGCACCTTCAGCAGGCTGCGCAGCGAATCCAGCGGCGTGGCAGTCCCCATGGAGGCGATAAAGATACCGGCTGTGTTGGTCAGGATCACATTGGCCACAAAATACAGGGCGGCATAACTCAGCGCTTCATCGCCAAAGGCAAACTTGACCAACGGCAAGCCCAGGTTGCCCGCATTGATCAGGATGCTGGTGATCAATAAGGCTGATAACATGCGCCGGTCCAATCTCAACAAGCGCCCAACCCCCCAGGAAAAAAGCCCAACGATCAGAGCGATCAGGCTGGCAAAGACCAGCATGCGCAAGATATCCGGGCCGCTCACCTCGTTTTCCATAATCAGGTTGAACAGCAGGCAGGGACTGAAAAGATAAAAGGTGACCCGCGAGATCGATCGCGGGGAAATATCAAATTTCTTACCGATAAGCAGACCAGCCCCGGCTACCAGGAAGATTGGCAGCAGGTTATTGACAAACAAAATGACGAGACTGCTCAAGCCGGGTTGTCTTGATCCTCGTCCTCGTCAAATTCTTCAACATCCTCGTCATCGGTTCCACTGGCGGCTGCCGTTTCGTCTGCTTCCTCGTCAATGTCTAATAAATCGAAAGATAAAATTTCATCGTTATAAGCCAGGTTCTCCAGAGCCGCTTCGAGCATATCGATCTCATCCTCATCGTCACAATTTTCCAAGCGGTCTTCCAGCGCCTCCAAAACGCCTTCCCCACCGATCTCAGATAGCGACCAGATTGAAGCCAGCCGAGCCTCATCTTCATCATCATCCAGCATCTCCAGCAAGCGCTCCCTGGCAGAGGCCAACTGCACTTCGCCGGCAGCCTGGGCCGCCTCGGCGCGCACCAGCCCGCGCTGGTCTTGCAGCGAAGCAAGAATAGATGCATTCCAGCGCTCGTGGTAGGAGCGGCCCATGGCAAACAAAGCAGTGATCAGCCAATCTTCATCACCGCTGGCATAGGCTTCTTCGATCAGGCCGATTACCTCTGGGCGGGAAGAAAAACCCAGCGCTTCCACAGCCCTTCGGCGCAGCAGCTTGGCACCGCTGCCTTGCGCTGCACCTAATAATGCCTGCTCGATGGTAGACAAAACCTCCGGTTCCAATTCCTCCACTTCCCCCATAAACACCATAGGGCCCAAGGCCGAGGCGCAGGCTGCGCGTACACTGTCATCCGGGTCAGAGGTCAGCATATCCAGGAAATCGTCCAGGAATTCCACCTCTTCGTAATTGCCCAGGGTGTGCACCGCGTGCATGCGCACTTGCGGATCAGCATCCACCAGGCCAAGATAGCACACCTCGGTAAAACCCAACATGGGATCATCCTCGCCAAACTGTTCGATATCCTCGAGCAACGCCTGCCGGCGGCGCAAGCCCAGGCGAGGCCAGGTTTGCTGCAGTTCGTCGAATTCTTCTTTGACCAGGTCAGAGAGACGATACAGGTAGCGCGCCTGGAAAGGTTGGTTCTCGTCCAACAGCGCCTGGAGCACTTCAGAAAATGGTATGGGGGTAGGTTCGTTCATATTCCTTTATCCGGGGCTAAAAATTGGATTGATAAAATCCTGCAGGTTAACAAAGATCAAGATCGCCAGCATAAGAATGAAGCTGATCGCCACAAGCCAGGTCTCCACTTCTGCGGAGAGACGGCGGCGCAAGATCAATTCAAAAAAAGCCAGCAAGATACGCCCGCCATCCAGCGCGGGCACCGGCAGCAGGTTCAACAGGCCCAGCGAAATCGCAATGCTGGTAAAGAAACCCATCACTTCGATCTCGCCTGGTAAGACAGCAGTGTCTTCATTCTGGCGGATGTTGCTATACATATCGTACATGCCTTTGTAACCCACCAGGCGTGCTTCCTGCTCACCAGAACGGGCAAAAAGCTTGCCCAGCATGCTGAATAGATTGCGCCCATAATCATAGGTGGCATAGAAACCCATGGGCACCGCTTCTACCAGCCCGAGCTTGATCACCGGCGAGCCATAGCTGATGCCGATTGGCAGGCGCCCGTCGCCGGCATCCTGGCGCGGGTGAATGGTCGTTTGATACATCTGCTCGCCGCGCTGCATCTCAAAGATCAGTTCTTCGCCCTGGTAGGCATTGACGATCTCCTGCACCCGATCGATCTGATCGATCACGACGCCATTCACCTTCAAGACAATATCACCTTCCAGCAGCCCAGCCTGGGCGGCCGGGGATTCGGGCTGCACGAAATGAAGCGCCACCACATCCGGCCGGGTTGGATCTGGAGCACCCAAGCGAGCAAAGATCACCGTGAAAAGGATCACCGCACTCAATAAATTCATCAACGGCCCGGCGCAGTACACGGCAATCCGCTTCAACGGATGAGCCGTGGCCAATCCATCCGGCACGCTCGGGTCCAGTTCCCCCCGAATGCGCACAAAGCCGCCCAGGGGTATCCAGTTCAAGCTGAACTTCGTACCACCCGCTTCGAAAAGCGTCACCGCGCGCGGTGGGAAACCAATGCCAAATTCATCCACCGGGATCTTGAACAGGCGAGCGGCGATGAAATGCCCGGCCTCGTGTAAAAAGATCATCGCCGCAATGGCAATAATCAACTCGATCACAATCTGTACAGTCATCAATACAATCCTTCATTCAACCGGCTGCTCGATTTCGGGCAGGCCCGACCGGCAGCTCGCAATATGATCCGAATACTTCGGACGGCATTCATTATATCGCCTCCCGTGGTTTGGGGGAATAGTAGGTTAAAAAAACAGATGTTTGGATGATCAAAATTCTATCAATCAGTGAGTTCGGCTTCCAGGCACGCCGGCCCTCCGGGATGAGCCACCAGCACGCGCTGCACGCCCGGCAGCAGTTCCAGGCGCCGGGTTGTCTCTGGCGCAGATTGTGCCGGGCACAGCACGTGCACGTTCGGCCCGGCGTCGATGGTGTAGCACACCGGCCAGCCCTCCAGCCGCCAGCGGCGCACGGCCTGCATAACCGCCAGCGTCTCTGGCAGCCAATATAGCAGCGGCGGAGAGGAGGTCATCATCACCGCGTGCATCATGGTACTATCCAACTCGATAACCTCCGCCAGGGCCTCAAAGTCGCATTCGAGAATGGCCCGGCGGCACTGCTCCAGGCGAAGCGGAGCGGATTCCACCCGGGCGCTCTGCAGCGGGCTGGTGGAGGCCAGGCGATGGCCGAGGTACGAAGCCACCGGCTTGTGCTCTAGGGAGAGAATGACCACGCAGTCTGCCAGGTCCCAATGCCCGGCTGAAGCAACCGAAAAAGCATATGATTCATCATCGGATTCCCCCGGACTCCACTCCACAAAGCCGCCCGGGATCGAGCGGCAGGCCGAGCCGGAGCCCAAGCGTGCCAGGCGGGAGAGTTGGGCTTCGTCATACTCCAAACTACTCGCCGCACAGGCTGCCAGCGCCAGGGCAGCAAAACCCGAGGCCGAAGAGGCAATCCCCGCGCCCGCTGGGAAGTTGTTTTCGCTGTCCACGCGGGCAAAACAGGCCAAACCCGCCCGCCGGCGCACGTGGTCGAGGAAGCCCGTCACGCGTTCGGTCGCCGATACCCCGCCAGGCTGGCCGTTCAGGGTAAAAACATCCGCTGGCAGGGATGGATCGAAGGCTAGCGCAGTGCGCGTGAACAATCCATCCAGGTTCATCGAGATCGAACCGTTGGCGGGAAGGTTGAGGCAATCGTTACGATTGCCCCAATATTTAATGAGGGCGATGTTGGCAAATGCTCGGGCAGTAGCGGCGGGCATGGGGGCAGTGTACCATACGAGCTGCGGAGCATGCAAGTCCGCACTTATACCCATCCATCAGACTCGTACCGCGCGCTGGGTGAGAGTGGAGGTGCGGGCAGTGGTATGATCTGTGTTGAAACGTAATGGTAAAATTGAGTCATTCCATCCGACTCCAAACTTTTCCCGGAGGTGTCTATGAAGTACGGTGCGCGTAACAATATCCAGGCCAAAGTTATATCCATCAAGAAAGGCGATGTGATGTCGCTGGTCAAGTTTGAGGTGGTTTTGCCCGCTGAGATGGCTTCTGTTCTGACCACCGAGTCGGCAGAAGATCTCGATCTGAGGGTTGGCGACGAGGTGTCTTTGGTGATCAAGGCCATCCACGTCTTGCCTGTCAAAGAAGCCTGAGCGAAACGCGGCCAGGCTCCAGCAGAAGAATCGGGCCAAGAGCCCCTGTTCTCAACATGGCTCGAATTGGCGCTGGCGCTGATTCTGAGAGGTGTCAATCATTTTCCAGGAGGTGGATATGTCTGTTCCCAATTCTGAAAGCGAGGGTTTGTCTCAGGCGGTTCTTCTTGTTACGCGCAATGGCATGGGCGATGCCGAACCGGCCTTGCAGCAAAAACTGATCACCACTTATTTCAAACTGCTGGATGAAAACAACCTTCTTCCGGCGGCGATCTGCTTTTACGCCAACGGGGTGTGCCTGGTGGTGGAAGGCTCGCCGGTGATTGAAACCCTGAAATCGCTGGAGGCCAAGGGTGTGCACCTGGTGCTGTGCAGCACCTGCCTGGGCTACTATAACCTGACTGACCAGGTGCAGGTGGGCATTGTGGGCGGCATGACCGATATCCTCGAGGCTCAGCGCCGCGCGGGTAAGGTCATCTCTTTATAGGCGCCTGTTTCCTCAGGCTGATTGGCGAAGGTGGGGTGATGCCAGACCCGAATTTTTCGGTGGGCGTTATAAGAGAACACGGTTGCTAGAAAATACCCACCCTCAAACGAGAGAGCCTGCCGGTTGGCAGGCTCTCTCGTCAGGGCTTACGCCGCCGCACCCGCCAGGCCGGTCATCGGCAGAATGGCCAGGCTGTTACTTTCGTCTCGTTCCAGAATGGCTTCCAACGGGTTGGCGCACACATACCATCCGTCTCAGCCAGGCTGCCATTGTCCAGCCGCAATGCGTCTTACGTAGCCGCGCTGGTGAGCATAGTATAATGCACCATGCAAAGGCCGCCTTAGTTTAAGACAAAATGCACATTCCCGACGAAATTGCCAGGCTGATTGAAGAAAGCCGCGCACAAGAACGCAGCGGCAAGCTTGCTGCTGCCATTCAGCAGGCGCAGCAGGCACGCCGGTTAGCCATTTCCCAGGCACATTTAGAAGCCGAGGCCACTGCACTGAACATCCTGGCCTATTCTCATATTCGTTTAGGTCATTATGAACAGGCGCGGCAATTTTGCATATTGGCCCTGGAGCGCGCCGGGAGCGAATCTCAGGCCCGCGCCGAGGCGCTGCTCAACCTGGGTATCTGCGCCGGTGAGACCAATGACCTGGCCGCGCTGGAAAAATTGACCCTTCAGGCCGTTGACCTGAGCCGGCAGATTGGTTGCGACCGTGTCCTGGTGCGTGGTCTGCATGCATTATCGTGCGGGATCTATATGCCGCGCGGCCAGTTTGCCCTTTCGCTGGCAATGGACGAAGAGGCGCTGAATATCGCCCGCAGCCGAGACCTGGCAGAACTGGTCTGGGGGCCGCTGTTGACCATGACCTGGGTGCATTGGCAAAGCGGACAGCCACACCTGGCAGAGACCCGGCTGAGCGACCTGCAACAGGTGGTATCCCCCGGATCGTTAGGAGATGGTTACTGGCATTTCATCCACGCCAACCTGGCGCTAGAAGCAGGCGACGTGACGCGCGCCAGGGAACTATTTACCAAGACATTCTCAATCGCCGAAGCCAATGGGATCTCCGAAAATCTTTACCTGGCGCGCTGGGGCATGTGCACCTTGAGCCGGGCACTGCAGGATGGCCCCACAGCCCTGGCCTGGGCGAACGAGGCCCTGGCAGTTGTGGAAAACAGCGGTTATCAACACTTGCAAGGCCAGGCTCTCATCGAACGCGCTCGGACGGATTGGGCTTTGGGCAACCTGTCGGCTGCTGAGGAAGATTTACGCGCCGCCATTGAGCGCCTGGCTCCACAAAGGTACGATTTTGACCTTGCCACCGCCTTGCTGCTGCAAGCGGCGCTGCTGCGCCAGCAAAGCCGGCCCGAAGCCGCTGCGGCCTGGCGAGAGGCAGCCTTTCATTTAATCCAGGGTGGTTTCAGTCACCTGGTCGAACGCGAGCGAGCGCTTTCCTATCCTTTGATTGCGGCTGGCCTCAAAAGCCGAGAGCGCGCCCTCGCCGAAGCCAGCGCAGTTTTGCTCGAGCGCCTGCAGCGCATTCCCCCACCCGCCTTAATGATTGCCACGCTTGGCGGCTGGCAAGTGCGGGTGGGCAGGCGAGAAGTTGTAAGCCAATCTTTGCGCCAACGCCGGTCAGGCGAGCTGCTGGGGCTGCTGCTCATCAGTCCAGGGCGCACGCTGTCGTTTGACCAGGTGAGCGAGGCCCTATGGCCCGATAAGGATCCTGTTGCTGCTCAGATCCTATTCCATCATGCCACCTCCACCCTGCGGCGAGTGCTGGAGCCCGACCTGCCCGACAAGTTCCCCTCCCGCTACTTGGAGGTCACCGAGGGCCAGGTAAGTCTGCAATTGCCGCCCGCCTCGATCATCGATTATGAAACCTTTGCTGCCCATTGCCGCCGTGAAGAATGGGCGCAGGCCCTGGCTTGCTATGGCGGAGAGTTCTTGCCGCAGTACCGCTATGCCGAGTGGGCTATTGCCCACTGGCAGTGGCTGACGCAATATTATCAACTCACTTTGCTGAAGATGGCAGAAACATGGCTGGCAGAGGCCCGCCATGCAGAAGCCCTGGACGCCTGCCAGAAAATACTGGCTACCGAGCCATGGCAAGAACAGGCTGTGCTGTTGGGAATGCGCGCCTGCCTGGGCCTGGGCAATCGCTCTGGGGCTTTACGCCTGTACAAATCGCTGGAAAAACGGCTGCGAACTGAATTGGGGATTGAACCGCAGCCCGAGCTGCAATCTTTTTACCAGGCAATGATCTTGCCCCGTTGACGCCTCTTGGGGCGTTTTTGGTAGTCTTGTGGCAGTTGCACCTGTCATAATGTGGGGTATATGCGCGCCTCGCACCGGTAGGTTACGGCTATAGATAGACGCCAATCCTTTTGAAGTGCAATAGATCCATCTTAGGAGGACATCGTGAAAACAAAATCATCTCATTTGCTGTTGGCCCCATTTACTTTGTGCACAGGGCTGGCCCTGGCCCTGGGTCTTTTGTTCTGCTTACAGGGTTGGGGGGTTCGGGCCGCGCGGGCCGATACCATGGCCCAATCTGAACTGACTGTGTGCGCCAGCGGCTGTGATTTCAGCAGCGTGCAAGATGCTGAGAGCGCCGCCAACAGCGGCGATGTGATCAAGATTGCAGCAGGTGTTTACACGGGTGTCCAGGCTATGGGCAGCACTGAGCAGATGGTGATGGTGACCAAGACCCTCACGCTGCGCGGCGGCTACAGTCCCGATTTCTCGACTTGGGACCCAGGCCTCTACACCACCACGCTCGACGCGCAAGGAGCGGGCCGAGTGATCTATGCCAGTGGAGAAATTACCGTCACACTGGATAGCTTACGCCTGGTCAACGGTTACCATACCAGCAGCGGCGCCGGTGTGTATGCTGCCGATGCCACGCTGCACATATCGAACAGCACCATCGGCAACAATCGCCTGGCGCCCAACTTTTACGGCAATTACGGCGTTGGTTTATTCATCTCGAATGGATCTTTGCTGATGCAGGACAGCATCGTGCAGGAGAACGAACCCAACCCCGGTGGTGATTATTCCCATGATGGCGGCGGCATGTACGCCATTGCATCAACGATCGAGATCCGCAATTCTCAGTTCTTGAGCAATACCGCCGCTTTTGAGGGTGGCTCTTGTGGGACAGGCGGCGCCATCCGCCTGGAAAACTGCACTACCCTGATCCAGGGCGTCACCTTCCGCAACAACGTGGCTACCAGTTGCAATAACGGCGGCGGCGGCATATGGACCCGCATCGGCTCCTTGCGCTTGCTGGACTCGACCTTTGAGAGCAACACCAACGGCGGGGCAGTGGTACATACCCCCGGCGTCCTGATCGATGGCAACACGTTTGCCGGCAACATCGGGAATGGCCTGGTGGTTGCCTCGTGGGGCGAACCGATCGTTAACATCTCTGTCACCCACAACATACTGCAGAACAATACGGCCACTGGCTTGCTGGTCACCGCCTCCGCGGTGAGCATGATCGTAGAAGACAACGATTTCATCGGCAACGGCAAAGGTGGTTTGAAGCTCCAAGCCAAGTCGGATACGGGCGCGGCGACCGCAGTGAGTGTGCGCGACAACCTGTTCGAGGGCAACACCACCCCTGACAGCGGCGGTGGCGCTTATCTCACCGGCGCGGTGGATGTGCTCTTCAATCGTTTTATCAGCAATCATGCAGATGGCAAAGGCGGCGGCGTGTACCAGAATGAATACTGTTCGGATGGGTACAGCAGCTACACCTGTAAGGATAACGCCAGCGCCGTGTACGATGGCAACCTATTTCGGGGCAATTCGTCCGTCGAGGGCGGCGGGCTGTATTCTATTCCAAGATACAGCGCCAACCTGCAGATTGCCTATCGGAACATGGTATTCCTGGAGAACACCGTCACAGGCACGGGCAGCGCTCTGTACTTCTACCGCTATAATTCCTCTGCCACACCCTTTGAACACCTGACCGTGGCTAATAACACCGGCGGCGATGGCGCCATGATCTACCACATGATGGGCAACGCCTTCTATACCAACACCATCTTATGTGATGGAACGATTGGCATTGTGCGGCGGAACGATAACGTCACCCTGGATCATGTGCTGCGATATAACGTGCTCACGCCAACTTTGAATACCAGCTCGTGGGGGCTTACCGACCTGGCGCCCATCAGCGGGGCGCCCGCCTTCGCGAATGATGGATATCACCTCACTGCCGTCTCGGCCGCGGTGGATGCAGGTGCGGCGACAAATGTGATCCACGATATCGACGGGCAGCCGCGCCCGCTGGGCACGGCGCCTGACGTGGGTGCGGACGAAAGCCCGTATTCGGCGGGCGGCAGCGGGATGCAGATCTCGAAATTGGCGAGTGAGCCGGAGTGGAAAGTTTATTATGTGGGTACGAACGTGCCTCCATCCACGTATCTGCAGCAAGAGTACCTGATCCCCTTCTCTTACCTCGCCCCCAGCAGCGCCCCGCTGGTCAGCTCTTACGCCATTCAAGATGTCTTCCCCGCAAACCTGGACCTGGTCTCCGTTTCTAGCCCGCAAGGAATGACGCATTCCCAGGACGGTGCAACGCTTGGATGGAAGTCTCAAGCCCCGCTTGCCCCGGGTGGTTGGGACTGGATTGGCCTCACCGGACGCTCGGATACTGCCGCGGGCGGCGAAATGATCGTCAACACCGGGCAGATGAGTTACACGCTGGCAAACGGCAACTCGGCAACGCTGCCCATCTCGGCGACCACCGAAGTGCCTGAGCGGCCCGTCTTCCCACCGCTATTCATCAACCCCCTGGAGGGCGAAATGTGCCTGGGGCCGGGCAACAGCCTCGAAGCTTACGGCCTGGCTGGCGTGGGCATGGTTGTACGCATCTACGAGGATGGCGAGTTCAAAGCCCAGACCACCGCTGGCGACACTGGTGAATTCAACATCACCTGGACTTCAGCCCTGACAGAAAGCCATGCTGCCGTCAACCTGACCGCAATCGCCTGCGAACCGGTCGTTGGTGGATCATGCAGCGCGCCTTCCGATTCCGTAAGCATTGCGTATCCAGAAGCCGACTGGTGTCCGCAGCGTTCCTACTGGGAAGGGGATGTCTTCGATAAGCACTACACGTTCTCCTTCCGCAACGACCAGGGCCGCTATGCCACCAACGACTTCTACCTGCCCGGCGTGTTTGGTTTCTTGAACACCCAAATTCATTTGTATTCATGCTGTAAGCACGATACGATCAATCCCTTCAAGGTAAAAGCAGATGGGGTGACCTATGACGATCCGGCGGGGCACGAGGGTCGCATTTGGACTTTTAACATCGGTTCTGCCCACGATGTGATCGTCGAATCGCAGTGTTATGGTGTGGGCGGGGCAGAAGGCGAACCCCATACCAATAGCGGTGAGGTGCTCATCGACCCGGATGGGTTTGTATTCAACAGCACCCTGGGCGGGAGCTACGACTCCGTCACGGGAATGTTTGCCCCAGAGCAAGCCGTGCCTGGGATCACCGTGACGGCGTATGTCTCAGTGCCAGAATGGGGCGGTTGGTTCCCGTGGCCGGCGCACCTGTACCAAAACCAGGTCAACCCGCAGGTGACCGGCAGTGATGGCTATTTTGCCTTCTTTACCCCACCCGGACATTATTATCTTCAGGCCTCTGGGGCAGGCGGCTACCAGGCCTGGCGCAGCCCAGTGATTGAGGTGATCACGCAGATCGTTCACGTCAACATCCCCCTGACCCTCTGGGCGGCAGATGAAGACTACACCATCGATGTTACCCCGCAGGAGATCAGCCAGCCTACCATCAGCATACCGCCAGGCAGCCGGGTGGTATGGAATTCCTTACTAGGGAAGGGGGCAAGCGTGGATGACTGGAGCCAGGCTCAAGAAAATCCGCTGCTCAGGCTCGCCTCGCTGATCGACCCGTTCACACACGGATGGGGCTGGGATAGCGGCATGCTGAGCCCCGGGCAAAGCTACACGCGGCTGTTCATCCGCCCTGGCACCTACACCTACACGGATGGATATGGGCACCAGGGAGAGATCAAGGTCGAACCTTATTATCGCGTGCTGCTGCCTATCGTGATCCGATGACCAACCATTAAAAAATTATGCGCACAATTCAAACCTTTATCTTGCGGCTTTTGGTGGATGCCAGCCATCTTGAAGGCATGCGTGGCGCTTTACAGGCCATGGATGAGCAGAAACAAACCCTGCCGTTTCGCAATGAAACGGAGTTGATCGCAGTGATCAGGCAGCTAAGCGCTGAGCAGTGCGAGGACAATCCTGGACTCAACGATGATGAAATGGCTGGGAAAAAATATTGATCACGTTGAAACGGTCCGATCGAAAGATGGGCCGTTATCGTAGTGGAAAGGCCTCATCCAGGTTCTGTGCCTTTAACAAGTAAGAACGCGCTGTATAAACAGGCCTCCGGGGTTCACTAACTTTCCCGCCAGGCGCTAACCGGATCGGGCTAATTGCTGTTGCGGGAGTGCTTATATGAAGAATATAACGGGCACACTGATCCCTTTCTTCACCTGTTCTTTTGCACTGCTTGATCGACTTTACCCGCGCAAGATGGGTAATAGCTGATTCAGGAGCCAGGCGATAAGCAGCAATATACCTGATATGCGGAATCATCGTGGGGTGAATAACCATCTCATACCGGCCATTATTACCGAGGAAAGCATCCTGAAACTCGGTCTCGCCAACCGGCGCGACAACAGTATCATCCACTCCCCAGACAAAAGGTAAAGTGAACAGATCGTCGAGCCGGGATCCGACCAAATAGAAACCATAGGCTGCACCTCCCACGCCAGCAAGCAACGCCGCCGGAATCCTGATCCACCACGCCAGGGCCTGGGTACTATCAATAACACCCAGGATCGCCCCCACACACCCTCCAATGGCTCCTGTGAAATAGATCGGGACACCGCCGTGATCGATAAACAGCACTGCCAACTCATTCTTGCCCAACCCCACCAGCGGCACATAGAATATCGCACCAATGGCCGCGCTCAGGGTTGCTCCGATCAACCCACACACCACCAGCGACACAAAATGAAACTCACCGGACGGCGGCTTGGCCAGGACATAAAGCATCCCTAGCAAAATGCCTCTTACGATGAAGGCCAATCCACTAATCACCCCGATGCCTATCGCTTTGAATGTGCTGGTAGTAGAGACTGCTTCTCTGCGATATGGGCGTGATTGCGCCATTGCCTGTGCCATGGCAATCCCAAAACACAATCCAAAAAAGAAATCGCATACCAGGAATCCGGCCGATAACTTAAAAACAACAGACCCCAAAGAGAACAGATACCAGGCGCCAGATATCAAAACAACCACAGATGCAATGATACCGAATACGATGACATAACCTGCGCTTCGCTTGCCATGTTGAATTTTGGCCATATCATATCCTGACTTGCCGTAAGCAGCAGAATGAGTACTTCTATTTTCGTTGCTTTGAAAAGAAAGCGATTTTCGAATAGATGACTTTCATCGATTATCCGCCAGGAAGGTGTAAATGTCAAACGCGCTGCGAAGCATAAGGCGCTCCGCCAGGTACAGCTTAATCTCGCGGCTCAGGTTCACGGGTTCGAAATTTCAGCCAAACCGGTAGGACGGTCATCAGGGCAACCAGGCCGGTGATCACAAAGGGGAACTGCGGGTTTACCACCTCCCACAGCCGGGCTCCCAGCCAGGGCGCAGGCAGCGAGATCACACCCAGGCTGGTCCATAACAGGCCAAAGCCCACACCGCGCAGGCGCGGCGGCAGCACTTTCGACATCAGAGATTCGTAAGCAGGCGCCATGAGGCCCACCCCTAATCCAAAAATCGCCATCGCCAGGCTATACCCCAGAAAATTATTCCAGGTGACCAGGATGCCGAACCCCATAGCCTCGATGATAAAGCCGGCAGCAATCGTCACCCGCTCGCCAATGCGATCCGAGAGCCAACCCGCCGGAAAGGTGGTGAGCATCATGAACAGGCCAAAGATTGCGCTGACCTGCCCCACCTGCTCCACACTCAGCCCGCCAATCTTATTCATATATAGTGGCTGCAGTTCGCTCGAGAGGCGAAAAGCCACATCACGAACCCCATCGGTCAGAAAGATCCAGGTGATCAATCCGCCGCTGAACAGCAGCATCAGGATCGTTCGGATCGAGTTTCCCAGCGAGCGCCAGCTTAAACTCGGTGCACCTTCTTTCTCCCAGTCGTCTTTCCCCTGCCCTTCCACAATCATCACCGGCGCCGGGCTGCGGAAACGCGCTGCCCGCGCCATCCAGATGCGCAGCAGCGTGGCCAAGATGTACAATACTGCTGCCGTGACATACATGAACCGAAAGCTGATCCGGTAAGCCAGCAGTCCCGAAAGCCACGGCCCAATCACGCCTACGATCATGAACAGTCCTTGTGAAACGCCAAAGACACGCCCGCGTTGTTTCTCGCTGGATTGTTCTGCAACAAAGGCTCCCCAGGTGGGGCCAATCACGGCTCCGGAGACATACTCCAGGCACAAACCCACCAGCACCCAATTCCAGGTCTGTGCCAGGGGAAAAATGATATACCCCAGGCAAGCAATAGCACTGCTGATGGCAATCATGCGCAAGCGGCCCACATTATCCGACAGCCAGCCGCCAATCACCTGGAACGCCAGCGGCACCAACGAGGCCAGGGTGTAAACCAGCCCCACCTGGCCAACCGTGGCGCCGGTTTCCTGCGCCATATAAACTGCCAACAGCGAAAAAACCATCGACCCGCCGATATTCGCCAGGATCATCGCCAGGAGGAACCAGCGTAAGGTGGGGGTGAGCAGCGCCGAGGAGGCAGCCAGCAAGCGGCGGAGGGTTGATAGGAAGGACAAGTTTTATCTCATAGCCGGCGCCGGGAGGCTTTGCCGGTTGGGAACTTGGCGGCCAGGCCAAGTGCATCCCCTCAAACGAAGCGATGTCGGCTGCTGGCGAGGTTCGGGCGCATTCACGGGTTTCAACCCGGTACACT
The DNA here is from genome assembly GCA_964629965.1 of uncultured Anaerolineaceae bacterium. Classification (GTDB taxonomy): domain Bacteria; phylum Chloroflexota; class Anaerolineae; order Anaerolineales; family UBA4823; genus CAZVRZ01. The sequence goes on from CAZVRZ010000044.1 coordinate 18,886, forward strand.
TTCCATCTAGCATGCAAAATTCAGGTAGATAAACCAAAAAATAATGCACCCAACAATCATCACCAGGCCAATCCCGAGACTTAGCCACACCCACCGCCAGCGCACCTGTCTGATGATCAAGATTGGCGCAGTGAGCGCAGTTGCTAACAGTACGATGGGCCAGCATACTTCCAGGTACAGCATCGAGTAGCCCGGCAAATTGGAACAAGAGTCAGTGGCCATTCCGCCGAGAAAAAAGCCCATACCAAAAGTAGGGATACCTAATCCAATGAGAACGAGAGCCAGAACAATAGCAATTATCCAACGGTAGATGGGACGCATTTATTTTCCTTTCCAGCAATAGACAGCACAAAGATGGATTTCGGCTTCCGTTTTGGGTTGCTTGCTTTGCGCCAAATGATTATATACCCGCTTATATCCTGCACGCAACAAACATGGAACCGGTGACTAACACTTAAGTAACTTGCGCTTTGCGCTTTCATAGGTGATAATCGGTATAATTCTTGCGGCCACAATAAACATTCCGAGGATATGAACCCCATCATGACTGAGGATATACTGGTATCCTTCATAGCAGCGTTTTGCTTTGGTTTGACAGCCTTCTATGTCGCATCCAATCGCAGGCGTAAACCAACCTGGAAACCCGGTGTGGCGTTATTACTGGTGTGCGCCGAACTGACCTTTGCCCGCGCCATGCAAGGCATCAGCCCCGATTTTTCTGCAAAAGTCTTTTGGTACAAGATGTGCGTGTTAGGGTTTACCGTTTCCCCGACCGCATTCTTAATCCTGGCATTGTATTACAGCAAATTAGAACATGCGCTCACCCCAAAAATTAAGATTTTGTTGAGCATTGTTCCGGTTATCACTGCGGTCTTGATCATCACAAATGAACAGCATGGCCTGATATGGAATCCTGCCAGAATAAAAGCCATCATTGACACGATGAGCTTTTTGACCATCATCGATGGCAGGGCCGGCTATTGGTTTTTGGTTGCATATGCCTACTTCATGATGGGCCTCGGCTGTTACTTTCTCATCAGCGCCATGGATCGCTCACAGGGATTCTATGATTGGGAGGTGCGAGCCGTCGCCGTCGCTGCGATCTTGGCCTGCCTTGGCCCAGCTTTTGACATCTTCGCAGTCAGCCCGTTCAAACCGTTCACAGCAACCGCTTTGGGATTGGCAGCCGGCAGCATCAGCGTAGTTTTTCTTTTATCCCGCTTCCGCCGGCGCGATTTGATCGCCGCCACCCGCAGAGCAATCATCGACAGCATGAACGATCTCATCATTGTCATCGATATCGATGATCGGATCGTGGATATTAATCCTGCGGCAGAAAAATGGGTAAGAGGAGCGGCCCCCGTCATTGGGAAGTCGCTGCAGGTATTATTACCAGAATTGAGACTTTATTTAGCCCAAAGCGACGATACGAGCGGAGAAGTAACACTTTCCCAAAATGGCTCAACGTGCATTTTCGATCTGCGTCTTTCCACCATCAAAGACTGGCGGAACCTGATCATCGGGCGAATGTTCAACCTGCATGATATCACCCAGAGAAAAAAATTCGAAAATGCACTGGCGGCCGAACGCGAGATAGAGAAGGAATTCTCTCAACAGCTTACCACCCTGGCGGCTGTCACCAACGATCTCTCAAAAATCCAGAACCTGGATGATCTCTGCCGGGAGGCGGTAGAAGCCGGGCGCGACCGCCTGGGATTCGACCGCCTGGCATTGTGGTTTATCACCGAAGATCACACGACCATGTTAGGCACCTTTGGCACCAGCGAGGATGGTCAAACCACGGATGAACGGCATGCCGCACACCAAATCTCTCCTTCAGCTCATTTGTTTGACGTGGTGGAGGGCAAAACATCCATACAACATTATCGAGAAGCTCCTTTATACCGCAACAGCCAGCAGGTTGGGATAGGCGAACGAGTAACGGCAGGCTTATGGGATGGCGAAAAGGTGATCGGTTTTTTAAGCATTGATAACTATATCAACCATTCCCCGTTTTCCGAGCATGATCTCGAGCTGCTCCAGTTATACGCCTCCACCCTGGGCCACCTGTGTACCCTCAAACGAGTACAAGATAAGCTCACCCTGCTTGCCGAAGAACTGGAAGAGCGGGTGGCGCAGCGCACCGCAGAACTAGAAACAGCCAACCGGGAGCTAGAAGCCTTTGCCTATTCGGTTTCTCATGACCTGCGAGCGCCGTTGCGCGCCATCGATGGCTATACCCATATCCTGGTCGAAGACTACGGCAATCTATTTGACGATGAAGGCAAGCGTCTTTGCGGTATTGTCCGGGACAAGACCCATCACATGGATAAACTGATCGAAGATTTGCTGGCCTTTTCTCGGGTAAGCCACGCAGAAATGCGAAAATCCCAGATCGATATGGCAGCCATGGTGGAGGTGACCTACCAAGACATCGTCGCTCCCCAGGAGCAGGAACGGATCGACTTGCAGGTAGAAGGAATGCCGATGGCCATGGGCGATCCTTCCTTGCTGCGGCAAGTGTGGATCAACCTGCTGTCCAATGCAATCAAGTTCTCCAGGCAGCGCGAGCGAGCTGTCATTCGCGTCACTTGCACAGAAAGCGAAGATGAGCTGGTCTACGCGGTCAGCGACAACGGCGCCGGCTTCGATATGCAGTACGTCAACAAGCTGTATGGAGTATTCCAGCGCCTGCACAACGAACAAGAATTTCCAGGCACGGGCATTGGGCTGGCTATCACCCAAAGGGTCATCCACCGCCACGGCGGGCGTGTGTGGGCCGAGGGCGCAATTAGCCAGGGCGCTACGTTTTTTTTCTCCTTGCCAAAGTGAATGGTATACTGCGTGATAATCACATCAAAACGAGGATACATATGGGGCTGATCCAGGCAGACATTGAGAAGAAGATCGATGATCTATTGGCACAAATGACCATCTCCGAGAAAGCGGGCCAGATAACCCAAGTTGGGCCTTCACTTGTCGGCGGGTTTGATATCGGTGTTTTCCTGGATGACCCGCAGCCCGAAAAAATCCAAAAGATACAGTGGGATTACCACGAAGAATGGATCCGAGAAGCAGGGGTAGGATCTTATTTGGGCGTTCTGGGAGCAGAAACGATCAATCGCCTGCAAAAAATTGCCCTGGAAGAAACTCGTCTTGGCATCCCACTGCTCTTTGGCCTGGATGTGATTCATGGCTACCGCACGATCTTTCCCATCCCGTTGGCGGAAGCGTGCAGTTGGGAGCCGGAATTGGCGAGGAGAACCGCCGAAGTTGCAGCTCGCGAAGCTGCCGCGGCCGGCGTCCATTGGACTTTCGCACCAATGATGGATATCGCCCGCGATGCCCGCTGGGGGCGTGTTGCCGAAGGAACCGGCGAAGATCCTTACCTGGGCAGAGCCCTGGCAGCGGCGAAGGTAAAAGGATTCCAGGGAGATGATTTCTCCCAGCCGGACCGGCTGGCGGCTTGTGCGAAACACTACGTGGCCTATGGTGCAGCGGTCGCCGGGCGCGACTATAACACGGTTGAGATGGCATTACAAACGCTGCACGAAGTGTACCTGCCGCCATTTGCCGCCGCGGTCAAAGCAGGCGTAGCCACGGTGATGAGTGCCTTCAATGATTTGAATGGAGTACCCACGTCTGCCAATCATTACACGCTGACTACCGTTCTCCGAGAACAACTGGGTTTTCAGGGATTGGTCATCAGCGACTCCAACGCCATCGGAGAACTGGTAGCTCACCGCTATGCAAAAGATCGCAAAGATGCCGGCAAGAAAGCCATCCTGGCAGGGATCGATATGGATATGGTCACCCAAAGTTACCGCTCCTATATCCCCGAACTTGTGCAGGAAGGCATCGTTTCACTGAAGGTAGTGAACGAGGCCGTGCGGCGCGTTCTACGCATTAAATTCATGCTGGGGTTATTTGAGAATCCCTACCGCACCACTCCTGCCAGGGAAAACGAGGTCATCTTGCAGCCCGAGCATATCCAGCTTGCCAGAGAAGCCGCACGGCGCGCCATTGTGCTGCTGAAAAATGGTGTTGACAACGATGCCTCCAGCCGTCCGCTCCCGCTGGCAAAGAGTATCAAAAAAATCGCTGTGATTGGTCCGCTGGCAAACAACGCCGCCGAAATGTTGGGCTCGTGGGCGTTCACCGGTCATCCACAGGATGCCGTTTCCATCCTGGCAGGCATCCAGGCATCCACAGGAGCAGGCGCTGAAGTTGTCTACGCTCGAGGCTGCGAGGCGAACAAGGCCGGGCCGGAGGATTTTACCGAGGCTGTGGCCGCAGCTCAACAAGCCGAGATCGTTATCGCCGTGGTAGGAGAGACAAGCATCATGAGCGGCGAAGCATCCAGTCGCATGGGGCTTGGCCTACCCGGGAACCAGGAACAACTGCTGCGCGCCATTCACCAAACCGGCAAGCCGCTGGTGGTGGTTTTGGTCAACGGCCGTCCCTTAGCCATTCCTTGGGTGGCCGAACATGCCTCTGCCATCCTGGAAGCCTGGCAATTGGGAATCCAGGCTGGTCACGCAGTGGCAGACGTTTTGTTCGGCGATTATAATCCCAGCGGTAAGTTGGCAGTGACTTTTCCCTATGCGGTCGGCCAGGTACCCATTTACTACAATCACCCTCCTACCGGCCGGCCAGCCAATGATTTTAAGTTCTCATCGAAATATATCGATGGACCGGTCGAACCGCTCTATCCATTTGGCTATGGGTTGAGCTACACCCAATTCAAGTACACCGATCTGGAAATCTCCCCGGCGAATGTCTCCCCAGGCGACACGCTCACCATTTGCGCCAGGATTGCCAATACCGGCGCAGTTCCAGGCGAAGAAATCGCCCAATTGTACGTGGCAGACATGGTTGCCAGCCGGGTTAGGCCGGTCAAGGAGTTGAAGGGTTTCCACAAAGTTCGCCTCGAGCCAGGCGAAAGCAAGAAAATAATTTTCAAGCTGCCGGTAGCAGAATTGGGATTCTATGGCGAGAACATGCAGTACGTAGTAGAACCGGGAACCTTTAAAGTATGGGTTGGCCCTAATTCCAACGAAGGCCTGGTTAATGATTTTGAAGTTGTATAATTATCAGTGATCGACCTCAGATTACACAATCTATACCTATTATCCGACAGGAGATATTCATGAAGTACGGTTATTTTGACGATAATGCCAAAGAGTATGTGATCACCCGCCCAGATACACCGCTTTCCTGGAGCAATTATCTCGGCTCCACCGAGTATGGAGCCATCATCACCAACAATGCCGGAGGGTATGGTTTCTATAAATCTGGCGCTCAAGGGCGTTTCTTGCGATTGTTCTTCAACAGCACACCCATGGATCAACCAGGCCGCTATTTTTACCTGCGAGACCGCTCCAGCGATGACTACTGGTCGGCTTCCTGGCAGCCCGTTGGCAAACCGCTCGACCAATACGAAAGCATCTGCCGCCATGGCACTGCCTATTCCATCTTTGCTTCGCGTTACGCCGGCATTGCAACCGAAACCACCTACTTTGTACCCCTGCAGCAGACTTTTGAATACTGGCGCATCAAAATCACCAACGAATCCGACCGCCCGCGCGACTTGTCTGTTTTCTCCTTTTGTGAATTTACCAACCAGTGGACAACTTTCCAAGATACGGTGAATTTGCAATACTCGCTTTTCATTGTGCGCGGCTCGCTGACCGAAGACGGGATGCTGCGGGTGGCAATTCAGGATAACCTGTCACCCGATTCGCCTGCCTTCCAGGTCCATGACATTTCTAGCCGCTGCTGGATGGCATTGGTAGGCGAAAAACTCGCCGGCTACGATACCAGCCGCCAGGCCTTCATCGGCACGTACCACAGCTACCATAACCCGCAAGTGGTGGAACAAGGCCAATGCACCAACAGCGATGTATATGGAGACAACGCCTGCGGCAGCATGCAGGCCAACCTGAGCCTCCAACCGGGCGAGAGCCGAGAACTGTTGATCATACTGGGTATCGGCGATGCCCGCACGGTTGGTAAGCAGACCCTGGCAGAATTTGGCTCGTTGGAACGCGCCGAGAGCGAGTTAGCCAGGTTAAAGAGTAACTGGCACGCTAAGCTGGGCAGCCTGGTGGTAGAGACGCCCGACGAGGACCTCAACCACACCATTAACGTGTGGGGGCTTTACAACTGCCTGATCAATTTCGCCTGGTCCAGGGCTGCCAGCCTGGTCTATAACGGCGAGCGTGATGGGTTGGGTTTCCGCGACTCGGTTCAGGATCTGCTCGGTGTGGCCGCAGCGATCCCCGAAGAAACACGCCAACGTTTGGAGCTGATGCTCACGGGGCAGGTGTCTAATGGCGGCGCCATCCCGGTTCTCAAGCCTTTCAACCATCGCCCAGGCCATGAAAAAAGCCCCGATCCTGAAGATTTCCGCTCGGATGACTGTCTATGGTTCTTCAATGCCGTGCCGGCTTACGTGGGCGAAACCGGCGATGTAGAGTTCTACAACAAAGTACTGCCTTATGCCGACCAAGGAGAAGCCACCGTCTTGGGCCATCTGCGCCGCGCTCTAGAGTTCAACCTGGAACGCACCGGCAAACACGGCCTGCCCTGCGGATTATCCGCCGACTGGAACGACTGCCTGCGGCTTGGCTATTATGGCGAAAGCCTGTTCGTTGCTTTCCAGGTGCGATTGGGCTTGACGACCTATGCCAAGATCGCCGAAAGACTGGGAAAGCCAGCAGAAGCGGCCTGGGCACTGGAACAGCGCCAGAACATGGAAGAAAAGATCCAGGCCTGCGCCTGGGATGGCAACTGGTTCATCTGGGCCATCGGCGAGGATGGCACGGTGTATGGAACGCACGAGTATGAAGAAGGCCAATTTTACCTGAACACCCAGGTTTGGTCGGTCATCAGCGGCGCCGCCACCCCTGAACAGGCGCACAAGTGCCTGGAAACCGTTCACGATCACCTGGCAACGCCTTATGGATTGATGCTATCCGCTCCACCCTTCGTCAAGACACCGATCACGGTGATGCGGGCAGTGGTTTTCAACCCCGGCATCAAAGAGAACGCCGGAATTTTCAACCACACCCAGGGCTGGGGAGTGATGGCGGAGTGTCTCATGGGGAATGGAGACAGAGCGTATGAATACTACCGCGCTTCCATGCCCGCCGCGTACAATGACCGCGCCGAAGTGCGGCAGAGCGAACCTTACGTACAGGGCCAAACCACGTATTCTATCTACTCGCCGCGGCCAGGCAACTGCCGCACCTCCTGGCTCACCGGAGCAGCAGCCTGGGCTTATTTCAGCGCCACCCAGTATATCCTGGGATTGCAGCCAGAGATCGATGGGCTGCGCATCAACCCGTGCATTCCCAGCTCCTGGGAGGGGTTCAAGGCCACCCGTTCCTTCCGCGGCAAGAACATTCAGATCGAAGTGAGCAACCCCAAGAAGGTTTGCAGCGGCGTCGTTTCTCTGACGCTGAACGGCGAGGAATTGGCAGGCAATCTCGTTCCGGCAGATAAGCTAAAAGAAAACAACCAGGTTCAAGTGATCTTAGGGTAAACAAGCAGCGCGATATTTAGCAGCAGTCCACGCGCAAGGAGATAGCAGGATGAACAAAGCGGTGATCGAGCCGCAGTATGTGATCGAAGGCGCCGATGTTTTACTACGCCGTTCCTTTGCTCCAACTGTGGCCAATCCATTTGATCCTTTTCTGTTGTTCGACCATTTTGCTTTTAATGATCCGGCTGAAGGAGCCATTGCCGGCTTTCCCACCCACCCGCATCGCGGCATCGAAACCGTAACCTACATGCTGGAAGGCAGTGTGCAGCACCGTGACAGTCTTGGCAACCAGGGCACCATCAGCCCTGGAGACGTCCAGTGGATGACCAGTGGGCGCGGCATCATGCACGAAGAAATTCCCAATCGAGGCCCAAATGGCTCGATCTACGGCTTCCAATTATGGGTCAACTTGCCTGCTGCAGAAAAGATGAGCCAGCCGCGCTACCAAGAAGTGAAGTCGACCAGCATCCCGTCGGTGATTCATCATGGCGCTCACGTGCGCGTCGTGGCAGGTGATTATGAGGGAACCATCGGGCCAGTGACAGAAATTGCCGCCCAGCCACTCTACATGGATGTGGCTCTGGAGGCCGGAGCAGAATTTAACCTTTACATTCCAACAGGCCATACCGTTCTGGCCTACGTATTCGAAGGAGAAGGCCGGTTCGGCTTGCATTCACAGGATCAGGGTGAATTCATCCAGGCTGTGCGCATGCTGGCATTCGAAGCCGGCGATCCAATACAGGTCAGAGCCAGCGAAAACAGCCCGGTTCGTTTCATGCTCATGGCCGGTGCGCCGTTCAAAGAACCCATCGCGCCTTATGGCCCATTCGTGATGAATACCCGCGCAGAGATCCAACAAGCCCTCAGCGACCTGCGCAGAGGTACTTTTATCAAAGATTAAGAGGCCGCTTTCATCTTTCGCAGCCCACCGACAACCAAGATCATGGTTCGCTGCGCACCCGGTCGACAAAGTAGAGCGGGTTCTGTCGCAAGATCGGAACCGCTGTTTGCCAGAGCACCCGGGAATCGATCAAATAAGATTGTGCGCCTGCCACCATGCCCACGCGCAGGCTGGGCTCTGCCAGCACATTTGCCAGGCGATCATAACGCTGGTTCCAACCCTGGAAATTATGCGGGGTGTACTGTTTCTCGCTCGTTTTCCCCTTCTCATCAGTCAGTTTATACAGGATCGGGGGGGTAAAGAGATAGGGAGGCGGCGCCATTTCCTCGATCGCATGCATGCTGGTGCTGGCAGTCAGATTACACGCCAACATTAAGATTTGCCCATCCAACTCGGGCAGGCGATGAAAAGGCGAATTTGGGCCGCAAGGCGTGGTATCCAGGGCATGAGCCGCCAGCAAGGCTTCGGCCAGCGGTCCCACCCCGCACACCGAATGCGTGGGATGCATCGAACGACGCGTGCCCGAGCGCAAGCGGAAATTTTCAGCGATCAAGCCAACACAAGAAGGCGTGTTGAGTATATCGAAGCAAGGTTTCTCTGGCGTGACAGTTTCGTACGAGAGAGCAGGCAGCAGCAGCGTGCCCTTTTCTCCCAATACCTCCAACAGGCCCTGGATGATCGTCTCGGCGCCGCCTGGAACGTATCCAAAAGGACGGATTCCCGAATGGACCAGCAGCAGCTTGCCAGGCAGCACGCCAATGCTGCGGAGGTCGGCGACAAAGCGAGAGTAGAATTCTGGCTTTTCCATCTGGTTACAATCCAAAGTATTCGCGGTAGCGATGGTACAGGTTCCCCGCCTGCAGATAGCAGGAATTGGGGCTCATGAAATGCGAAAACTCAAAGGTGATCCCCTTCTCCACGCCCACCTGGGCAGCCGCCTGCAACTTGAGCAAGAGTTTCTCCCACTTGATCGGCAAGAATTTGATAGGCATATCGCGGTCAAAAGTTTCACTGTTCGTCCAGCATTTTAAGCCATGGCGGTCCGTCAGTTTTTTATTGATCTCCAGATAACCCGCCAGTTCATGGAAATCCACATGCCCATCCTGAAAAGCAACGATATCTACAGCTCCAGCGATCCCCCCCATCACATCGTCCCATTCTCGCTCGTGTTCTTCCAGCGTGATCCCCTGGGCCTTGTAGACTTCCGGCCCAAAAGAGTGAACCGACTTGATGCCATCCATCCACGGCGAAATCAAAACAGGCAGTTGCTGATCGGAAATAGACTTACAATGCAGGCCCATGGCGGCGTACACATCGATGATGGCCTTGGTCCGCCGGCTTACCTCCTGGGTCAGGTACCATCCCTTGAAAGCAACCCGTCCTCCGTATTTCTGCCAGACCTCGTCCACCACGGCCCGGTTGAGATCGATCTCCTTCTGATATTCACCGGCGTGCCAATAATGCCCGGAGTCGTACGTACCGAAATAGAAGGCCATGCCATACTTTTCTGCCAGGGTCAGGAACAGGTCAACCAGGTCAACGGGCGGGCGATAACAGCCTTGCTTCTCGATGAGCACTTCGGATGGATAGGTCAGCCAACGTTTATGGCCGCTGCGAATGAGGATGACCGTATCGATCCCAATGGCCTTCATGGCTTGAAAATCTCGTTCCCATTCGGAAGTGCCCCAATTCTGGTGCGGAATATCATGCGAAATTTCATCCAAAAAAGTACCGGTCAACGGAACAGCATCGAACATTCGATTTTCCTTTTCTAATATCTACGATTTTAGCCGATGGCGAAGTACCTTGATTACTAAAATCACTGCTCCTGCCAGGATGAGTACAACCGCTCCAGTCCAGGCAATTTTCCATAAATCAAAGCCCGGCTCGTGCGCCTGTTCCTTCAACGGCTCTGTGGAAGCTGGCAGCGGTAACGCATCCATCTCTGACGCAAGACCCGGAGATGGCGATACCGTAGCTACCAGAGTCGCTTGCACGCCCGACGCCTCTTCGGTATTTCTGAGATTGGCCTGCCACAGAAAAGCCACCAAAGCATTGTATTCATCGTCCGAAAGGATGCCTGGGTTTTGAGGGGGATGGGTTGTTTTCAAGTAACGGAAAAGATCGGCCGAATTCGCGAAATGCGCCAGGGCAAGATGACCATCGTATTGTTCTTCGATGATCGCCGGCACAACCGTTGGTATGGGGAACCCCTCGTCTTCTTTTCGCCCCGCATGGCAGCCTCGATCCCAGCAGTTACGGTGATCTTCCTCCCACACCTGGCGCCATTCGTCCGTCAGTCCCTGCCCCTGGTCGCCATGGCAAGGCATACAGTTGTAATAATAGACGTGGCGACCAGTATCGACCTGGGAAGGATTCTCGGGCAGCATAGGAGTAGCCAACGGGTCATAGGTGGGTGTGGGCGTAACTGCCTGGAATCGTATTCCAGCAAGCCGGGATAACTCTAGATATTGACCTGCAAAAGCGCCTGAAAAAGCGACAGCTGCCAGCGCAGCAAAGAATAGAAAGAATATGAGATTGAAGGAGTTGATTTTCACCAGTATATTTTACTATCTCTTTAGCATCTCCTGGAGTATACTTATCTGCGCTATTTTACCGACCAAGGAGATTGGTTTGAAAATTCCCTTCCAACAATATTGGGATCTGCTGTCTCGTTACATCAAGCTGCAAAAGAGACGTTTCATCTTGCTGACCGTGCTGCTCCTGACCAGCATCGGTTTGCAGGTGGTCAACCCTCAGATCATGCGATATTTTATTGACACGACCCAAACAAGCAAGGATAGCCGCGGCCTGCTGCTGGCAGCCCTGGCATTCATTACCATTGCGCTGATCCAGCAAGTCATCGGCGTTGGCGCTACCTATACCGGTGAATACGTGGCCTGGGTGGCTACGAACGCGCTGCGATCTGACCTGGCGCAACACTGCCTGAACCTGGATATGAGCTATCACAACAACGTCAGCCCTGGCGAGCTGATCGAGCGTATCGATGGCGATGTTGCCGAGTTATCTAACTTCTTCTCTCAACTGGTGATCCGCGTCCTGGGCAACATTCTGCTAATGATCGGCATCTTAGGAGCCCTGTTCCTGGAGGATTGGCGGCTGGGAGGCATCTTCACGGTCATCACCATTGTCACCCTGCTGGCCCTCAACCAGGTGCGTGGAATTGCCATTCCACACCAAAAGAAAATGCGCGAAGCCATCGCCGACCTGTTTGGCTATATCGAAGAGCGCCTGGCAGGCACGGAGGATATCCGCTCTAGCGGCGCGGTCGACTTCGTCCTGAGAGGGGTTTACAAGCTTTCCTACGTCGTGTTAGGACACTGGAGGACCGGGGCGCGGCTCTCCATCGTTGTACGCCTGACCGCCAGTATTTTGCTGACCACCGGCATCGGTGCAGCCTTTGTAGCCGGGTATTACTTGTTCCGCGCCGGCATCATCACCCTGGGCTCGGCCTACCTGGTGGTGCACTATACCAACCTGCTGCGCCGGCCGATTCGCGAACTGACCCAGCAAGTTGAAAACCTGCAAAATATTGGCGCAGCTACCGAGCGCATCCGAGAACTGCGCGCCATCGAATCTACAATCCAGGATGGAACCGGCGAGGATATTCCAGCCGGCCCATTGTCCCTGGCCTTTGAAAAAGTATCGTTTTCGTATAAGGAAGACGAGCCCGTTTTAGAAGATATCGATTTTCAGATAAAACCCGGAACCGTCCTGGGACTTTTAGGGCGCACCGGTTCCGGCAAGACCACCCTGGCGCGTTTGATCTTCCGCCTGTATGATCCCACCCATGGGCAGATCGCGTTGGGCGGCGTGGCCCTGCCTTATCCAAATTTGAAAGCGCTGCGCCAGCGCGTGGCCCTGGTCACGCAGGATGTTCAACTCTTCCAGGCCACCGTGCGCGATAACGTCACCTTCTTCAACCGCAGCATACCGGACGATAAGATCCTGGCAGTCATCGAAGAACTGGGCTTGTCGGATTGGTACCGGGCCTTGCCGAAAGGCCTGGATACCAAGATCGAGACCGGCGGGCGCAGCCTTTCGGCCGGGGAGGCGCAGTTGTTGGCTTTTGCGCGCGTCTTTTTGCGTGACCCCGGACTGGTCATCCTGGATGAGGCTTCGTCGCGCCTGGATCCCGCCACAGAACACTTGATCGAGCGCGCCATAGACAAGCTGTTGAAGAACCGCACCGCCATTATCATTGCCCACCGCCTGGGAACGATCCACCGCACAGATGAGATCATGATCCTTGAAAAGGGGCGGATTACAGAATATGGCAAAAGACAGAGCCTGGCTTCCAATCCCGACTCGCGTTTCTACCACCTGCTGCAAACCGGCATGGAGGAGGTGTTGGCATGAACACTGCAACGCTCTCCGATAAAGTTCCCGAAACCCGCAATAAGATCCCTGCCTGGAAAGTGATTCTAAAAACAATCCAGTATCGTCCTGGGCTGTGGATAGCCAACCTGGTAGCTATGATCATCACCATGCTCTTCATCCAGATCCCTGCCCTGGCGCTGCGAGAGTTCTTCAACATGCTGTCCGGCGACGCTCAGATTGGTCTGAACTTATGGACGATCGTGGCCCTGCTCCTGTTGGCCGAGATCGGCAGCACCCTGGGCATTTATGGGCTGGTAACAACCAACGTGCCATTTTTCATGAACGCCATGACCATGCTGCGTCGCAACCTGCTCAAGCACATTTTGCGGCGCCCGGGCGCTTCTGCCCTGCCCGATTCGCCCGGCGAGGCCGTCAGCCGTTTCCGCTCCGACACATTCGAAATTCCGTTGTTTGCCTTATGGATCAACGATATTTTAGGCGAGGTGGTTTTTAGCATTATTGCCATCATTGTAATGGTGCGCATCAACGCCTCCATCACCGCTCTTTCCATCCTGCCGTTCATCGTGGTGGGGATTGTGGCAGGCGCCTCCACCAAGCGTATCGATGAATATCGCCGCGCCAGCCGCCGGGCGGCAGGCATCATCACCGGTTTCATCGGAGAATTCTTCGGCGCAGTCCAGGCTGTCAAAGTGGCTACTGCGGAGGAAGGCGTGATCGAGCATTTCAATGAGCTCAACGAAGAACGGCGCATCCTTACTCTGAAAGACCGTTTATTCAACGAGATTCTCAACTCGATCTTCCACAATGCCACCAACATTGGTACCGGCATCATTCTAATCCTGGCTGGCCAATCGATGCAGTATGGAGAATTTACCATTGGGGATTTTGCCCTTTTCGTTTTTTACCTGGACTTTATCTCCGAACTGACCGCCTTCTCGGGCCTGGTGATCGCCCGCTACCGGCAGATCGGCATTTCGGTCGAGCGCATGCAGCGATTGATGGAAGGCTCGGAGAAAGAAGCGCTGGTTGAGTTCAGCCCGGTTTATTTGGATGGCAAGTTTCCACAGGTTGTTTATCCGCAAAAAAGCGCGGCCGATTCTTTGCTCAGGGTAGAAGCCGCCAACCTGACCTTCCACTTCCCCGGATCAGACCATGGCATTCAAGGCATCAACTTGAACCTGGAACGCGGCTCCTTTACAGTGGTCACCGGGCGGATTGGCTCGGGAAAAACCACCTTGCTGCGCGTCCTGCTTGGCCTGCTGCAGAAAGATGAAGGCGATATCCGGTGGAACGGGGCGCCGGTGGAAAGGCCGGGTGAATTCTTCACTCCGCCCCGCTGCGCTTACACCGCCCAGGTGCCGCGCCTGTTCAGCGATACGCTGCGAGATAATATTCTGATGGGCCTGGACAAAGACGACGATAGCATTTACCGGGCAGTACGCTCGGCGGTCATGGATCAAGATTTGAAAGAGTTCGAAGATGGCCTGCAGACAATGGTTGGCCCCAAAGGCGTCAAGCTCTCCGGCGGGCAGATCCAGCGCACCGCCGCGGCGCGCATGTTCGTGCGCGAGCCAGAGCTGCTGGTCTTCGACGATCTATCCAGCGCGCTGGATGTCGAAACCGAACGCACTCTGTGGGAACGGGTCTTCGAAAGACCCGGGCAGACCTGCCTGGTCGTATCTCACCGCAAAGCAGCCCTGCGCCGGGCCGATCACATCATCATCTTGAAAGATGGCATGATCGAGGCGCAGGGCAAGCTGGATGACCTGCTGGTCTCCAGCGAAGAAATGCAGCGGTTGTGGGCCGGTGATCTTTCCTGAGCAGATCACTCGTTCGCCAAAACTTTGCCCAGCAAGGCCTGTAAACAAACGCCGGTATGCGAGCCGGGGATACGCGCCACTTCTTCGGGCGTCCCTTGGGCAATCAACCGACCGCCGGCCGCGCCGCCCTCCGGCCCCAGGTCGATCACCCAATCGGCGGCTTTGACAAAGTCCAGGTTGTGTTCCACCACGATTACCGTATTACCAGCATCCACCAGGCGCTGGAGCACCGCCAGCAAGCGGGCAGTATCGGCAGCATGCAGGCCAATCGTAGGTTCATCGAGCAGGTAGAGAGTGCGGCCCAAAGCGCGTCGTCCTAGTTCTTTGGCCAGTTTCACCCGCTGGGCTTCTCCCCCAGAAAGCGTGTTGGCGGGTTGCCCAAGCTGCAAGTAACCCAGGCCGACATCCACCATAACCTGCAAACGAGAAGCAGCCGCAGGCACATCCTGGAATAAAGCCAGGGCATCTTCGATTGAGAGATCAAGCACCTGGGCAATATCATGGTTGCGATAGCGCACCGACAGGGTTTCGCGGGTAAAACGACGCCCACGGCAGGCCGGACAGCGCACTTCCACGTCCGGTAGGAAGTGCATCTTCACAGCCAGCGTGCCCGCTCCCTCGCAGCGTTGGCAGCGTCCTCCCGGCACATTGAATGAGAAATGGCGAGGCATGAACCCGCGGCTGACGGCTTCAGGTGTGGCAGCAAAGATTTCCCGGATGGGAGTGAAAGTATCAGTGTAAGTGGCAGCATTCGAACGCGACATTCGCCCGATGGCATTTTGATCGATCGTAATGATCTTGTCCAGGTATTCCCAGCCTTCGATAGCAGTGTGAGCGCCGGGAGATACGTTAGCGCCATAGAAATGCTGACGTGCCGCCCGATCGAGTATATCAAACATCAGCGAGGATTTTCCCGAGCCCGAAACGCCCGTCACCGCGATCAGCAGCCCCAACGGAAAACTAACAGAAATATCCTGCAAATTATGCTGGCATGCACCGCTCACCGTCAGCATTTTTCCATTCGGTAAACGCCGCCGCTGAGGAGTTGGAACAACTGCCCGTCCCGCCAGGAAATCTCCAGTGATCGAACCGGGCTGCGCCTCCACCTGGTTCGGTGTACCGGCCGCCACGATCTGACCACCGTGCTTGCCCGCACCGGGACCAAAATCAACCACGTAATCGGCGCAGCGCACCATCTCCAGATCATGTTCCACCACCAGAACCGTGTTACCCAGGTCGCGCAGCCGTCTCAATACTGCGATCAAACGCCGGGTGTCGCGGGTGTGCAGGCCGATGGTCGGCTCGTCTAAAACATACAGCACGCCGCTCAGCCCCGAACCCAACAGGGCAGCCAGGCGCAACCGCTGCGCCTCTCCCATCGAGAGCGTTGGCGAAGAGCGTTCAAGCGTCAGGTAGCCGGCGCCCACTTCCACCAGACGTTCGATCCGCCCGGACAGATCCGCCAGGATCGACTCGGCAACCAACATCTCATCGGCACTCAGGGCTGCCGGCAGCGCAGCCAGCCAATCTGCCAGTTCCATGAGTGGCAGCCGGGCCACTTCCACGATCGAGCGGCCGTTCACTTTCACAGCCCGGCTCTCGGGACGCAGCCGAGTCCCGTTGCAATCGGCGCAGGTTTGCATCGTCAGGAATTCGTTCAATTTCTCGCGGTAATCTGCATCCTGGATATGCTCGGCGTAACGGCGCATCAGATTGGTAACCAGTCCCTCGAAACGTCCCTGGCTAACCGTGGTAGGCGGCTCCTTGTCAGGAAAATGGCGGCGAAACTGTGGGCTCTCCACACCGTACAACAGAAGATCCAGGGCAGCCGGCGAGAAAGACTTAACCGGTTGGGCCGGGTCAAAAGCAAAACCATAATAGCGGGAGGCCATTTGCAACGTGTTCGCATGATGTTGGATATAAAACGCATCCCAGCCTTTGACCGCCCCTTCCGGAATGCTGCGTTCCAAATCTACCACCCGGTTCAGGTTGGCCTGGTGCACCACGCCCAATCCGGTACAGGTTGGACAGGCGCCATCCGGCTTGTTGAACGAAAAATTAGCCATGCCAATCTCCGGCAGTGAAGCCCCGCAGTGAGGGCAAGACAACCACTCGTCCGAGTCGAGGCCCTCGCTGCCAATACCGGAGTCATCATCCCAGTCTCGGTCATCCGGATGATAAGCCGGGGGCACATCACCCCCGCAGGCCGGGCACTCCCGGTACCCCAGGCGAGCATAAAGCACTCGCAAATAAGTATATACTTCGGTGACCGTGCCGACGGTCGAGCGCGGGCTGTGATTGGTCAGGTACTGATCCACGCTGATCGAGGGCGAAAGGCCAGTGATGCTATCCACCGGCGGTTTCGATACGCCGCCGGTGACCAAGCCAAGCGACTCCATATACTGCCGCTGGCCTTCTTTGTGAAGGATATCAAAACCCAATGTAGATTTTCCCGAGCCAGATAAGCCGGTCAAAACAACAAACTTGTTCTTTGGAATCGCCAGGGTGATATTTTTTAGATTATGCAGACGGGCACCGCGGATAATGATCTCGTGATGCATATAGCCTCCAATTCAAATAAGATCAGCAAACAGAAACATTTTTTAACCCAAGTTGCTACCTTACCAGGTAGTTGAGGCTGCAAGCCAGGGCAAAGA
>CAZVRZ010000045.1:0-2906 GCA_964629965.1 uncultured Anaerolineaceae bacterium
GCCTGGTAAGTCGCCTGGAATCTGCGAGCATGATCTCGGTTGACACCGAGACCACATCCACCGACCCGATGCTTGCGAAATTGGTTGGCATCTCGCTGGCAGTGGATGGGCGCAAAGGCTATTACGTACCTGTTGGACATCAATCTGAAATGGGCGGGCAGCTGCCGCTGGAGAAAGCAATCGAGGCTTTACGCGGCCCGTTGGCTAACCCCAAGATCCCCAAGGTGGGTCATAACCTAAAATATGATTACATTGTTCTTTTTCGGCACGATCTGAGAGTTGCTCCATTAGCTTTTGATACCATGATTGCAGAATGGCTGTGCAATCCAATCTCCCGAAACCTGGGTCTCAAAAACCTGGCCTGGGTGCGACTCGACTACAAGATGACGGAAATTGAAACCTTGATTGGCAAGGGGAAAACTCAAAGGTTGATGTCGGATGTGGCCATTACGGAGGTGGGTTCGTATGCAGCCGCAGATGCGGCGATTATCTTCCGCCTGATGCCTCAGCTTCAGAGCGAACTCGAATCATCTCATGCGATTTCTTTGCTAAAAGATATGGAGATGCCTTTGGTGACTGTACTGGCGGATATGGAGATGGCAGGAATTGCGCTAGATCGTCAATATCTCCAACAAATGTCCACAGAATTGAACCAACGTCTGATAGCCATCCAACAGCAGGTTTACCAGGATGTTGGATGGAATTTCAACTTAAATTCTACACAGCAGCTATCTGAAGCGCTCTTCGAACGACTCAAGTTAAGTCCACCAGCCGGCGCTCCTAAGACTACCAGTGGGCATTATTCTACCTCGGCAGATGTGTTGGAGTTGTTACGAGCGAAAAACCCTGTGGTAGACAGGATCTTAGAATATCGAGAATTGTCAAAATTACAGTCCACTTACGTCGAGTCATTGCCCCGTCAAGTAAATCCAGAAACGGGTAGAGTACACACGTCTTATAATCAGACCGGGGCGGTCACGGGACGATTGGCCTCTTCGAATCCCAATTTGCAAAATATCCCTATTCGGACCGAGCTCGGGCGCCAGGTGAGGCATGCTTTTGTAGCTGGCCCAGGCCAGATATTGATCTCGGTTGATTACTCACAAGTAGAACTGCGCATTGTGGCTCACATGGCAGAAGATCAGGCTATGCTTGCTGCTTTCCGCGCTGGGCAGGATATCCATGCAACGACTGCAGCCGCGATATATAATCTTTCTATTGATGACATCACGAAAGAACAGCGTAGACATGCCAAAGCGATCAACTTTGGCTTGATCTATGGAATGAGCGCCTTTGGACTAACGCGAACAACCGACCTGACCCTGGCCGAGGCAGAAGATTTTGTCAGTGCCTATTTCGAACGGTTCCCTGGAGTGAAGAATTATTTGAATGGTATGCGCCAGCGTGCCACCGAACAGGGTTATGTCGAAACACTTTTGGGCAGGAGACGTTATTTCCCTGGCCTGAAAACTCAAAGCAACCAGAATATGCGAAACCGCGAGGAGCGCGAGGCCATTAACGCCCCTATCCAAGGAACCGCGGCAGATATCATGAAATTGGCTATGCTACGAATTGCTCCTACGCTGGCACAGGCCGGGTTATCGGCCCGGATGTTGCTTCAGGTTCATGATGAATTAGTGTTAGAATGTCCTGAAAAAGAAATGCAAAGAACTGCCGAAACTGTGCGCCAGGTGATGGAAAGCGCTTACCCTCTCCTTGTACCCCTAAAGGCCGAGGCGCGATGTGGAGTGAATTGGGGTTCAATGAAAGAGATATAGGCGAGTGTTTTAGGAGTTAGCATGGCTGGAAACGAGCGTTTTGACAAAGCGATGAACCAGGGACATAATGCTGCCTGGGATCAAAATTGGGCGGGAGCTGCTTCGTATTATCGCCAGGCATTAGAAGATGCGCCAGACAATCCAAAAGCATTAACCAGCCTGGCGCTTGCCCTCTATGAATCGGGGGAATATCAAGAGGCGTTGGTTTATTACCAGAAAGCGTATAAGCTTACACCCGAAGACCCAATACCCTTGGAAAAGGTGGCCGAGCTTTTTGAGCGTACCGGTAAGGCTGTGCCGGCTGTTGAGGCTTTTATGCAGTCTGCTGAGTTGTATATCAAGAATCGCGATATCAACAAGGCGATTGATTTGTGGATCCACGTAACCGATTTAAGCCCTGATTTCTTGGCGGCACACTCGCGACTGGCGTTGGTCTACGAACGATTGGGACGCAAACAAGATGCTCAACGAGAGTATTTTATTGTCGGCAGCTTGTACCAGCATGCTGGGGAAGTACAGAAAGCCGCTCAGACGATAACCCATATTCTTCAATTTTTCCCCGAGAGCACTGAAGCACAGCAAGCATTGGCGCTGCTCAAAATGGGCCGTTTGCTGCCTAGATTTTCTCAAACGCGCAACCCGTCAAAACCTTTACGGCCAATTGAACCTGTTCCAGCGCCTGCTCCTATCCCAGAGGAACCGGAAGGTCCCAGCGAAAACCCGGTTGAAGAGGCGCGCCAGCGCGCTCTTGCTGAGTTAGCCGAATATCTATTTGAGTCAATGGATGATGAAAGCGCAGGCCAGGCAAACGCTCAAGTGGATTCAAAACAGATTATGATCCACTTGAGTCAGGCTGTTGACACGCAGACTCGTAAAAAGAATTCAATGGCGATCGAAGAATTGGACCAGGCAATCTCTGCTGGGCTGGATCTGCCGGCTGCTCACTTCAACCTGGCGAGCCTGTTGTTTGATGCTACTCGATTGGAAAGTGCAATGCGCACCTTGAATCGAGTGGTAAAAACTCCTGCTTATGCCCTGGCTGGGTATTTGCTGATGGGTCAGATCCACCAGAAATTGGAACGCTATAAGGATGCCTCGATCGCTTTACTTGAAGCGCTGCGCTTGGCT
>CAZVRZ010000045.1:2916-36099 GCA_964629965.1 uncultured Anaerolineaceae bacterium
GGCTGATATGCAGGTGGTTACTAAAGATCAGGCGCAAATGTTGGGGCAGATGTATGATCCTCTCATTGAAACCCAGGCTTTGGCAGATGAAACCTCTGCTACTCACAAACTCTGTGACAATCTTTTGGATATGTTGTTGCGCCCTAATTGGAAGAATTATTTACGTGAAGCGCGTCAACAGCTGTCTACGGCAGGCACTGATTTGATTTCGCCGCTGGCTGATGCATTGATGGAGGGTGGCAGCGGGGAGATGGTGGATACAATGTCAAATATCCAGAGGTTGGCCCGTTCCGGTAAACATCGTTCTGCAGTGGAAGAATCGTTCTATGCTTTGCAGGCTTCTCCTATGTATCTCCCTTTGCATGTTTTGATGGGTGACCTGTTGATGCAGCAGGGCCAATTCCAACAGGCTGTGGAAAAATTCATGGTAGTTGCCCGAAGTTACAGCACCCGTGGAGAGAGTGCACGTGCTGTGGGTATGTATCGCCGTATCGCCGATCTTTCCCCAATGGACATGGATGCCCGTAACAGACTCATTGACTTGATCATCGAAAATGAACAATATGAGGAAGCGATCAATGAATATATCCGCCTGGCAGATATCTACTTTAGCCTGGCAGATTTGAACATGGTGGGGAAGACATTTAACCAGGCTTTGCGGTTGGCGCAGCAGAAAAATGCGAGTCGCGAATTGCGCGTCAAGGTCTTACGACGTGTGGCAGATATTGATGCGCAGCGCCTGGATTGGCGGCAGGCCATGAAAAGCTACGAGCAGATCCGGAATTTTTTGCCGGAAGATGAAGCTGCAAGGGTTTCCCTGATCGATATGAACTTCCGACTGAATCAGAGCTCGGCCGCCCTGGCGGAAATTCTCAGTTATGTCAAATACCTGGTGGGAGTGCGTAATCAGGATAAAGCATTAGGATTCCTGGAACGGATGGCTGAGGAACATCCCAAGCAGCCTCAAATCTTAAGACAGTTGGGAGAATTCTACCGCCAGATGGGACGGACCGAAGATGCTATCCAAAAGCTAGACGCGGTGGGTGAGTTATGCCTGGCATCAGGTAATCGCGAGGGGGCCATTGAAGCAATCATGGCGATTCTTGCAATGAATCCACCCAACGTGGCTGATTACCAGCGCTTGCTGGCACAGTTACGCGGCCCACGATAGAATTATTGTTACCAGATGCGGAATGAGGCAACCGTTTTCTTGTTCAGCGAGTTATATGTTACCTCAATGTCAATGGTCACCAAACCTACGATCCGATTGCTTGGGAATGTCTTAGAGGCAATGCCACTATAGTTGGTTGGACCTAATTCTAAGACTACATCTTTAAAGCCGGGTTGTTTGACCGTGATCTTAACGCTTGCTCCTGCTACCGCCATATACCGTTGATCTTGAACGGTGACATAGATTGTCTGCTGTGTGCCTGGAGAAACAATAGGATACGTAAAGCTGGATCGAACAATCAATTCTTGAGCAAAACCTACGTCAGTAATAAATTTTTCCCACAGACCTCGAGCGGGGTTTTCGTGTTGTTTGAAATATTCACTGCCAATATCGCCAAATTTTACGCGTTGTCCTGGAGGCTCTTCCGGGTGCCATTCAAGGCGAGCGTAGGTGAAATATTGGACAACCAGCTTTCCCTCGTAAGAGATATCTGAAAGAGCCACGCCCAAAACTTTCTTTCCTCCCATTGCATGATAATAATCTAAGAAGGCATAGCAAGTTTGTGCTTCAGTTTCATCAAAATATAGACAGGCCGAATGACGTGGCGGCAGTGCATTTGGATGCAACTGTAGTTGAGCTTCTTCGTGGAGAAGTTTCCCCAGGGGAGTTACCACGATGCGTTTCCCTAGTGGATTACCAGGATAATATTCAAACCTTGCTCGTTGGAAGTATTGAATGGTGATCCCGGTAGCGGGATCTTGATAAGCTTCGGTGATAGGGAAGCCATAAACCTGGGTGGCGTTGGGAATAGATTGATAATACGCCCACAGTTCGCCCTTGACGTAATGCCCGGTTTGATTGAAATAATATCCGTCGCTACCGGACTGGGCTCTGCTTATGCCAGGGACCAGCGCCAGTACCAAAATAATGATAACCAGGTAAGATGGTTTGAAATTGATCTGCTTCGAAACTCCCATAGTTGAATTATATACAATCTGCCTGACTCGCACAATAGCTAATTGGTTCTATTCTCGCGTTCGATTCAACCTGCATAGGGCAGAAATAATCGCTCTGTCAACCTGTGCTATTTCCCGATAGAACTTCCTCTGGGCGCAGTAAAATGCCTGCCAGTTCTGCTGTGGATGGGATGACCAGGTCGGCACCACAACGCAGCAGTTCGCTCTCGCTGCCAAACCCGCACAATACACCAATGGTCTGGGCTCCAGCAGCTTTGCCTGCAATCATATCTACGGTGGTATCACCGATCATCAGGCAGGCGCTGGGGGCAACCCCCATTTTTTCGGCAGCCCACAGGATCGGATCCGGGTAAGGTTTTGTGTGGCGGCAGGTTTGCGCGGTCACGATATAGCGGAAATAGTGATGCAGCGAAAATTGATCCAGGAATATCTCCGAAGTGCGTTGATCACGGGCGCTAACCACGCTCATGGGGTAGCGATGGACAAGCTGGTCCAGCATTTCTTGAACGCCCTGGATGATGGAGAAGGGATGAGCCTTTTTGCTGATCCTCTGACCATAGAAATAATTGCTTAGGGCTGTGATCTTATCATCAAAACCCAACCGGTCGGGCATTCCAAAAAAGAAGTTGGCGGGCGTTTCTGTGGTCATGACTGCCCAGCGGGCGAACGGGATGGGATCACTTTCCTTGAACACCCACCGAAATGGACGGAGCCAGCCGACAAGCCTCTGAACATACAGATCGTCTGTGTCATTCAAAGTGCCGTCAACGTCAAAACACAAGGCCTGAATGCGAGAAATATCAATGGACATAAGTCATCTCTAAGGTTATGGCAGAATAGAGATCACTTGATCAGCTGCTTCTGGACCAGGAGCAAGGATCCAGATGGTTTGAGACTCGTTTTGCATGAAGCTGTGGAAGCCCTCGGTTGTGGTCCAGGTTTGATACCCGTTGTGGCTGCCGGCATCTACTCCGAAACGAGCATTTGCATAGGTCTCGAAAGCCCGAGCATATTCTGCTGCCTCTTTGGGGGATTCCCAGAGAATTGTCGTTACCATGACGGTGGAATTGTCTTGCTCATTGTAGTACACCACATACGCATCTCCTTGCCAGCCCTCCGCTGCTTTCCCGGCTTGTTTTTCATCCAAACGGCCATCTTCATTCAATCCGTAAGCTAGAATAAGGAAGGTATACCATTCTCCAACCACGTTGCGATCCAATTCCTTCCAACCTGATCCAAGCGCATCAGAGAATTCGGGCAAGGTTACCTCAAGCGGCACATCGTTCGGGTAAGCTTTGGGATGTAATATCTGCTCGGTAGATGCCGGTAAATATAGGTAGGCATCATCTACAGCCTGCCATCCACCGTCTTTGTAAAGGTATTCGACAAATTCTTGCCCTTTTTCATAGGCAAAAAGAAAATCTTTTTGCATGAAAAGAGGGGCGCTATCATACACGGGGGAAGAGAGGTTACCGTAGAAGTCAAAAACTTGCTGCTGATCCTCGTCAGTGGCATTTTTGCTAAACCATTCTAATTCCAGTTTTGATGCGTCACCTTCGATCAAGGCCTGTGTTGCCGCGCAACGTTCGCTGTTTTCTTCACAGGCATCATCGTTATAGTTGAGGCCATTTTCAAAGTCATAAACCTGGTCTTGAAGCACATGGGTATATTCGTGAGCATAAGTGAGCCGTTCTGGGCCTTCGAACCCCTCGCCTTTTACTACATACATCTCTTTGGTTTCATTATCATAATAGCCAGCGATCTGTTCACTGTATAGCTCCAGGTAAAAATTATATAAATCAAAATCCGGGTTTAGTAAACCAAATGCCGCCAGGATGATGGCATCTTCGCTGGCATCCTGGGAAGAGTAATCTGCCAGAAAATTATCAATGACATGCTGCCGGAGTTCCTCGGGCGTGAGCAATGCTTGGGGGACATCTGCGGTGGGTTGCAGGCCACGCAGTTGTATTACCTGTTCCTGAATTTCTTTCATTTGATCTTCCACGCTGGCAGGCGTTGCTGCTTGCATTGGGCCGTCTGTTTCGGATGAAATGGATGCAGGCATATTTTGTTGAATAATAAAAACAGCGGCTGCAATAATGCTCACCACGCTCAAGCACAAGCAAACAATGCTAGCGATCACAACGCAGGCGATTACGATTTGACGTTTTGAATTTGTCATAAGAACCTCCGGGATGATTGTAACCTCCTTTAGAGGCGATTGCAATGTCTTTAAAATATGCTAAAGTACTTTCGGTCATTTACCAATCGCGATAAAATAGATTTGTAAGGTATATGCCACATGGATGAAATAGCATTGATCAAAGCTGCTCAACACGGCGATCTGGACGCCTTCAACCGCCTGGTCTTAGCCTACCAGGATTTGGTGTATAACCAGGCAGTTCGAATGTTAGGGGATGAAGATGCCGCTGCGGATACCGCGCAGGAGACCTTTATTTCGGCCCACCGAAGCTTGCATTCTTATCGAGGAGGATCGTTTCGAGCATGGTTACTGCGGATTGTGACCAATGCTTGTTATGACGAGCTGCGCCGCCGGTATCGCCATCCTACCATTCCTTTAGAACCGATCGATGACGCAGGTGAAGAGATCGACTCGCCTCATTGGATGGCGGACCCCGACGCTATGTTGGAAGAGCAGGTGGAACGCGCTGAATTGGAACGCGCTATTATGGATTGTTTGGGGGGCTTGCCGCCGGAGTTTCGCACAACGATTGTCTTGATTGATATCCAGGGCCTGGATTATTCTGAAGCCGCGGAAACGATTGGGAAACCCTTAGGTACGATAAAAAGCAGGCTGGCGCGAGGGCGGTTAAGGCTTCGCGATTGTTTGCAAGGTTTTTGGGAACTTTTACCGGCAGAGTATCGTCTGAAATAAGAGAAGGACGATGAACAAATATCCCATTACCCCTCGCGATTATGAACAGTTATCAGCCTATCTGGATGATAACTTATCTCTTACCGCGCGCAAAAAACTAGAGAATCGTTTACGCCAAGAGCCTCGATTGGCAGCAGAGTTGGATGATATCCGGCAGCTTCGTTTTGTATTGCGCAGCCTGCCTCGTTATCGCGCCCCGCGCAACTTCACATTGAGCAAGCAAATGGCTGCCGTCCATCCTGTTGAGCGGGTTGCGCCTGTTTTTGGATTTGTTTCAGCCTTAGCCAGTTTCTTGTTTGTGGTGGTTGTGTTGTTCGATTGGGTGGGCTTGGGATTGATTCGTAATAATGAGCAGACAGCCGCCGCGCCGGCAGTTGCCTTGAATGCTCCAGGGGCGGTTGAAAAAGAGCTGGCGATTTCCACCTCCGATGCGAATATCGCACCTGTTGGCTCTGAACCTCTACCGGATGAACTCCCCCAGGCGTATCACCTGGATGAAAGCGATCAGGAGACTCCACCGGCAGATACTTCTATGAAATCGGCAGCCCCTACCCCGGAAGGTGAGGCGATGATGCTTGCCCAAGGTGGGGAAAATTCTGAGCAGGCAGATCTTTACTCCACTGGCGAGGTAATCTCTCCTACTATGGCAGTTAAGCCGAGAATGGAAGCTCAACCTACGGCGACTTTAATGCCGGAAAATTTGTTGTCGCCTGCCACTGCAACGCCTCAGCCAGGAGCTTATCCCGAGTGGTTAGAGCAACCAACTGAGCCTACGCTTTCTTGGCTGGATCCAACCGAAACAGAACAGGCCGAGCCTGAACGGGAAACAGCAGCCCCACCAGATGCTGCCAGGAAGGCATTGCGCATTGTGGAGGGTATGCTGGTTTTTATTGCGCTGGTGGCTGGAGGGGTGGCAATTCTTACTCATCGTGCTTTGTTGTCATGAATAATCGCCTCGTAAATAATTTACTATTCGGACAAATTTTGTGCTAAAATAAGTTAGCTGGTCTTGGATGAGCCAGTAAATTTATCAACTTTCGTGAGGAGCAGCCGATGAAAAATAAGGTGTATACCCCGTTTTTATGGATGGGTATTTTGATACTCATCGTCAGCTTGGCGTGTGGCCCAACCACCACTACCCCAACGGTGGCCCCGCCTGTAAAAGAATCTACCCCTGTTCAACAAGTTCAACCTACCAACACGGTAGAGCCAACCCCGGCGCCGCCTACGGATACGCCGGTGCCTGAGGGCCTGATCTCAAACCTTCAGGATGCAAAAAAAGCGATCATTCAAATCGAGGCTCAAGGTTCTTTTGTTGATCCTGAAGCCGGTTTTCAATACAACTCTGCAGGCCGTGGATCGGGATTTATCATCGATCCATCCGGCATTGCGGTAACGAACAACCATGTTGTCACAGGCGCAGCCTTGTTGAAAATATGGGTGGGTGGCGATACCAGTAAATCCTATAATGCGAAAGTGCTGGGGGTCTCAGAGTGCTCTGACCTGGCTGTTATCGATATCGAGGGCGATGGTTTCCCTTACATGGAATGGCATCCGGAGGCAGTGAGCGTAGGGCTCGAAGTATATGCGGCTGGTTTTCCGCTTGGCGACCCCGAATTCACCTTGACCAAAGGTATTGTGTCGAAAGAAAAAACCAGCGGCGAGACCAGTTGGGCTTCGGTAGACGCCGTGATCGAGCATGATGCCAAGATTAATCCGGGAAATTCAGGCGGACCTTTGTTGGACGCAAACGGTAAAGTGGTTGGCGTTAATTATGCGGCGTATGCAGCAGCCGATCAATATTTTGCTATTGGAAAGACTGTGGCAATTTCGCTCATCGACCAACTTCGCACGGGTAAGGATGTTGACTCGATCGGGGTCAACGGCCAGGCAGTTGTCAGCGATGATGGTTCAATTTCTGGCATCTGGGTTTCCTCGGTTAAATCGGGCTCGCCTGCAGATAAGTCTGGCCTCAAAGGAGGCGATATTATGACCCTCATGGAAGGCCTGATCCTGGCAACCGATGGCAGCATGTCCCAGTATTGTGATATTCTGCGCACTCACAACCCCGGTGATACCCTTTCCATCGAAGTTTTACGTTGGCTCACTCAGGAATATATGGCGGGGCAGATCAATGGGCGTGCGCTGGAAACAACGATGAACCTGGCGAGTGAACTGACTTCGGAAGGCGTGGAGACGAGCAGCACTGATACCAGCGCATATTCTGGCTACCAAACAGTAACCGATGACTATGGTGCTATACAGGTGAATATTCCGTTGGAATGGGTGGATTTTAATGGGTCTCCCTGGGTCAGTGGAGAAGATGTGATCGGTTCGGGCATCAGCGCCGCAGCCGATATCGATGCTTATAATAATACCTGGACTGAGTCTGGGATATTCTTCGGCGTTTCTGATGACCTGGCTCAATTGGGGGGGTATGTTCAATTGCTGGATATCGTCTCTGAAGATTTCAAGGACTCATGCAAGTATGAAGACCGCACCGATTACGAGGACGAGGTTTACCGCGGTAAATATGATCTGTTCAGCAACTGCGGGGATGAGGGAACATGGTTTTTCATTCTGACAGCAGTGCCCAAGCAGGACTCAAGCCGTTTCTTGATCTTGCTTGAAATGCTGATTGCTAAGGATGCTGATCTGGATGCGCTGGATAAGATCTTGGCCAGCTTCGATGTGATCGGCACATTGCCATAACGTGCTTTGGAGGCTGGCGACCGATCTCTCCAACGGCCCGTGCGTTTCTTCTTCTGATGAATATACTGCCGCCAGGCGTGCCTGGCGGCAGTTATCACTTAACTGTGAAGGTGATGCTGGCGGCGCTTTGATTACCGGCTAAATCGACGGCCGTTACCAGCAGGGTGTGCACGCCTAATTTCATTGGCCACGAGATGTTGAATGGAGCCTGGGTCAAAGATGCAATCGGCTGACCACCGATCGAAAAGATGACGCTGGCAAGCTCCAGATCATCACTGGCGCTTGCTTGCAACACCACAACCTTATCCCGGTCAAATTCATAACTCTGCCTGTCGCCCGGGTTTAAAATCATCACTTCAGGCGGCTGGTTATCGATCGAAACCTGAATGATGCTATTTTCGACGCGCTGGTCAGCGCGTACAACCAGCAGTTGGACGGCATAAAGGCCGTTAAGCTCCTGGGTGTCCCATATTCCCAACAAGCCATTGGTAACCGGTGTGTGGATATCTTTGCCGATTTGAAGCCATTCTTGGGGATTCAGCCCCCGGCCAACTTGCAATCGGTAAAAAGAGAAGTTTGCACTGTTGGCGCTGCCAGTGAACCTGAGTTTTCCAGAGACGTGGGCAAACATAGCCGGGCTGGAAATGTTCGCATGGGGAGATGGATTCGGGGGCGCATAAATCACATCATAACTATCGGGTGGCATGGGTAGCCCTGCTTTCTCAGCCCACTCGGCTGCTTCCGGCGGAACGACCAGGTAAACGCGCTCATCAATCAGCTCGGGAGGGGTAAAAACGGTTGCCAGCCGTCCAGTTTCCCGGTTGACCTGAAAGATGCGATACAGGTTGTCGAGCTGTGTTGGTTCACTGCCAGATAGAAACACTTCCGTAACAATTGTTGGGCAATGGATGGTGGCTAACAAACCGGATGGATCGCATACTTCAACGAAATTCACTTTGGCTGGAGCAACAAATTCTTCGGCGGCTTTATTCTGGTTGGTATACTGGATCAACGCGCGCCAGATGGTGGCGGCAGTTTCGGGGGGAAGGGGAACTGCCGGAGTTTGCTCTGTTTGCGCCATCCAGGCGCTGATAACGATCTGGGGGGTATAGCCGACTGTCCAGGTGTCTTGTCCAGCCATGGACGAACCCATTTTAGCGCCTGCGGAGCGGCCTATTTCTAAGAGATTGGGGTGTCCAAGGCTGGGCCACCTGGATACTTCATCACTCAATAGATGGTTCATCAAATAAGCCAATTGAGGGCTTAATACAGAGCGCGCATCAGGATTTGACCAATCTAAAAAGATCTGATGGTCGATCGTCTCAACTCGTATCAGGGCGGCGGAGATGAACTTGCTTTCTTCTGGTTCCGTTGCGGGAAGAGTCTGCCCAGCCTGAATTCCCTGATTAGCAAAAATGCCGTAGGCCTGGGTTAATTCAAGCAGAGTAGTTTCTCCCTCTTCCAATATGGATGATTGAAATCCGTTTGCTGCGCTCTGTTCGGCCAATGTAACCATCCCCATCTGCCTGGCTGTGTGGATGATATTATCTATACCGATCTGTTGGATGAGTTGGCGCGCTGGCCCCAGGTAATCGTTGTTGAATGCCGTTCGTAGACGAACAGGTCCGTGGTAGGTTACGTTGTTGGAGATGGTTATTTCTTGCGCTAGAGAAGGAATATCCCAATACAGTGAGGCCGGGCTTAAACCACGGGTGAAAGCGGTTAGATAAACGAAAGGGGTCAACGCTGTGCCGGCAGGTCTCCCTGGGGCGGCGGCAGGGTTCAGACCGGGCGTGTCTTTTCCTGTCATAGCCAGGATTTGTCCCCGGCCTGGGTCTAAAATGATTGCAGCGGCTTCCAGGCCTGTAAAACTTTGGCTGGACAGCGCCAGTGTGGGAAGCAGGCGCGCAGCGGCGCAGTTTTCTGTCAAGTCTGAGGGCGATGATGCCAGTTGACTTTCGAGACGCCGGATTTGTTCTACAACAGCGCAGTTTGTCTGTTCTTGGAGCTCGAAATCCAGGGTCGTGATGATGCTCCATCCGCCACGCGAAACACGCTCTATTGGAAAAAATGCTCCCAACTGTTCCAAGGCGAGGTTGGTGAAGGCAGGCGCGATAGTTGCCTGTGGCACAACTGGGCGGAGATCTAATTCTTCGCTAAGCGCCTGGATGGCATCATCTGCTGTAATGCGACCTTGAGCCAGCATGGTTTGGATCACGGCCCGTTGGCGTTCGATCACTAGTGAGGTGGCCTCCAGCGGGCTGATATCGGGCGCCTGCGCTGCTGCCGCAATCAGGGCTGCTTCTGCTAAATCGATATTCATAATCGATTTTCCGAAATATACTCTTGCAGCCGCATCGGCTCCGTAGATCCAATGACCGTATTCAGTCGAGTTCAGGTACCATTCCAGTATTTTTTCATGCCCATAATACGATGTGACCTGTGCCGCTAATAGGCGTTCGCGCAAGTTGCGTTGTAAGCCGGGCGGTTCATATTGCATGATCTGTTCAAAAACCAGTCTTTGCGCCAGGGTTGGGTGTCGTCCATCACCCAATCCTGCCAGTGCCGCGCCTGAACCTTCCCAAAAAGAGGGATCAACTGAGGCCAGGGTGGCTTGCGTGAGATAGTCGGGGATATCTTCTAAGGGAATATACCGGTGATCTCTTGCAGCCGGGTTTTCCATGATCAGGATAAGATGGCTGCCTGTTCTATCATAGAGTTTGCTGGGCTGGCGTTGTAAACCGGTTTCTGGATCTAACAGGGCAGGCAGCGCTTCGATCGCCGGCAAATCTTTTACAATAGTGATATACAAGAATAGGGCTACCAGCGCCAGGATGGCGGTGACCAGGCTGACCAATAGGCCAAATCCCAGCCCAGCATGCAGCTTGGGTGAATGGCTTTCCTGTTGGCGGCGCAGCCGGCGCTTCTGGATGAGCATTGGCACCAGGGGCATACGACCTCTATTGGCGGGTGGTATCTTTTACGGAATTTAACAGTTCCAAAGCAGATTTCCGGGTTCCCTCGGTAATTTCTCCCATCATTTGCGCCAACTCCAGGTAGCGGTTTGCCTCGTTGAGCTCTTCCACGTGCGTAGATGTGCGCCCATCTTGGAGGGCCTTGTGAACTTTTAGATGTTGTTGTCCAAAGGCTGCCAGTTGTGGTAAATGGGTGACACATAAGACTTGGTGCTGTCGGGCCAGGTCCCATAATTTTTTACCGACAACATTTCCCACTCTGCCGCCAATTCCCTGGTCTATTTCATCAAAGATCAGTGTGGGCACCTGATCGGCTACTGCCAGCACATTTTTGATTGCCAGCATCAGGCGAGAGGTTTCACCGCCGGAGGCCACTTTTACCAACGGCTTGAGGCCTTCTCCTGGATTTGGGGCGACCAGGAATTCTACCTGTTCGTATCCGGTAGCATCATAGGCCACCCGGCTACCATCTTCTAACAGCAAACCTTGGGCATCGGCGCGAGTTTGAAAGGATACTTTGAACCTGGCTCCTCCCATGCTTAAATGGGTCAACTCTTCTTCCAGCGCTTTTTCCAGTCTTGCTGCAGCTTCCTGGCGTAAGCGTGAGAGTTCTGCACCTTGCACTGCAAGATGGCCTAAGAGAGCTCTGGCTTCTTTCTCTAATTCTTGAATATTTTCTTCGACATGGGTGATGGCATCCAGCTCTGTGTGTGCTTTTTCTGCAAAGGTCAATATGTCTTGGATAGATGCGCCGCCCGGCTTGCCATATTTGCGCTTCAGGGTGTGGAGGAGATTTAATCGTTCTTCAACCTGATCCAGGCGTTTGGGGTTGAATTCTATTCCATCAAGATATTCTCTTAACGTGCGGATCAGGTCGCTGAGATTGAAGAAGATATTCTGAGCTTGCTCGTCCAGTGGGGCTTGAGATGCATCTAGCTTTGCCAGGCCAGAAATTGCTCGGACCACCTGTCCTAACAGATCACTGGCTGCCGGTGATTCGGGCGAGCCTTCATCCAGGATTTGCAAGGCTTCTTGAGATAGCGAAGCAAGCCCCTCGGCGTTTGCCAAGCGGTTTCTCTCCTCGACCAAAATTTCTTCTTCTCCTGGTTTTAAGCGGGCTGACTCGATCTCGTTTATCTGGAAAGTCAGCATATCTATCCGGCGAGCCGCTTCGCTTTCGATTTCTCGCAATTTTGCCAGATCGCGTTGGATGTCCTGTAACCTGCGATAAGTCTTCGTATATTCTCCCAACTGAGGCTCGCTGCCTGCAAAGCTATCCAGCATAGCCAGATGCTGCCGAACCCTTAGCAGTGAGAGGTGCTCGGATTGTCCATGGACATCAACCAGGTATTCTCCAACCTGTTTTAGTAGATTTACGTTTACGATGCGACCGTTGATCCGCGCAATACTGCGCCCATTTGCTTTGATTTCTCGACTCAATACGATCACATCAGGATCGTCCATAAGCTCTTCTGGTTTTAACAACGCCAACACGTTCTCTCGCGATGTGCCCGGCAGCTTAAAACTGGCCTGGATGCTGGCTTGTTCTTCGCCGGTACGCACCATGGTAGCATCCACCCGGCTACCAAGAAGCGCTTCCACGGCATCGATAATGATCGATTTCCCTGCGCCAGTTTCGCCCGTAAAGGTGATCAGCCCGGGCGAGAAATTTAACTCAAGTTGATCAATAATTGCAAAGTTTTGAATATGTAGATCGAGAATCATAGAAGGGTTACACCTTAATATCTTTGCCGGATAATCGGTAATATGCTGTTGAGGTTGTCAGGAACAAGTAGATGCCATTCATGATAATCGGATACATTCCAGATAATCCTTGCGCTCCGTATTGTGTGATCGAAAAAATCCCTGTGAAAAGCGCCCACAAAAAAGCGGGCGCACATCCTGCCAGCGTAGCAATCACTACCACACGTGAGAGATTCACCGCACGACGTTTCCGCGCCAGGAAACGCACGCTTTCTCCAATGATCATGCCGGCGATCGGTGAAAGGAAGATCACCAATAGAAAGAATCGCGGTATGAAGAGACTTCCTAGCAATGCCAGGAAAAAGGCGGCCGGCACCGCCAAGAGATAATCTTGCCACCTGGCTGTATCGAAAATCTTCTTTTGGCCACGGATGCATTCTTTACAGCGATATCCTGTGGGAGTGGGTACTGCGCATTTGGTGCAGATGAGCTTCTCACAGCGATTACAGCGCAGGTTCGTTTCTACTTGAGGGTGATTCGCGCAGGTTTGGGTTGGGTAAGAATCGGTCATGACTGAAACCCTTAG
Organism: uncultured Anaerolineaceae bacterium; assembly: GCA_964629965.1. Classification (GTDB taxonomy): domain Bacteria; phylum Chloroflexota; class Anaerolineae; order Anaerolineales; family UBA4823; genus CAZVRZ01. The sequence continues at coordinate 15,938 of CAZVRZ010000045.1, forward strand.
TTAGAATCATGTCCCATATGAGGAGTCAGGTTGCGGTAGAAATAGCCTGGATCTTGGAATCGCACGAATTGGACGGTGTGGTCGCTGGCGCGCACATCAACCCGATCGTTATCTGTCAAGCCGATGGGTACCTGTCCATCCACGCTGAATACTGCCTGGTGATCTGTACTAACTGTGATGGTTACAGATGATCCTTCAGCCAACACAATTGCTCGATCTAGCGACAAGTGTGGGGCAACCGGAACCAAAAGGATATTACGCAACTCTGGCGGTAGAACGGGCCCGCCGGCAGCCAGCGCATATGCCGTAGAGCCGGTAGGAGTTGAAGCGATCAAACCATCCGCCACATACGTTGTCAAGTAATATCCGTCCACCGTAGCAGTGAGACGAATCGGACGCACGATCTGTCCCCGGCTGATGGCGACTTCATTTAGCACTTCCCAAGTTCCCAGTTTTTGTTCCGATCGCCATTGTTCCGCTAAGATCAACATCCGGTGTTCTAGCCAATACTCACCCCGGAGAAGCCGGGGTACGAAATCGTTTAGCTGATGTTGGCGGATCTCCATCAGGAAACCAAGATGCCCCAGGTTGACACCCAACACAGGGACATTATGAATGGCAGCCAGGCGGCCCGCCCGCAGCATTGTGCCATCGCCTCCCAAGGCGATCAGGAGGTCGAATTCTTGCTGCTTGACGCGTTGGCTCAATTCAATATTGTTCAGGTAGCCATAAGCGGCGCTGGCATGATGCTCTTCAAACATACCGGCGATCTTTGCTGCTTCATCATAGGCCCCTTGTAGCTTGGGATGCGCCAGAATGGCTACTCGAGAGATTGTTTTTGCTTGCGTGGGCATGCGTTTATTATATCCTGATTACGAAGGGGTCATGGCTTGATCGCATACTTTGCGAAAGCCACAGCCTTTGCAGCGTGCAGACGAGTCGTGTGAACGGGGCGGTTCCTTGCGTCGAATGCTGTGTTGTATCTCGCCGATTACTGCGAGCACAGCCTCTTCCAGTTCTGGCGTGAAGTCTATGGCGAAGGTTTTGCCGTTTTGAGTTCCATCATGATAATGTAGGATGCCATAAGGAGGTCGTTGGTCATAAACCCTCTCGATCAGAATGCAGTAGGCTGCCAATTGATAGATGTGTGAGTCAAAAGGGATCTTGTCTGAGCGAGAAGATTTTACCTCGACAGGGATGATCTGATCGTTGTGCTCGATGATGTAATCTGGTTTTCCTGTCAACCCGATATCCTGATCATATAAGGCCTTTTCGGCGGGTTTCCAGTGGTTAGTATCCATATATATGATACGCCCGCCAGGCAACCCGGCTGCATTGCGCTGCCGGTTCGATTGCCACAAAAGAAGCAAAGCGAGGATGAAACAGAAAATTGCCAGGTAGACCATAATGGTGTGTTCCGCTTGCAGGTTATATTGCCAGGAACGAACGCGTGAGAGCGATGGCAAGCAACACGATAGCCAGGATGAATAGTCCAATGGCAATCAGCCGGATACAACCGCTGGTTATCACCCGGTAACCATGTTGTTCGTGTAACTCGCTGCCGCTGGAAAGCTCAGCAGCATTTTCTGTTTCAATGCCCTGTTGCTGATACCACCAGGCCCTCTGACAATACAAAAATGCGCCGATTTCTGAGGCGCGCACGATCCTCATCTATACTTCCAGGTGTTTCTCTAGTTGTTCTTCCAGCAGGCGCAAACTGTGCTCTAAATCTTCCTGACGTTTGCTGAGGGTCAGGTCGCCTCGTGTCCGCTCAATGATACTGCGGGCAATATCCGTCAGGCGTCGCAGGCCTCCTGTAATCGCATCGGGATAATCCATGGCTACCAGGATGGCATAAATATCATCCATGTGGTTCAGTAGTCGTTCTGCCTCGCTGGAATTCGCTCGCAGCATACAATCCAGGCAGCGGCGGCGTAACTCTCCAACGGCGTCCGCCAATCCTTGTAAGTAAGTGGCGTATTCAACTCCGAGATCTTCTGGAGTAGGGAGAACCGGCCCTGCTAAAAGGGAATAGACAATGCTGGCTTCGGCAAATTCTTTGAGCGCATCCTGGGTATATCCTGCATAGTATAGATCGGGATATTCTTTCAGGACATTTTTGAAAGACAGCGCCAGTAGACGACCCTCGTCCAGAAATTCATTGGCAAGCTTTCGATCGTCACGATGGGTGGCGCGTATAGCATTCGAACAACAGCGAATCAACGTACGCGTTTGAGTAAGAATGCGATCGCGTTCCGCAGTACGGTTGTCAAAGGATACGCGGATACGTTCGGCGATTAGTTCGATATTATCCATATTTTCTCTTTGCTATGCCTATTCTTCTGGGGGATGATCGGGTGGAATCGGAGGGGGAGTCCGAAACAGTGTGTCTGCCAATGATGCTACTCCGGGGATCGTGATTTCCCCATAAGAGGCTTCGAAGCGGGCCAGGTTCTCGCCCAGCGCCCGGTAGAGCAGTTTTGCACCCAGAGGAGACATAACCACTCTTGTCCGGACGCGGGCAGGAGAAATGCCTGGCAGCAAGTGCGCGAAATCAAATACAAGCTCAGAAGGCGAATGAGCTATTCGCACCAAGTTAACGTACACTGCCTCGATATCCAGTGGAACGTCGATCGCGGGCGCGTGCGGTTGGACAGGATGATTGGGCGTAGAACTCATACAAAGTTCTCCTGTGTTAACATCTGGTGCCTGGCCCATGATGGGCCAGGCTGATTATGTAGATCAGGAAAGCGGCTAGAAGGGAATATCGTCTCCGCCTTCGCTTGGCTCGCTTGCTGTGTAGGATGTACCAGATTCTTCTTCTCCGCGAGTGGACAGGAAGCGAACTGTGCCGGCGCTTACTTCAAAGGAAGACGCTGATGTGCCATCCTGGCGAGTATAAACGCGTGGGCTTCCTGTCGCTGCATCTGCTACCAGACGTCCCTCAACGAGCACTTTGCTGCCCTTGTGCAGATATTGGTTGCAAGTTTCAGCTAACTTTCCCCAGGTAGAAATGCGAAACCAGATAGTTTCTTTAACCGATTGTCCATCGCTGCCTGTATACTGCCGGTTGGTGGCGAGGGAAAAATTGCATACTGCCTGTCCACTGGGCGTATACCGCATTTCTGGCTCTCGACCTAAATTACCTGCGATAATGATTGTGTGAAACATATTTTTCTCCTTTTAGATGAGCGGGCTGTCGATAGTTCCGAACGGCCATCGTTCGGGGCAGATCCCTGAAACACTCATCGTTATCAGAACAATTGTACCCAAAATATGATAAAGTGAAAAGGCGTATTAAGCTTCATTGCGAAATTGCAGACAGTAATGATGGAAGGTATTACTTACCCAGGCGTTTCCGAAGCCAAAAGGAGCCAGGCGCTGGTTATCCTGGCACCAGATTTTCTCATCTTTTAGGAGATAAGTCCGCCGGAGGCGCAGTGCCAGATCCCAGGCCAGTGGGTATATCTCTCCACCTTTCTTAACGTTTTTAACGATGATGGTCAAGTAAGCTTTTGGTTTGAGACAGGGGCGCAAGGATGCGTAAATCTGCGTCAATTGTTCGATGAACTCATCATAATTTTCAATATTGCCCAGGTCCTCTGGATCGTTGGAGTAAAACACATCCAATTCTGAGTTGGAACGACGGCTGCTTTGCGTCTTTGCCCCGCGCGCTCGCAGCATATCCCAATAAGGTGGAGAAGTGAGCACGTAATCGATCAGTGGGGCCTGGTTAGACTGCAAAAGCTGTTGAGCGAGCCGGGCATTGCCCTGGATGACCATGGCGGTCAGTCCTTGGGCAGTTTCTCCCATGTTTTGCTGCGTTTGCCCGATCACTTGTTGTGCAATTTCTGCATAGGTTGAGTTCAATTCGATCCCATAGCTGTTTCTTCCTGCGCTCAGGGCTGCGACCAGGGTACTGCCGGTTCCCGCCATTGGATCTAGCACCACCTGCCCGCGCTGCGTGAAAAATTCGATGAATTCCCGAGCAAGCGTTTCTGGGAATTTAGCCGGGTGGCGTAATACATTCTTTTGGCGCGGCGGCGGATTATGGATGAACCAGGATTTCTGGAACTTCAGCCAATCCTTAGACGATAGATCATTCAGACGGTTAAGATAGATTCGTTTTGCCATTGATAATATTAGGGTGAAATTTCATAAATTTTTAGATCAGAAAAATTTACTGTTAGGGCAGCATCCCTGGCAGACCTGGCGTACACACCGATCAGACCGTTGGGAAAAACACGATCCTGGACGCTGAACTGGAACATATCATTGATATAAAAACGCATCTCAGAACCGGAAGCCCATACCCCCAGGCGTAACATGCTTGGGGCGCCTATTGGTACTGCGCCGCTGAGCGTCCACGGCTGTGGCGAGGATACATTCCCCCGGAAAACACGATCCAACCTGACCTGACCATCACAAGATAATGAGTAACGGTAATAATCATTGTCGGAGGCTGCGCGCAGCAGCAGCCCATATTCATCTAGTCCACCGCACAAGGTAGGATTGGCTGTGATTTCAAGATAAAAATCGGTTAATTTGGGAGCGTTTCTCAAGCTGGAAACATACACGTTCTGCTTGGCGATGGCGATAGTGAGCTCGTTTTTTCCAAAGGCTGCGCCGCTTCCATCTTTGGTAGCAAGTGTCCAACCCTCGGCCTGGGAAAAATCATCCTCGAACAAAATATTCCCTATGCCAAGAGACTGATCGGGTGTGGCTGTCATTGGTGCAGGAGTAAGGGCGTGAGTGGCTGTGGGAGGAAACCAAACAATCGTTGGCGTGGCTGTCTCCGTAGGCCGCGGAGAAGGAGCAGTGGGGGGGATATCAATAGTTGCTGTACTCGTGGTGCAGCCCGCTGCCACGAGAATGATACAAACCCACATACAGAGAACGAAGTTCGAACGTGTCATTGAATGCAATTAGAAGTGTTGTAAAATAAGGTTGTCTTCATTCTAGCATAGAGACATTAAAGGTTGCAACCTTTGCCTTAAACTTAAAGAAAATTTCATTTTGAAATGATAAGGAGCCATCCATGCGAAAAAAAGTTGTTATGATCACTGGCGCTTCGGGGGAAATTGGCCAGGCTTTAATAAGTACTCTGTTAGAACAAGGAAACCTGCCCATCCTGGCGCTGGATCTACGTTCTGTGGATGATAAAAAGAACACCCAGGTGATCTATCTCCAGGGCGATATCCTGGATAAGGCGCTGCTCTCGCGCCTCATCAGCGAATATGAAATCGATACGATCTACCATCTGGCGGCTTTACTATCCACTCGCAGCGAGTTTACGCCCGAAGCTGCACACCGTGTCAACGTAGAGGGAACGTTGAGCTTGCTGCAGATGGCTTCCGAGCAATCAGAATGGCGCGGTGAACCCGTAAAGTTCATATTTCCCAGCTCAATTGCTGCCTATGGCTTACCCGATCTGGAAACAAAGATAGCCTATACACGTGTGCGTGAATGGGAATGGAATTATCCACGTACGATGTATGGCTGTAATAAATTATATTGCGAACAGCTCGGCATTTATTTTAGCAGGTACTACCGCCAGTTGGCAGCAGATCAATCCACTATGCTGGATTTTCGTTGTTTACGTTTCCCTGGCCTGATCAGTGCCTTTACTGTTCCAAGCGGCGGTACCAGCGATTACGGGCCTGAAATGTTACACGCAGCCGCCAAGAATGAGCCTTATGCTTGCTTTGTGCGTGAAGATGTCAGGATTCCTTTTATGGCTATGCCGGACGCTATTCGTTCAATCGTTATGCTTACACAGGCGCCACGGGAAGCCTTGCGCCGCAATGTTTATAACGTGACCAGCTTCAGTTTATCTGCGGAGGAGTTTCGGCAGCAGGTGCTCAATAATTTCCCGAGTGCTCGACTGACTTATCAACCTGACCTCAAGCGCCAGGCAATCATCGACTCTTGGCCGGCGGATTTGGATGACAGCGCAGCGCGCCGAGATTGGGAGTGGCTGCCAGCATACGATCTATCACGCGCATTTGATGAATACCTGGTGCCAAATATTCGTCAAAGATATCAAGGATAGCCTGGTCATGCCTGAGAATAATTCCGAACGAGGTTCCTGCATGCCTGGACCGATTGTGCTGTTAGGCTCGGGTGAAACATCATCCAACGGGCAAAGGGTTTTTGACAGGATATTAAGAACATTGCCCGTGCCGCCTGCAATTGCCTTATTGGAAACCCCGGCTGGATTTGAATTGAATTCTGCACAGGTTATTCAACGCGTGGCTGATTTTTTGAAACTTCGCTTGCAAAATTACCATCCCGCGATTGCCATTATCCCGGCTCGCAAGCGAGACTCGGATTTTAGCCCTGATGATCCTGCTCTGGCCGAGGCGATTTTTCATTCTGACTTGATCTTTATGGGACCAGGCAGCCCAACTTATGCTGTCCGGCAATTAATCGATAGCGTGGTCTGGCACAGCATTTGTGCTCGCCAGCGGTTAGGCGCTGCCGTTGTGTTGGCCAGCGCGGCTGTCATCGCTGCCGGTGAAGCGGCCTTGCCCGTGTATGAGATATATAAAGTGGGAGAGGAGTTGCATTGGAAGCGCGGATTGGATCTGCTGGGGATTTATGGATTGCACCTGATCTTTGTGCCTCATTGGAACAACACGGACGGAGGCGCAGAATTAGATACAAGCCGTTGTTTTATGGGTAAAGAACGCTTCTCTTCTTTGGTTTCGCTGCTGCCTCCAGGGCCGACAATCATTGGTATTGATGAAGAAACAGCCCTGATCGTTGATATCAATGATCGGAAATGCCATGTGCTTGGTAAGGGTGGGGTGACTCTGATCCATACAGGACAAGCTCATGATCGAGAGTCACATGCCTTAGCCGATAAAGGGCTAGGCATGCTTGCAGATATCCGTGACGGGCAGGCACATAGGATTGGGTCTGGAGAGTCTTTTTCCATTAACGATTTGGGTGAGCTGCATATACCGCAGAATGGCGATGGATTACCTGCCGAAGTCTGGCAACGAGCCGTCAATATTCAGCAATCCTCTCAAGACCAAGGATCGCCTCCTGAAGAAGTATTGGTGCTGGCAGCACAGCGTCAGACCGCTCGTATGAACAAAGATTGGACTGTTTCCGACATTTTGAGGGGTAAGATCGTGACCTTGGGTTGGATCGTTGATGATACTCCTCAAGGATATCGCCTGTTAAAAAAGCCACAAGGATGATAGAAGGAGTGTTTTTGATGAAAGTCGGGTATATTGGATTGGGTTTGATGGGAAAGTCAATGGCGCGCAATATCTTGAAGGCCGGATTCCCACTGGTGGTTCACAATCGCAGCCGGGCAGCCGTGGATGAATTAGCCGCAGAAGGAGCTACCCCGGCTTTTTCTCCGGCCGATGTCGCCCGGCAGGTTGATGTGGTTTTTACAAATCTCCCTGACTCGCCGGATGTTGAACAGGTTGCCCTGGGGACAGCCGGAATTGTTGACGGCGCTCATCCGGGATTGATCTTTATCGATAATTCCACCATCAAGCCTGCCTCGGCGCGCAAGATTGCGTCCGCTTTGGCTGAAAAGGGAGTTTTTTGCCTGGATGCCCCTGTCAGTGGAGGGGATATTGGCGCTCGTGATGGCACCTTAACGATCATGGTGGGCGGCCCTGCAGAGGCCTTGGAGCAAGCCAGGCCGGTTCTCAATGCAATTGGTAAAACCATTACTAGGGTTGGCGAGCATGGCGCCGGGCAAATTGCTAAAGCAGCCAATCAGATTATGGTGGCAGCGCAAATGGTGGCGATGGCTGAACTGCTCATATTTGCGCGTAAGGCGGGCGCCGATCCTCAGAAAGTTGTCCAGGCTATCAGGGGTGGGGCAGCCCAGTGTTGGACGCTGGATGTGAAACCTCCACGCCTGTTTGCGGGTAACCGCGCCCCAGGATTCAAGGCTTACATGCAAGCAAAAGACCTGGGGATTATCTTGGAAACTGCCCGGGAGTATGGCGCACCCTTGCCCTCGGCTGCGGTTCATTCGCAGTTATTCAATGCCCTGCTTCAAATGGGACTAGAAAACCTGGATAATTCGGCCGTGGTTGCGATCTACGAAACTCTGGCAGGAATTGAACTTCTTGATGATGAAACGGTAGAATGAGTTTATCTTGTAAATATTTGTGCAACTTTACGCAGACTCTGTGCGTATATTAACAAGAGAGACGAAAACCTCAACGGTCATGGTAGATCTTAATTGCCAGGTGCTGCTTTTTAGAACGAAGTATGCAGGCAGATGCGCAAGTCAGGAGTAACCCCGTGATACATTTCGAGCCGCAGTGGATAGCCGAGGCTCAAAAAGGTAACAGTCAAGCGTTTACACAGTTGGTCGAAGCATTTCAGAACCCTGTGTATAACTTGTGTTTTCGTATGTTGGGTGATCCTTACGAAGCGGAAGATGCTGCTCAGGAAACTTTTCTGCGGACTTATACTAACCTGAAGTTCTATGATGATCAACGTTCATTTTCCACCTGGCTGCTTTCGATAGCCGCGCACTACTGTATCGACCAGATTCGCAAACGACGTTTCATCTTCTTGTCATTAGAAGATACGCCTTATCTCGATCCACCTGATCAAGAGCCTGGACCTGAAAAAGTCTTGAGTATCGGTGAGGAACAACAACGAATGCGAAGATTGTTGAATCAACTCAATCCACCGGATAGGGCGGCAGTGGTCATGCGCTACTGGTATGATCTTTCGTATGAAGAGATAGCCGAGGCGTTATCCATGTCGGTGAGTGCTGTTAAGAGTCGCCTGCATCGGGCCAGATCTTATTTGGCGCAAACTTGGATGGAACAAGAAACAGAAGCTTCGCTAAAAGAAAGGAGAAACAATGGCAGAGCAGAAACACCAGCCTTTTGAAGAGTGGATATTTTCTGACGAGGCACTGCTGCCCGAACAGTCGCTTGCCTTGCAAGAACACTTGCGCACCTGCGACTCTTGCCGGTGCCGGCAAGCAGCCTGGAGAAATGTAGAGCGCTTATTTTGCACTTCGGTCCCGGTGTCGCCTGCGCCCGGTTTCACAAATCGCTGGCAGGAGCGTATGTATGCTCAACAGGTACTACGCCAGCGCCGGCATGGATGGATGCTTTTCGGTATTACTGCGGGAAGCGCGATATTGATTCTGGTAGTGTTAGCCAGCCAATTCTTGCGGGCTTTTCAATCTCCCTCGCAATTATTGTGGGCGCTTCTGTACCAGTTTTCCACGGCGGCTACTGCCCTCAATGCAGTGGGCGACCTTGTGTTCGCAGTTGCCCGCATGCTGCCCTCGGTTTCTTTGGTTGGGCTGATGTTTTTCGTGGGTTTCATTAGTTTCCTGAGTGTGGTTTGGTGCGCGACTTTTAAACAACTTTCGGCGCGGAGGATATTTGTATGAAAAACTTGAAAGGTTTGGTTTTCCTATTCGCGGTTGCCTTTATCCTGGCTTTGATTTTGCCGGGCCGTGCTCTCGCGGCGGAACCATATGAATCCATCATTGGCGGTTCATATACCCTGGAAGATGGTGAAATCTTGAACGAAGACTTGAATGTTCTGGGCGGCACAGTTACTTTAGAAAAGGGATCTACCGTCAACGGGAATGTCAGCCTGGTAGCTGGAACCTTAACGGTGTATGGAAAAGTGACCGGTAATATTTTGGCAACTGGCGGATATATCAAGCTGGGTGATACGGCTGTTATAAGCGGAAATGTGAGCGTGGCCGGTGCTTACCTGGATCGCGACTCGGCTTCCATCGTTGATGGCGAAATCGATACTGAGCTCAGCAGTCCTTTTGATATTACATTGCCGGGAGGCGTGCATATACCTGATGTGAGTCTTACCGTTTCGCCGGTATGGTCAGCCATGTGGTTCCTGGCGCGGGTCTTTATGATCGCAGCCCTGGCGGTCTTGTTGATGATGTTTCTCGAAAACCCCACCGTGCGTATTGCCAAAACGGTGATCGCCCAACCTTTGATTTCTGGAGGTTTGGGCCTGCTAACCCTAATCGTTGCCCCGTTTGTTCTGTTCATTCTGACAATAACAATTCTGTTGATCCCGGTGGCGCTGTTGCTCTTTGTGGCGCTTTTCCTCATGGGAATTTTCGGTTGGATTGCAGTTGGTTATGAGGTGGGCGTGCGTTTTGCCCACATGTTGGGGCGCGAATGGGCGCCGCCACTTGCTGCCGGTGTCGGTACATTTATCCTGACCTTTGTGACTCTCGGCCTGTGTAGTGTTGATCTCATCCAATGCGTCGGCTGGGTTTTTCCGGTATTGGTTGTTTCACTTGGTCTTGGCGCCGTCTTGCTGACCCGCCTGGGAACTCAAGAGTATCCCGGAGATCTCTCAGCCAGGGTGCAAGCCACTGTGTTCCATCCATCTGTGATCGCGCCTGTGGCTGTGGTGGAATCTCCGCTAGCGGAACTGGAACCAACCTCTGAGCCAGAAGCGATGGATGTTCCTGATATTTCATCAGACCAAGATGAGCTGCCGGATCTGGGTGACGCCACTGTGATTTCAAAGCCGCCTCAACCGGAAGACGGTGATGATGAAGAGTAATTCCGACTAACCCCCTGATATATTGAGCGCTCTTCGCCCTTGACGAAGGGCGCTCGTTTATTTTTTGAAACCCAAATGCCTTAAAACCGATTCGTCATCACGCCAGTTTTTGCGCACTTTGATACGCAGCTTCAGAAAAACATTGCGCCCGCTCATCATTTCTATTTCTTGGCGGGCCAACATGCCAATTTTTTTAAGCATGGCGCCATTTTTTCCAATCACGATAGGCTTATGGGACTCGCGTTCCACAAACATTGTTGCGGCGATAAAGGCGCCAGATTCGCCGCGTTCAGTAAACTCGTCAATGCGCATAGCTATGCCGTGCGGTACTTCGTCGCGTAAAAGCGACAATGCAGCTGCACGGATCAGATCTGCGACAATTTCGCGCTCGTACAGGTCTGTGATCTGTTCTGATGGATAATATCGAGGCCCTTCTGGCAGGCGTTCGATCATATGCTGAAGTAAATCTTTGAGGTGATCGCCACGTTTTGCTGAAACGGGGTGGATTTCGGCTGCGGGCAGCAGATCTTGGTAACTTATCAGCCGCTCGGTTAATGTTTCTGCTGAAATCAAATCGATCTTGTTCAGAACTACGAAAGTGTCTTTGACCTTGTTTGCTTTTTGAATGGCATATACCAACAATTGATCTTCTTCATCGGGAGGGGAGTTGGCATCTACCAGGAACAAAATGAGATCGCTTTCTTGCAATGCCTCCAGAGCTTGTTGATTCATGTACTCGCCTAGCTTATGCCGCGGATGGTGTATGCCAGGAGTGTCAACAAAGACAACTTGAACGTTCTCATCTGTCAAGATGCCCATCTGGCGTTTGCGGGTGGTTTGTGGGCGTGGCGAAACAGCCGTAATTTTTTGACCCAGTAGGGCATTGACCAGGGTCGATTTTCCCACATTCGGACGTCCTAAAATGGCAACATGGCCGGATTTAAAGTTGGTTTCATATGTAATATTCATGAGCACATTTTACCAACAATTTCCCTCGCGGTCGGATTCAATTCTTAAGATTTCACAATTGCTGTTGACTTTCTATCGGGATTTTGCTATAATGTCATTTTGTCGCGCATCAGCTTGGGCAGGTGTAGTCCCTTTTGAATGATTGGATACATTACCAAAAATATCATTATTATGCGGGTTTTTAACCGCATGATTTACCCTGTCTCGGCGCTTCGCTAAGCTGGATTTATGCCTATTCTTTATCAGGAGAGACCATATGGCGTCTGATCTGCCCATCAAGTCTTATGCACGTATTGATGTTGAGTTGTCTTTGCCGGCTCTTATCGAGGTACAGCTCGAATCGTTCGAGCGCCTTAAGAAAGAAGGGCTTGCCGATCTATTTCACGAAATTTCCCCTATCGAGTCATACAATAAGGGTATGAAGTTATACTTCCCCAGTCGAACCAAAGAATCTCAGCAATGGGGATTAACCTATTGGTTTGGAGACCCTAAGCATACCCTGGAAGAATGTGTTGAGCGTGATCTCACTTATGCAAGCCCGCTCTACGTTTCTGTGTTATTGGCCGGACCTGAAGTGTCTGAGCCCATTAAGCAGGATATCTTCCTGGGCGATTTTCCGGAGATGACCGAGAAGGGAACTTTCATCATCAATGGCACGGAGCGCGTGGTTGTTTCTCAGTTGATTCGTTCGCCAGGTGTTTATTTTGAAGCACCAATCGACCGCTCGACCGGCCGCCGTCTGGCAGTTGCGAAATTGATCCCGGATCGCGGGGCGTGGATGGAATTCGAGACTCGCAAGAGTGATTACCTGACTTTGCGTTTCAATCGTAAGCGCACTGTACCGGTATCGATTTTCTTACGGGCTTTGGCAGCGGTCAACGATAACTTGTCTGATTCCGCGATTAATTCTGGAACGGATGAGGAGTTGTATTCTCTGTTTGGCGATGTGGATAAAAACCCCGATCGTATGTTCATAGCTTCTACTCTGGCTCAGGAGCCCGAGTGGGCTTTGAGCGGTGGTTTATCGATCGGTGAAGCTGCCCTGTTGGAATTCTTCAAGCGGATGCGCCCAGGCGATCCGGCTACGCTAGACAATGCTCGTGAGTTTTTAGAAGAGCAACTTTTTGATCAGCGTCATTACGACTTGGAGCGGGTTGGTCGTTATAAACTCAATCAAAAGTTGGAAGTTAAAGAGCGTGTGCCGATCACTCATCGTACGATCACTAAGTGGGATGTGATCCAACTGGTGCGTCGCATGATCATGATCAATAATGGTGATCAATCTCCTGATGATATTGATCACCTGGGCAACCGTCGTGCAAAGACGGTGGGCGAGTTGATCCAGAACAAGCTTCGTATTGGTTTACGCCGTATGGAGCGGGTCATCAAAGAGCGTATGTCTATTCGTGACCAGGATCAAATATCTCCGATCACGTTGATCAACATACGTCCGGTAGTGGCTGCCTTGCGAGAATTCTTTGGTTCGAGCCAATTGTCACAGTTCATGGATCAAACCAATCCTTTGGCGGAACTGCGTCACAAACGTACCCTTTCGGCCCTTGGCCCAGGCGGCTTACGCCGTGAACGTGCTGGGTTTGACGTGCGCGATGTGCACCACTCTCATTACGGTCGTATTTGCCCGATCGAGACACCAGAAGGCCCGAACATTGGTTTGATTGGTCGCTTGGCTTCTTTTGCGCGGGTGAATGAGTATGGTTTTATTGAAACTCCCTATCGCCGGGTGCGTAAGTTCTTAAAGCCTGATGATGCTGAATTGATCGGGCGAGCTTTACGAGAAACGTTGACTGATCAGGAAGCCGGTGAAGTAATTGCTAGCGAAGGTGAGCGCATAACCGCTGAAAATTTTGAAAAAATCAAGAAGTTGAAGGTCGCACAGGTTCTAGTTGCGCCATATGTTACTGCGCAGATTGAATATCTCTCGGCTGACACCGAAGATCGTTTTGTAATTGCCCAGGCAAATACTCTGCTGGATGCCAATAGTGAGTTTGTTCGCCCTAGAATCTCGTCTCGCTACCACTCAACTTTCATCTTTTCTTCCGCCGACAACATTGATTATATGGATGTCGCCCCGCATCAGGTTGTGGGTATCAGCGCTGCCTTGATTCCATTCCTTGAGCATGATGATGCAAATCGGGCTCTGATGGGTTCGAACATGCAGGCGCAGGCGGTTCCTTTGCTGCGGCCTGATGTGCCGCAGGTTTCCACCGGCATGGAATACCATGCCGCCATGGACTCGGGACAGGTAGTTGTGGCAGATATTGACGGCGAGGTGGTTTCTGTCACAGGTAGTCGCGTGGTAGTACGAGGCTTTGAAGGAGATAAGGTTTACCAATTGCGCAAATATCAGCGCTCCAACCAAAGCACTTGTATCGATCAGCGTCCTGCGGTAGTCAAAGGCCAGTTGATCAAAAAGCATGATGTTATTGCAGATTCCTCTTCTACGAGTAATGGGCAACTGGCTTTGGGGCAAAATGTTGTGGTGGCTTTCCTTTCATGGGAGGGCGCTAACTTTGAAGATGCTATTGTGATCTCCGAGCGCCTGGTTCAGGATGATAAATTTACCTCCGTACACATCGAGAAGTATGAGATCGAATCGCGCGATACCCGCCTGGGCCCTGAAGAAATCACACGTGACATTCCCAATGTGGGTGAAGATGCCATCAAGGACCTCGATGAGCGCGGAATCATCCGGATTGGAGCAGAAGTTGGCCCCAATGATATTCTGGTCGGGAAAATATCACCGAAAGGTGAAAAAGAGTTGACGCCGGAAGAACGCTTGCTGCGGGCGATTTTTGGTGAAAAATCTCGGGATGTCAAGGATACTTCGCTGCGTATGCCGCATGGCGAGCGGGGTAAAGTGGTGGATGTAAAAGTTTTCACTCGAGAGGATAATGCCGATCTGTCTGCTGGGGTTGATATGATGGTAAGAGTTTCTGTAGCCCAGCGTCGCAAGATCACGGCTGGCGATAAGATGGCAGGTCGTCATGGGAATAAAGGTGTTGTTTCTCGAGTGGTTGCAGTAGAAGATATGCCTTTCCTTAATGATGGCAAGGCTATCGATATCATTTTGAATCCGACCGGTGTGCCTGGACGTATGAATCTGGGGCAGGTGTTGGAAACTCACCTGGGTTGGGCGTCCAGCCACTTGGGTTTCCGAGCAGTTACACCCGTGTTTGATGGCGCCGACGAGGCAGAGATCGAAGCGGAGTTAGCTCGTTCCTGGATCTTCGATAAGGCTTGGAGTGATGCTGCTCAAGATGCCTGGCAGGCACTTCGAGAGCAGGAGTATGATGCCAACAGTATAGAGGATGATGATGAGGTGCGTTTACTTTACCTGGAGAGCTTGTTGGCAGAGAGAGGCTATGATGTAGCTGAATTGCTGCGGAACAATTTGGATGTTCGCAGAGCAGTGGCGCGAGAATGGATGCGCGATCATGGTTATGACCTAGACCTGGCCCTTTACAATGAAAAAGAGCATCTCTCTGAAGCCGAAAAAATCTCTCGGGATAACAACGCGGTTTTATTCTGCTTGCGGCTTTGGTTGGAGCACGAGGGAGAAGATGTCTCAGACATTACTGGTGACCAGTTGAAAGCTAAAGCGGAAGAAGTATCGCTGCTTACAGGTCATCCTGTGCCTACATTGGGTAAGCAGGTTTTGCGTGATGGTAAAACCGGCGATGCGTACGATCGGCCCGTGACGGTAGGTGTGATGACGATGTTAAAACTGCACCACCTGGTTGAGGATAAAGTGCATGCACGCTCAACAGGTCCCTACAGCCTGGTTTCTCAGCAGCCCCTGGGTGGTAAGGCCCAGTTCGGTGGACAGCGTTTCGGTGAGATGGAGGTGTGGGCATTGGAAGCCTATGGCGCAGCGCACACATTGCAGGAAATGCTCACAATTAAATCCGATGATGTGGTAGGTCGTGTGAAGACCTACGAGGCGATTGTTAAGGGTGAGCCTATTGAGGAGCCCAGTATTCCGGCAGCATTTCGGGTGCTCGTGAAGGAGTTGCAGAGCCTGGGACTGGCTGTTGAGGCTGTTACGGACGTGGGTGATGTGATTCGCTTTGGAAAAGATGAAGAACGTGCACGTCCACCAAAGCTTGGCACGGGTCTACTAAGTCTTGGCGAAGAGTATTGATATTTCTCTTGACGCTCTAAAATGCTCGTGGTAAAATCGCAGTTCGTTAGTTACTTTAAATCCAGGTGCACACAGCACCTCTATATTTGGTAGGATGAATTCAAGGAGAGGCCATCATGCTTTTCGATGGCCTCCCTTAATGGAAAAAATAGTTCTTGTAGTATCTAGATTACTTGGAGGCAAAAACGTGCCAACGATCAACCAACTGGTCCGCAAAGGCCGGAAAAGCAAGAAGGACAAAAGCAAATCGCCTGCTTTGCTGTATACGTTAAATTCATACAAGCAACGTCGCATTCGCCAGCCTAAGGGTGCTCCGCAAAAGCGTGGAGTTTGTACTATTGTGCGTACAATGACCCCGAAAAAACCGAACTCTGCGTTGCGGAAGATTGCTCGTGTGCGCTTATCGAACGGTATTGAGGTAACTGCTTATATCCCGGGCGAAGGGCATTCACTTCAGGAACACTCCGTGGTATTGGTGCGCGGCGGTCGTGTAAAAGATCTGCCGGGCGTTCGCTACCACGTTGTTCGTGGCACCCTGGATACGGGCGGCGTGAATAATCGCAAGCAGGCTCGTTCTAAGTACGGTTCCAAGCGGCCCAAGTAAGTTGTTTGTAGTCTGATTATAACGGAGTAGTCGAATGTCTCGACGTAACAAACCACAAAAACGTGATATTTTGCCGGATGTGCGCTACAGTAATGTGAACATCCAAGATTTTATCAACCGGGTGCTTCGCAGTGGCAAAAAGAGCATTGCTGCGCGGTTGGTGTATGACGCTTTAGATTTGATCGGGGATCGTGCTAAGCGAGATCCGGTGGAAATTTTTGAGCAGGCGCTAAAAAATGTTGCTCCAGTAGTGGAGGTTAAGCCTCGGCGTGTTGGCGGCGCAACCTACCAGGTTCCTATGGAAGTTGCCCCGGTCCGTCGCTTTGCTTTGGCATCCCGCTGGATTTTACAGGCTGCTCATTCGCGTTCAGGGAGAAGTTTTTCTGAAAAGTTGGCTGGCGAATTACTCGATGCAGCCAATGGCGCCGGATCGGCGATGCGCAAGCGTGACGAAGTTCACAAGATGGCCGAAGCCAACCGCGCTTATTCTCATTATCGCATGTAGTATTGCGAATTTTACTGATCTATTTGGTGTAAAGATGGCCCGCCAGTATCCGCTTGAACAATATAGAAATATCGGCATTATTGCCCATATTGACGCGGGTAAAACCACAACTACCGAGCGTATCCTGTTCTACACAGGGAAAACGCACCGTATTGGTTCGGTTGATGATGGTACCACGGTGACAGATTGGATGGTCCAGGAACGCGAGCGGGGCATCACGATCGTTTCTGCTGCAGTTTCTGCTGAATGGCGTGGATTTCAGATTAATATAATCGATACACCAGGACATATTGATTTTACGGCTGAAGTGCAGCGCTCTTTGCGAGTTCTCGATGGCGGTATTGTGGTTTTTGATGCTGTGCAGGGTGTGGAGCCGCAAAGTGAGACGGTCTGGCGTCAGGCGGATCGCTATCAGGTGCCTCGTATTTGTTTCGTCAACAAAATGGATCGCGTTGGGGCTTCTTACGATTACACTATTGATTCGATTCGCAAGCGCCTGGGTGCTAATCCTATTGCCATGCAGGTTCCCATCGGCACCGAAGCCACTTTCAAAGGGGCGGTTGATTTATTGGCCGGCAAGGCTATTGTTTGGGAAGATGATATGGGGCGCGAGCCCAAAGAGATCGAGATCCCGGCTGATCTGCGGGGCGAGTATACGCAGGCACGGGCGCGTTTGATCGAGCAGATTGCTGAAACTGATGATGCCCTCACTCTCAAGTATTTGGAAGGTGGAGACATTTCGGTTGATGAGCTCAAAGTGGCTTTACGGCGGGCGGTGCTTTCTGGAAAGGCCACTCCGGTATTTTGCGGCAGTTCGCTGCGTAACAAAGGTGTGCAACCCTTGCTGGATGCGGTGATTGATTATCTTCCATCTCCTGCGGATATACCTCCTGTGATTGGAACTAACCCCAGCACTGGTGTAGAGATAGAACGACCGGCTGTTGATACCGCTCCCTTGAGCGCTCTGGTCTTTAAAATTGTGACGGATCCTTATGTAGGCCGCCTGGCGTATATAAGAGTGTATTCCGGAAAGATTTCTCAGGCTGGAATGGTTTACAACCCTACCAAGGAACGTCGTGAGCGTATTGGACGGTTGCTGCGCATGTATGCAGATCGCCGTGAAGATATTACAGATGTTTTGGCTGGCGATATCGGCGCTGTTTTGGGCTTGAAGGAATCATTTACTGGTGATACGTTATGTGATGCTTCTAATACGATATTACTGGAGACGATTTCTTTCCCTGAGCCGGTGATTTACGTGGCGATTGAGCCAAAAACCACGGTTGATCAGGATAAAATGGTGGATGCCCTGCGAAAATTATCGGAAGAAGATCCTACGTTCCGGGTCCGCACCGATGAGGAGACCGGCCAAACTATTATTGCTGGGATGGGCGAATTGCACCTTGAAATCTTGGTAGATCGCATGATGCGAGAGTTCCGGGTTCAAGCACGGGTTGGTAAACCGCAGGTGGCTTATCGTGAATCGATCACCCGACCGGTAAAAAAAGCGGAATATCGGTATATCAAGCAAACCGGTGGGCATGGTCAGTATGGTCATGTCGTGCTGGAGATCGAACCGAGCGAGCCGGGCAGTGGAGTGTCTTTTGAGAATGGAATTATCGGCGGCGTTATTCCGCGTGAATATATTCCGGCCATAGAGAAAGGTGTTCTTGAATCGGCGTCAGCCGGTGTGATTGCCGGTTACCCTGTGGTGGATGTGAAAGTGCGCCTGTATGATGGTTCCTTCCATGAGGTTGACTCGAGTGAGATGGCTTTCAAAATGGCAGCCTCAATGGCTTTCAAAGAAGGCGTCCAGAGTGGAGGCCCCATTCTGCAGGAACCGGTCATGAAAGTTGAGGCGATTGCTCCAGAAGAGTTTCTGGGTGAAGTGATTGGACAATTGAATGCGCGTCGAGGCGAGATCCAGGGTATGGAGATACGCCCGGGTGGCGCTCAGGCAGTGCATGCGATGGTCCCATTAGCTGAAATGTTTGGTTATGCAACGTATTTGCGGTCGGCAACACAAGGCCGCGGTGTGTTTACAATGGAATTCGATCATTATGCTCGAGTTTCTGAAAATGTTGCCAAAATGATTATGGCATGACAGTGATCGCACTGTCGCATATCGGACGAATTACTTTGTACTGATAGGAAACAAGGAGAGCTTTTATGGGCAAGCAAAAATTTGAGCGAAACAAGCCGCATATGAACGTAGGGACGATGGGACACATCGACCACGGCAAGACGACCCTAACGGCTGCGATCACGAAGTGGTGTGCGCTGCGGGGGTTGGGAGAATTCCGGGCATTTGACTCGATTGACAATGCGCCGGAAGAAAAAGAGCGAGGCATCACGATCAACATTGCGCACGTAGAGTATCAGACCGATAAGCGGCACTATGCACACGTCGACATGCCTGGGCACCGTGACTACATCAAGAACATGATCACGGGAGCTGCGCAGGTAGACGGAGCCATCCTGGTGGTGGCAGCGCCAGACGGGCCGATGCCGCAGACGCGGGAGCATGTGTTGTTGGCGCGGCAGGTGGAAGTGCCGGCGATCGTGGTCTTTCTGAACAAAGTAGACATGATGGACGATCCGGAACTGCTGGAGCTGGTGGAGTTGGAACTGCGGGAACTGCTGAACGAGTACGGGTTCCCGGGAGACGAGACACCCATTGTGCGCGGCAGTGCGCTGCATGCTTTGGAGAGCGCTTCGAAGGATGCGGATGCGCCCGAGTATGCTTGCATCAAAGAGTTGATGCGAGTTGTGGACGAGTACATCCCAGAGCCGGTGCGCGAGACCGAGAAGCCGTTCATGATGTCGGTGGAAGATGTATTCTCGATCAAAGGTCGCGGCACGGTGGTGACGGGGCGTGTGGATCGAGGCCGGATCAAGGTAGGCGATCCGGTAGAAATCGTGGGCTTGCTGGAGAAGAGCATGAGCTCCGTGGTGACCGGTGTGGAGATGTTCCACAAGTCGCTGGATGAAGGTGTAGCCGGAGACAACTGTGGTCTGCTGCTGCGCGGTATCGACCGCACCGATGTGGAGCGCGGCATGGTGATCGCCAAGGCGGGCAGCATTACCCCGCACACCAAGTTCATGGGCGAAGTGTACGTGCTGCGCAAGGAAGAAGGCGGCCGCCACAAGGCATTCTTCAGTGGTTACCGGCCGCAGTTCTACATCCGCACCATGGATGTGACCGGCGATATCAAGCTGCCGGAAGGCGTTGAAATGGTTATGCCAGGCGACAACGTGAACATGGAAGTCAATTTGATCATTCCGGTCGCCCTGGAGCAAGGTTCCAAATTCGCCATCCGCGAAGGCGGTCTGACCGTCGGCGCTGGCGTTATTACTAAGATTTTAGC
>CAZVRZ010000046.1:0-10378 GCA_964629965.1 uncultured Anaerolineaceae bacterium
AAGGTGGGTTTCGATAAGATGATCTCTATCGGCAACATGGCAGACGTTGACTTTGCCGACCTGATCACCTGGCTTAACGAAGATAAGAACACATCCTGCATCTGCCTATACATCGAAGGCTTCAAGGACGGGCGCAAGTTCATCGATGCTAGCCGCAAGTGCACCAAGCCGATCATCGCCCTCAAAGCAGGCGTTTCGGCCCACGGGGCAGCCGCAGCCGCCTCCCACACCGGGTCGCTAGCTGGCGCGGCGAAAGTATATGGCGCGGCCTTCCAGCAGGCAGGCGTCGTCCAGGCGTCCGATCTGAACAATCTCTTCGATCGCACCCTGGCGCTTTCCCTGCAGCCCCCGCTGCGCAAAGAGAATGTGCTGATCATCACTAATGGCGGCGGTGTAGGCGTCCTGGCGACCGATGCGGCCGAACGGTACGGCATCCCATTGAAATTTGCCCCGGAGGATGTGCAAGAAGAGCTCAAAAAGCACATGCCCGCCTATGGCTCCGCCAAGAATCCGGTTGACCTGACCGGCATGGCCGGCAACGAGTGGTATTACGAATCGGTCAACTTCGCTTATGCACATCCCTGGACGGATGGCTTGGTGGTGCTCTATTGCGAAACTGCCATTACCAATCCCGTCGAAATCGCCCAGTCGATCAAGAAAGCCATCGATGACGCCGGCGTCAAGGATGACCGGCCGGTGGTTGTTTCGATGGTCGGCGGCACACGCTGCAACCAGGCCATGCAGTGGCTGGTGGACAACGGCATTCCCGCTTACCCCGCCCCCGACCAGGCCATGAACAGCCTGGCTGCCCTGCGCGAGTACAACAACATCCGCTTGAATCTCAACGGCACCGACGAGGTCCACATTCCAGGCAGTTCCACTGCCGCTAGCAAGATCATCGCCAAAGCGCGTGCCGATGGGCGTACGGCCTTAACCGAGATCGAAGCTAAAAAACTCTTTGCCGCTTACGGCCTGCCGGTGACCGAGATCAACCTCGCCTCGAGCGAAGAAGAAGCCGTGACCTTGGCATTAAAGACCGGTTTCCCGATCGTGATGAAGATCGTCTCCCCCGATATCATCCACAAATCGGATGCGGGCGGCGTGAAGGTCAACATCAAGGACGAGGCCGGCGTTCGGGCCGCCTACCAGACGATCCTTTCAAACTGCAAGGCCTATAAACCAGACGCAGACATCCGCGGCGTTGCTGTGCAAGAAATGGCTCCTCTCGGCACCGAAGTGATCGTTGGCTCGATCAACGACCCCACCTTTGGCCCAACGGTTATGTTTGGCCTGGGCGGCATCTTCGTTGAGGTTCTCAAAGATGTCACCTTCCGCGTGGCGCCGGTGACCATGGGACAGGTGACCCATATGATCAATGAGATCCGCAGCGTGGCCATCTTGGCCGGCGCCCGCGGCGAAGCGCCTCGCGACCGGGCTGCGCTGGCAGATTTGATCTGCAAATATTCCAGCATGATCTATGAGCTGCGCGATGAAGTCGCCGAGACGGACGCCAACCCGGTGCTGGTGTACGAAGAAGGCAAAGGCCTGAAGGTGGTCGATGCCCGTGTCATCCTGAAGAAGAAATAGATACCCTCACATGGCAGATCCCGTCGAGACCCCTGCAGAGGAAACCCGTTCATCTCCCGCGCTGACCATCGTGGTCCAGTCTTGGGCCACGCCGATCGCTGCGCTAGTCATGCTGTTGGTGGGACTGTTGGCGGGATATTTTGTCCGCCCGCTGATCGATAAACCCCCGGCGCAGCCTACGGCAATCGCAGCCGCGCCGACCAGTTCAGCCGGCGCAACGCAAGCGCCTTCCCCGGCGCAAGATGGCAGTCCCCAAGAGGCAGCCAGTCGCCAGGAGTTACAGGCGGCTGTGGTCGCGGCAACCAAGCATTTCACCGGCAACCCCGATGCGCCAGTTACGATGATCGAATTCAGCGATTTTCAATGCCCCTACTGCGGCGTGTTTGCCAGCAAGGCAGGCAGCCAGCTTTTCGAAGAATATATCAAGACAGGAAAAGTGCGCTTCGGATACATGCATTTCACCTTCCTGGGCGATGAGTCGGGCTACGCCGCCGAGGCCAGTGAATGCGCCGGCGAACAGAATGCTTTTTGGGAATATCACGATTACCTGTTTGAACAACTGGCATCCGAAGACCAGCAAGATTTCACCAAAGACAATCTAAAACGTTTCGCCGCCGACATGGAATTGGATGCCAAAGCGTTTGACGCCTGCCTGGATTCTGGGAAATATGCACAAGAGGTCAGCCAGCAAACCAGTTTTGCCCAATCACTGGGCGTGCGCAGCACGCCCAGCTTTGTGATCAATGGCCAGGCGGTGGTTGGTGCGCAATCGTTTGAAACGTTTCAACAGGTGATCGAGAGCGAACTGTCGCGTTAAGTATCCAGGCGATAGCCCATGCCGCGGATGGTCTTCAGGAAGCGCGGCTTGCGCGGATCCTCTTCAATAGCCTGGCGCAGCCAACTGATATGCACGTCCAGTGTGCGGGTATCGCCGGTGTATTCTGTATTCCAAACCCGGCAGAAGAGCGATGCTCGCTCTGCCACCTCGCCGGGATGCTCCATCAACGCTTGCAACAAATTGACCAGGCGCGGCGTCAAGCGCGCTTCGCGTCCCTGGCAACGCACTTTGTGATTCTGCAGATCCAGGCGTATTGGCCCGGCAAAAAGCAGGTTCTTTTCGTCGCTGGGCAGCAGCGGGATGATCCGGTTCATGAGTTTGCGCGACGTAAAAGGCAGATTCAATACCACATTGGCGCAAGGTTCCCCGCTCAAGGTTTGGCCTTCGTCCAAAATGACCACAATGGGCAGGCTTTCGATCTTGGTGCGCAACTCCCGACAGATCCTTTTGCCGTTGCTGCGCATCGAGGCCGCATTGATTACCACCAGGTCTGGGTCGAGATCCGCCAAAATCTCGATCGCTGCGCTGCCAGTCGCCACGACCTCAACCCTGTATTCTTTTTTCCTGAGACTGGGTATAAACAACGGGCCGTTGGCCCGCTTACCCTCAATCCATAAGATCCTGGCTTTCATCCCTGTTACCCTGTTGTCTTCGGCTTCATCAAATCGATCTCAATCCCCTGCTTGGCGATGTGATCCTGCGGGTATTATACCGTAATCTTAAAAGATCGCAATGGAAAAAGGGGGATTCTTTTAACATTAACTTACCTTGCCTGTTTTTGGTTTGCATCTCAGCCCTGCCCATGTTAGAATACATACAGTGACTTCCCTGATGTTTGGAGGTAATTGATGGCGGAAATGGTTGAGGTAACGATTGACAGCATTCGCGTCAGCCTGATCTCCCAGCAGCGAATCGTGATCTTGCGCGAACTGCACGCTGAACGCTACCTGGCAATCTGGATTGGCGTCTACGAGGCCGAAGCCATTACGCTAGCGCTGCAAGAAGTGGAAATCTCTCGGCCGATCACCTGGGATTTGCTGAAAAACGTCTTTACCACTTTGAATGCGCGCATCCTACGAGTGGAAGTGGTCGCGCTGCGCGACGACACTTATTACGGCAATATCGTTGCCGAGGCCGATGGCCGCATCATCAATATCGACTCGCGCCCTTCCGATGCCCTGGCGCTGGCAGTGCGAGCACACGTGCCAATCTACGTGGCGCGTTCCGTCCTGGACGCGGCCGGCATTCTCCCCGAAGAAGATCTGCGCGCACAACCCAGCACGCCGCAAAAGCCAGAAAAGCCGGCCCAGGAAGGAGATGAGCGCCTATCGATCTTCGAGGATTTTCTGGAAAAGCTCGATTTTGATGATCTGGATAAGCCGAAACCAGAAGAAGACGATAAAAAATAACCTATCGATGAGATTTTGCGCCAGCGTGCAGGCAGCGCGGTAAGCTTGCCAGGCGCAGGCGCCGGAGCGCAGTTGAGCCGGCGCCATGTTAACCTCTCCGATTGCTGGCATATGATCTGTATTCAGGGTGATTTATGAGCAATGAGTCCTATTTCGAAGAAGCTGCGCCGGCTGCACCCCAGTCCGTGCCCAACAGCCGGGAATCCGAAGAAGCCGTCCTGGGTGCTATTTTGATCAACCCAGAGGCTTATTACGATGTTGCCCAATTCCTGAAGTCAGATGATTTTTATATCCATCGCCACCGTTGGATTTGGGAAGCCTTCACCCGCCTGCACGATACCCGCACCCCCATCGATATCTTGACTGTGACCGATGATCTGGAACGCGCCAACCAGCTCGCAGAAATTGGCGGGCCGGCTTATCTCACCGCTTTGATCAACAATGTGCCCACTTCTTTGCACGCCGAGGCGTATGGCAGAAATATCGAACATACCGCCATCCGCCGCCGCATGATCGAGGCCGCCAACCAGATCGCCAAGCTGGCGTACGATGAAGCCCAGACCGTGGATACCGTGATGGATCAGGCCGAGCAGGCCGTTTTTGGAGTCAGCGAGCGCCGCATGACGCGCGATATGCAGCCTATTTCGGAGGTCTTGAGCGAATACTACGACCGGGTAGACCAGCTTTCACAGCGCGACGAAGATATGTTCGGTGTTCCCACCGGCTTCATCGACCTGGATAAACTGCTGGGCGGGTTCCAACCTTCTGACTTGATCATTATCGCCGGTCGCCCGGGCATGGGGAAAACCGCTTTCATGCTCTCGGCGGCGAAAAATGCAGCCCAGACTCACAAGAAACACGTAGCCATCTTTTCGCTCGAAATGTCCAACGAACAATTGGTGCAGCGTTTGATCTCGCAAGAGACCGGCATCGATACCCATCGCCTGCGCACAGGCAAGCTGAACGCAGATGAATGGCCCTTGTTCGTGCATGCCATCGAAGTGCTCAGTTCCACCCACATTTTCCTGGACGACACAGCCAGCCTGACGCCGCTGCAACTGCGCACCAAGTGCCGCCGCCTGCATATGGAATATCACCTGGACCTGGTGCTGATAGATTACATCCAATTAATGGGCAGCGGTACCCGAACTGAGAACCGTGTGCAAGAAGTGTCGTTCATTTCTCGCAATATGAAGGTCCTGGCGCGTGAGTTGAACGTGCCGGTGCTGGCAGCCGCACAGCTATCGCGTGCGGTGGAACAGCGCGCCGATAAAGAACCCCAACTCTCCGACCTGCGCGAATCGGGCTCGCTTGAACAAGATGCCGATGTGGTCATGTTCATCAACCGTCCCGAAATGTACGAAAAGGATACCTTGCGGCAAAATATTGCCCAGATCAAAATATCCAAGCACCGCAACGGACCGGTGGGCAGCGTTGAAATGGTATTCCGCAATAACCTGGCCAAGTTCGAGAACGCGGCCACCCAGCATATCGATCTCTCACAGATCAAATAGGAAGCGCATGTCTCCTTTTGACGGTTTCACCGAGAGCAAAGCCCGCCTGACTCCCATCCCGGCTCAGTTCTTCACCGAGCTGCTCACCGAGATCGATCACCTGGGCGAACTGAAGGTCACCTTGTATGCCTTTTGGCGCATCAGCCGCATGGAAGGGCGTTTCCGTTTCTTGCAAAGAGAAGATTTCCTGGCCGATGAGTGCTTTATGCAGGGGTTGGGGGAGAATGAGCGTATTGCCGGTGCAGCCCTGGACGATGCGCTGGAGCGCGCCGCCGGGCGCGGCGTTCTGCTGCGCGCCGTGATGGCAGGCAGCCAATTCGAGGGCGACAAATTCGTGGGCGAAGATGACAAAAGAACCTATTATTTTCTAAACACTCCCAAGGGGCGTACCGCCATCGAAGCCATTCGCTCCGGCAAGTGGCGACCATCCGCCACCCACCAGGTTTCCATCCGGCTGGACCAGGAACGTCCCAACGTTTACCGCCTTTACGAAGAACACATTGGGCCTCTCACGCCCATGATCGCCGAGACGCTGCGCGAGGCCGAAGCCGAATACCCGCCCGATTGGCTCGAGGACGCAGTGCGAATTGCTGTTGAAAAGAATGCACGCAACTGGCGCTATGTGGCTGCCATTTTGCGCTCCTGGAAGGAAAAGGGAAGAGATGAGCAAGATCGACGAAACACTGAGAAAGATGGCCGGCGATACATCGAAGACGAA
Source organism: uncultured Anaerolineaceae bacterium (assembly GCA_964629965.1). Classification (GTDB taxonomy): domain Bacteria; phylum Chloroflexota; class Anaerolineae; order Anaerolineales; family UBA4823; genus CAZVRZ01. The sequence goes on from CAZVRZ010000046.1 coordinate 6,067, forward strand.
TTCGCCGACTTCATCGAACACTGAGGGCGCAGCCGCCTGGGATCTGCCCGGCGACCCGGCTTGCCCACATTGCAGCGGAGTGGGATATTTGCGCCGCGACCTGCCGGTGGGACACCCGGATTTTGGCAAGCTGGAAACCTGTGTTTGCCGCCAGGGGCAGATTCGCCAGCAGGTTTACGGACGCCTGTTTGCCATGAGCAACCTGGAAGAACTGCGCCACCTGACCTTCGAAACTTTCGAAGCGCGCGGTCATATTGGCTTAGCCCCTGCCCAGGCCGCTTCCCTGGAGGCGGCTTACAACCAGTCCAGGCAATTTGCCGGCCAATTGAAAGGCTGGCTGCTGCTGCAAGGCGGCTATGGCTGTGGCAAAACCCACCTGGCGGCAGCGGTCGCTAATTTTGCCGTCGAGATAGGGGTGCCTACCCTCTTCATCACCGTCCCCGACATGTTGGACATGCTGCGCTTCGCCTATGGCAATACGGACCAGACCTTTGAAGAACGTTTCGAAAACATCCGCCGGGCAGAACTTTTGATCCTCGACGATTTCGGCACTCAAAATGCGACCGCCTGGGCACAGGAGAAACTCTTCCAGATCATTAATTACCGCTACATCAACGGGCTGCCGTTGGTAGTGACCACCAACCTGATGCTGGAGGAGATCGAAGGGCGCATCCGCTCGCGCCTGCAAGATCCACAGATGGTCACCCGGGCGTTGATCCAGGCACCGGACTTTCGCAACCCAGCCGACATCGCCAGCCAGTCGGAGTATTCTACCCTGGCGCTTCTGAGCAGGCAAACCTTTGCCACCTTTGACAGCCGCCGAGACGAAGGATTGGAACGCTCGCATATAGAAAACCTGGAAAAAGCATATCGGATTGCGCATGACTTTGCCGAGCGGCCGCGAGGCTGGCTGGTCTTGTTGGGCGCATATGGCTGCGGGAAAACTCATCTGGCTGCGGCAATCGCCAACTACCGCACCGACCTGGGCCTGCCGCCGCTGTTCGTGGTGGTGCCAGACCTGATGGATCACCTGCGAGCCGCGTTCAGTCCCAACAGCAGTACCACCCTGGACCGGCGCTTCGAGGAGGTGCGCACGGCTCCCCTGCTCATCCTGGATGACCTGGGCACCCAATCTATGACTCCCTGGGTGCGAGAAAAACTGTACCAATTATTCAATTACCGTTACAACGCCGAACTGCCGACCGTCATCACCACCACCGATAAGCTGGAAGAGATCGATCCGCGCCTGCGCAGCCGCATGCTAGACAAGCGCCTGTGTACCAACCTGGCGATCACTGCCCCAACGTATCATGGAAGAACCGAGCCGGATGAAAAACCGAAAGGCAGGCGCGGCGCACATTCAACAAGCGCGAAGACCGCACAGGAATCAAAGAAATGATCAGCCTGGAACTCCATTGTATCTACTGCGAAGCAAGCGAAGAAATTGTTCCCTTACTGCCCTTTAAATTCAAGGGAAAAGAATACTGGATCTGCCCGCAGCACCTGCCCATCTTGATCCACAAGCCGCAAGAATTGGTCGGAAAGGTGCCCGACATCGAAAATTACAACCCAGATAACGCCGGGTAAAACGGGCTATTTCAACATCGGCATCTTTACGCCATGCCGCCGGGCGGCCTCGATGGCTGCCGGGTAGCCTGCGTCTGCGTGCCTGACAATGCCCATCCCGGGGTCGGTGGTGAGGACGCGCTCTAAGCGCCGGGCTGCTTCTGGGCTGCCATCGGCAACGATGACCTGCCCGGCATGCTGGCTGTAGCCAATGCCCACCCCGCCGCCGTGATGGAAGGAAACCCAGGTGGCTCCGCCCACCGCATTGATCAGGGCGTTGAGGATCGCCCAATCGCTGATCGCGTCGCTGCCGTCTCGCATACCTTCTGTTTCGCGATTGGGCGAGGCCACCGAGCCGGCATCCAGGTGGTCGCGGCCGATCACGATGGGAGCCTTCACCACACCCGCTGCGACCAGGTTATTGAAAGCCAGGCCGGCCGCGGCGCGCTCACCATAACCTAACCAACAAATACGCGCCGGCAAGCCCTGGAAGGGCACCTTTTCGCGCGCCATGCGCAGCCAGCGGTGCAAATGCTCATCCTGAGGAAACAGTTCCATCACGGCTTCATCGGTGCGGTAAATATCCTGCGGGTCGCCGGACAATGCTACCCAGCGGAAAGGCCCTTTCCCTTCGCAGAATAAAGGCCGGATATAGGCAGGTACAAAGCCGGGAAAATCGAACGCATTTTTCACACCATGATCAAAGGCGCGCTGCCGCAGGTTATTGCCATAATCAAACACCTCCGCGCCGCGGCGTTGAAACTCCAACATAGCCTCCACATGGCGCGCCATGGAATGCATCGAGCGGCGTTCATACTCTTTTGCATCCCGGCTGCGCAAGGCAGCAGCGCCTTCCACGCTCAACCCGGCAGGGATATACATTTGCACATCGTGCGCCGGAGTCTGGTCGGTGACCACGTCCGGCGTGACGCCGCGCAGCGCCAATTCTGAATAGACCTCGGCCGCGTTGCCAATTAAGCCAATGGATTTGGGCAGCCGGCTCTGGCAGGCTTCTTCTACCAGCGTCATGGCCTCTTCCAGGGTATTCACCACCACATCCACATAACCGATCTCCAAACGGCGCCGGGCGCGCTCCGGATCCACTTCCACGATCAAACCAACGCCCTCGTTCATGGTGATCGCCAGAGGCTGTGCGCCGCCCATACCGCCCAAGCCTGCAGTCAGCACAAACTTACCCCGCAGCGAATTCCAACCGCGCTGCTGCGCCAGCGAAACCAGCGTTTCGTAGGTGCCTTGCAAGATACCCTGAGTGCCGATATAGATCCAGGAACCCGCCGTCATCTGGCCGTACATGATCAATCCCTTGCGCGCCAACTCGTCAAAATGTTCCTGCGTGGCCCAGTGAGGCACCAGGTTTGAGTTTGCGATCAGCACGCGCGGTGCATCTGCATGGGTACGAAAGACAGCCACCGGTTTGCCGGATTGAACCAGCAGTGTTTCGTCCACTTCCAGGTTTTGGAGAGCAGACAAAATCGCATCAAAAGCTTCCCAACTGCGCGCCGCCTGGCCCCTGCCGCCATATACCACCAGGTCGGCAGGCCGCTCGGCAACCTCCGGATCCAGGTTGTTTTGGATCATGCGGTAAGCAGCCTCGATCTGCCATGATTTACATGTCAATTGAGCACCTCGCGGTGCGCGTACGATTCTTGACCCAGTCATAGAACCTCCTTAACAAAGACAAAATCCCTTCCAGGCAACATCAGGAAGGGATAGTAAAGGAACATCGAGAGATACATTTCATCAACGATCCGTAGAGTCAGGAAGCGACGTAATATAAACATAATGTTGATCGTACCCCGTCAGGCTTCCCATCCGCTTGAGCATATCCAATTCGGCGTCTTGAACAGCATGGCCATAATCATTTGCCCGGAAAGCAACGAACTCGCGATTGATCAAATCAATGGCCCTGCCATCGCTCCAATCCAGGACAATCAGCCCATTCGTCAAGACGCACACCAGTTCACGGTTCATCCGAATACCGAGCATCATCTTTATATCTCTCCCAGGGCTCAGGGCTCAGGCCCAGGACTCAGGTTGGAATCTATGGGTCAACAGGGCTCAGGTTGAAATTAATCGCCAGTAGAGGCCGCCTGCACAAAATAACCAAAGTTCGTGCTGCCCAGCCGATGAACCAGCTCGCGCTGTGCATCGCACCACACAGGTTTCATCGGGCATTCATCACCGAAGACACATTCATTATTTTCGCCTACGCAGTCATTCAAAAGGATCGGTCCATCGATCGCCTCGACCACGTCCAATAACGAGATATCAGTCGGCAGCTTGGCGAGCGCAACGCCCCCGCGCGCGCCACGCGAAGTATGCAGCAACCCCGCCACAGACAATTGCGAAACGATCTTCGCCAGGAAGGAAGCTGGTATTTGTTTTTCTTTGGCAATCTGGCTGGTGGAAGCACGGCGCTCTGAGCCTAACTGTGTAAGATATACCATTGCTCGTACGGCATAATCTGCCTGTCTTGTGATCTGCATAACAAACTCCGTTTATATATTTTATGGGTAAGAATTATCCCCCCTATTTTAGAGTAAAATTGGCTAATTTGCAAGAGAAAATATAATCTGGGTAAGATGATTGTTATCAAGACAACTGCACATCGTGCATCTTATGATAAGATTATAGCGGTTTGCCCGCTCGGCAAAGCGCAATGATGGGCAAAAATCCTATTGGAGGTTCTTCGAATATGAAACGCATCTGTGTGATAGGGGTAGGG
>CAZVRZ010000046.1:10388-36088 GCA_964629965.1 uncultured Anaerolineaceae bacterium
CAGATCTGGGCAATCGAGTCTTAGCTCTTGATATTAATGAAGACAAGATCAAAGGGCTAGAGAATGGCATCATGCCGATCTATGAGCCAGGCTTGCAAGAAGTGGTCGTGCGAAATATGAAAGCCAGGCGAATTTTGTTCACCACATCTTACCAGGAAGCCCTGCATGACACCGAATATGCCTTCATTGCGGTTGGAACGCCTTCCGGCGTCGATGGAGAGGCAGACTTACGCTATGTTGAAACTGCTGCTCGCTCTATTGCCGAAAATATGACCCATCCGCTGATCATTATTAACAAATCGACCGTACCCGTAGGCACCGGCGATTGGGTGGCAGAGATCGTCGCGCGTCACCAGCTTGAGCCGATCCCGTTTTCGGTGGTCTCATGCCCAGAATTCTTACGCGAAGGCTCTGCGATCAGCGATTTTATGCAGCCGCACCGCACCGTGTTAGGCTCGCTAGATCGTGAAGCCGCAGAAAAAGTCGCTCAACTACACCTACCGCTGCGGGCGCCCATCGTTATTACCGACCTGCGCACTGCAGAAATGATCAAATATGCTTCGAACGCCTTCCTGGCGACCAAAATCTCATTCATTAACGAAATCGCCAACATCTGCGAAGCGCTGGGTGCGGATGTTAAAGAGGTGGCGGCTGGAATGGGATATGACAAACGCATCGGGTCTGCTTTTCTGGATGCAGGCATAGGGTATGGCGGCTCTTGCTTTCCAAAAGATGTCAAAGCGCTGGCCTACATGGCTGCCGAAAAAGGCCGTCACCCTCAATTACTAGAAACGGTCATGGCAATCAACGATGATCGTCGCATGATGGCTGTTAACCAGATTCGCCAAATGCTCGGCGGCTTAGAAGGGAAAACCATTGGGCTGTTGGGTTTGTCCTTCAAACCCAACACGGACGATATGCGCGATGCCCCCTCCATCACCATCGCCGAGGCTTTACTGGCGGGTGGGGCGCAGGTGCGCGCGTACGACCCCGTGGCAATGGATATCGCCCAAGCTGTGCTTCCCAAAATTCAAATGATAGCCGATCCCTACACGCTGGCAGAGAACTGCGATGCACTGATGATTATGACCGAATGGAATGAATTCAAGCAATTGAATTTGGAACGGATCCACAAGAGCATGCGCCAACCGGTGGTCTTCGATGGGCGCAACATTTATGATCCAGCCATGATGGCGCTCATGGGCTTTTCCTACTGCGGCATCGGGCGCGGTTACGACCAGCAGCGTCTGAACGAAGATGGCGTTTAGGAGCTCCGCTTTGCCTGAGATCGTATCCAACAACACTCCCCCTATCTGTGATTACGAGGGCTCAGATTACCAGGCTTCCTTCTGGGACCAGGGCAAGCGGCAATACGAAGACCAGGTGGAAGCTGTGGCACTGCGGCGTTTACTGCCCTCCCAGGGTCGTTTGCTGCTGGAGATAGGCGCAGGAGCCGGGCGCAATACCCCGCGCTACCAGGGCTACCGCCAAGTGGTTTTGTTGGATTATTCCTATACTCAACTCGAACAGGCCAGGGAACACCTGGGAAATAACGGCGGTTTGGAAAACGACGATCGTTATATTTACGTGGCAGCCGATGCATACCGCCTGCCGTTTGTGCCGGGATTGTTCGATGCCGCCACCATGATCCGGGTGCTGCACCACATGGCAGATGCGCCGCTGGCACTGGGGCAGGTTCGCCGGGTTCTACAGCCGGGCGGCGCCTTCATCCTGGAGTTTGCCAACAAACAAAACCTGAAGGCAATCCTGCGCTACTGGCTTGGACGGCAATCCTGGAGCCCTTTTACGCCGGAGCCTTTCGAATTCACCAAACTGAATTTCGACTTTCACCCCCAGACGGTGCGAACCTGGTTACAAGGGCAGGGCTTCGAGGTCGAGCGCCAGTTGACCGTGTCACATTTCCGCACAGAAACGCTCAAGCGCCGGTTGCCTCTGCGGCTGCTGGTAAGTATGGATGCACTGGCTCAGCTCAGCGGAAATTGGTGGCAGCTTTCTCCCAGCGTGTTCGCTCGCTGCCGGGCGGCAGGAGAGACGCCAACCGCATCCCAGGGCTTCTTTGCCTGCCCGCTCTGCCAGGAGCCGCTGCCAGACATAGCGGCCCATCCCCTGGTGTGTCCGGCCTGCAACAACCACTGGAGCCATGAGAACGGCATCTACGATTTCCGTAAACCTATCTCACCCGCTCGATAACCCACACGTGCGACAGCCCCAAGATCCTGAGGGGTGTCTTTTCAAGCCACTGTAAGATCGCCCGCAACCCCCGCCCCAGGCGCGGCAAGCGGGCGATAATATTATCATAGGCACCGAAGATGATCGTTCGCGAGACGAAGCGCACCGGTAAACCGGCGAATAACTTCTCCAGGTCGCGCCCGGTATAAACACGCACATGCGGCGCAAAACGGTCTCGAAGGCGGCGCGGCAAGTAATTCACCAGCGGAATATTGCCAAAGCGATAGCGGCCGCGCCAATAGATACCGTGGGTCTCAAATGGGTATCCTCGGTTCGGCACAAACAACACGATCCGCCCGCTGGGACGCAGGGTCCGCACCATTTCCTGGACGGCCAGGTTGTCCGCCTGAACATGCTCCAATACCTCGTGACTGAGGATCAGGTCGAAAAAACGGCTCGGGTATGGCAGCGCTTCACCTGCCGCGCACACCACCAGGCTCGAACGCTGGCCGGCCTGCCCAGCGCGTTCGAATTCGTACTCCAATCCAAAGATCCCATCGCCATATTGTGACAAATGCTCGACATACATCCCAACGCCGCAGCCATTTTCCAGCACATTTCCACGGACGCGGTCACCGGCGGCTTCCAGGATCATCTGTAAGCGGCGTTCCTGCCCGGCGCGCCACACGTAAGACGGCTCTCCGCGCAGCGCCGCCCTGGCCAGTTCCGGCGAGGCGTATGGATCATTCATCGAAGGACCACTCCTGTTTGAAGCCAAAGGCCCGACGGTTATCGACCAGCCGCACCCACACCGGCTCCAATACATAGAAACTATTGCGCGCCACCACGGTTTTCAGCGCAGCTACAAAGGGAAACTTCGTCCGGTATGCCTGCCAGGCATGATCCCATTCGTCGCCGCGCAAAACCTGGCGCACTTTGCCGCGCAGCTGCAAGCCGCGAATTTCCTGCCAGTCTTCGACCTGGGGGTAAATGGCAGCCGCGATAATCGGCCGGGCGATACTATCCTGGCTGTGCCGGCTGCCTGCCTGCGAAAAATAGTACAACTTCGGAGAGTGCGCCTCGCCAGGCCAGGCCGCGACAAAGTACACCGGCGCGGCATGCGGCAGCCCATCGGAATTCACCGTGGCAAGAGCCATGGTCGATAAAGCCAGGAATTCTTCGAGAGCCGGGCGCATTTTCATGAACCGTTGGGGGTGCCTTGCCAGGCCTGATAGAGATCGTTATCGAGCCCCAGACGCGCCAGGACGCGCCCCACAATATTATCTACGATGTCGTCTACGGTCTGAGGGTGGGTATAAAAAGCGGGAACGGGAGGGAAGATGATGGCGCCGCTGCAAACAACCCGCTGCATCAGGCGCAGGTGACCGTAATGCCAGGGCGACTCCCGCACCACCAACAACAAGGGGCGGCCTTCTTTCAGCGTCACATCGGCCGCCCGCACCAGGAGATTCGCACTGTACGAGTGAGCAACGGCGGAAAGCGTCTTGACCGAACAGGGGATAACGACCATCCCCATCGTTGCGAACGATCCCGAAGAGATCGCAGCCCCGAGATCGGTGAAACCATAGTTGACTGAAGCCAGTGAGCGCACATCGTCAATCTTCCAATCGGTCTCTTGTTGGATAGTGGTTTGAGAAGCCGGAGAAAGAACCAGGTGCGTTTCAATTTCGGTTCCCCGCAGCGCCTGCAACAAGCGGATCCCCAGGATGGCGCCAGAAGCACCGGAAATACCTACCACCAAACGTTGTGACCGGATCATACCGCCTCCTGAGCCCAATGGATGGCAACCGCGCCAAACATCAGGCGGCGAAAACCAACCTGTGAAAAACCAACCGCTTTCAAGAGATCTGCCAGGTCTTCGGCACTCAAGAAGGCTTCCGTGGAATCGGGCAGATATTGATATGCTTCGGCCTCCCCGGTCAGCAGCCTGCCCAGGCCGGGAATAATTTTGTGGAGATACACAGAGATCAAAGGGGATAGCCAGCTTTGCCGCGGCCGGGTGGTATCCAAGATAACGATGCGCCCGCCTGGTTTTAGCACCCGTCGCTGTTCGGCCAACGCGCCGCGCGCATCGGCCACATTGCGCATCAAAAAACCAGACACAACCGCCTGAAACGTTTGGGCAGGGAACGGTAAATTCAAAGCGTCGCATCCACACCAGGCCGGGAAATGAATGGGCTGATCGGGTCGTTCATGGCTCAGCCGGCCGACCCGCATCATCTCAAGCGTAAAATCGCCCGCAATGGGACGGCAGCCTGGAGACTGACGCAGCGCTTCGCGAGATAAGTCGCCCGTGCCTGCGCCCAGGTCGAGCAGCAAGTTCCCACCGGCCAGCCTCGCCCGCCGGATCACTTCTTTCCTCCAGGCAATGTCCTGCCCGGCGGTCATGAGGCGATTCATCAGGTCATAGCGGGCGGCGATGCGGGAGAACATCTGGCGCACGTACCGGCTGCGCTCTGGCCCGGTTAACGCGGCTGGGGCGGCGGCGCGGTCAGGCTTCATTCAGGAGCCGCTCCCTGGAAAAAGGCCGCATCTTCCTCTTTAGCCAGGCGCTGACCTTCCGCCACATTGACCCGCCACAGCACCAGCGCACCGACAATAAAGAAGACTACGATGCTCAAAATCGCCGGGCGGCTGTTGTTGAACCTGGTTGCGACCAGGGCAAAAACCAACGGCCCAAAAATTGCCGAGAACTTCTCCATCACGCCGAACAAACCAAAGAATTGCCCGCTCTTGGCAGCCGGCGCTAGCGTTGAGAACAGGCTGCGGCTGAGGGCCTGGCTCCCCCCCTGCACCGTAGCGATCATCCAGGCCAGGAACCAATATTCGAGGGTGGAATCGAGAAAGAAGGCCCACACAGATACTACAATATAGATACAGAGCGCCAGTATCACACTGCGTTTGGTATCAAAATAATCTACCAGGCCAGCAAACCAACGATGCCCGATAACATAAGCAATTGCCAGGATCAGCAACTGCGCGCCGGCAACCACACCAAAAATAACCCCTAGCTGCGAGGAGCGTTTGGGCACCAGCACATGCACGCTCGTCAAAGCAACCAGGTTGCCCTGGCTTTGCGCATTTGCCTCGGCGCTGCGCAAGATAAGCCGGTGTTCTCCGGGCGCCGGCACCGAGATGGTCTCTTCAACAGCATAGCGGGGTGTGGCCGAATATAAATCTATCGCCAACGGCATGTTTGTTTCCGGATCCAGCAGCGGGCTTTCATCAACCAGCACTTGCCACACGCCATGCTCCGGCCCCATGCTGAAAGTCAACCGCACTTGCTGCCCATGAAAGGGAAACTCAACTTGATCACCCAATTGAGACGAGACCCGGTACGCCTCGGCTGCATCTTCGCCGGATTGTTCCGGCGAAACAATCTGCTGCTGCCAATCACCGCGATAGCTAAAAAGAGGGTTGTCAACAGCATAAGTACCTTGACCGACAAAAAGAGCGGTGCTCTGATACGGCTGCGGAGAGATACCGGTGACCGAAACCGGCAGCAGGAATCTACCTGCGATCCCCATCACTGGCAGCAGGATGGCGTTCAAGATGATAAAAGCCAGGAAAAACGGCCGGCGCTTGGCGGCGCGGTTCGGCAATTGCCCAAAGATCAGGCTGTAAGGTATACCCACAAATTGAACCAACAGCAGCGCCAGGATCAATTCCACCGAACCCAGGCCCAACTCAGCGCCATAAATGGCAGCCAATTCGATGATCGTGCCGATGCCATCGGCATAGATCAAAAAAGCCAGCACGAACTTGAAAAGTTCTTTGTACTGGCGGATATCGCGCAGTGTTTCAGCCAGGCGGCTGAAACTGGCCGCGAGCACGCCGGTACCTTTTTCTCTCGGAACGCCGGCAGTGACAGGTTCGGGGATCAGCCGGAAAAGCGGGATGGAAAAAATGGCCCACCAGATCGCCACACTCACAAAAGACAGTTGGGCTCCCAGGTTGCCCGGCAATACCTGGATCAAAACCACATCGATCGCTAAAAGCAAGCCGCCGCCCAGGTATCCCATGGCATAGCCGCGCGTCGAAACCGTGTCCAGGTCTTTTTGGCGCGCCACGTGCGGCAGCAGTGAATCGTAGAACACATTCGCTCCATTGAAGCCGATGCGTCCCAAAACAAACAAGACCGATGCCATGAACCAATCGCCGGTACCAACCAGCACCAGCAAACCGGTTGCAACCACGCCCAATCCCCAGAAGACTGCCAGGAAAGCCTTCTTGCCCCGCATGATGTCGGAAATCGTGCCCAGGATGGGAGACAAGATAGCAATGATCAGGGTAGATATGCTCAGGCCGCTGCTCCAATATGCCGTCGCCCTGGCGGCGCTGGGCAGCGTAGAAGCGGCAACCTGGCTGTAATACACCGGCAGCACCGCCGCCATAACGGTGGTGGCAAAAGCCGAGTTGGCCCAGTCATACATCGTCCAGGCTAGAATTCGGCGCTTATATAAACGCTCTTCATCGGTCTTGGCAACGGCAGTCATTGTGGATTTCTCCTTTTTGCTCCGTAACAGGCGTATGAGTTGTTCTGATTATAGTACAGGAATGCTTGCCGGGCCCAAATTCCTTAGAATTTTCTTCTTTTTGTGTTGACGTTCTATCCAGCCCATGCTATGATGATTATTAATTATAATTTATCGCAATTAACCTGCCATTATCGCGTTTTCTTGCCTCGCCGCCTGGCTGTCAATCATTGCAGCTGTTTTGATGCTTTTATTCATTTTTATTTTGGTTTTCGTGCACTTATCTTGATCCAGGTCGATGGATAAAGCGATTAAAGAAAATCGAAGGGCGGGGGATATTGTATCTTTTTCTTTGGAGCGTTACAAATGAGCACTGAATTTATTTTTCGCCTGGTTGGCCTGTTGATCTTCTCAGTCATGGGTGTGTATACCGGTATTTCGTGGGCTCGCGCCGTGAATGAGCCCGTTGAATTGTACGCTGTTCTGGTTGGACTGGCAGGATCACTGGTGGGTTTGATCCTGACTCCCTATATGACCGTCCGCCCGGTACGCGCCATCCGCAAGGTTTTATCCCATATTTCGGCGCAAACCCTGGTCGCGGGGATGATCGGAATGATCGTGGGCCTGGCAATAGCGGCTTTGCTAACCTTCCCCCTATCCCTGCTGCCCAGCCCATTCGGGAAGCTGCTGCCATTCTTGGGCGTGCTTTTGTTCAGCTATTTTGGCATTTCAGTATTTGTGATGCGCCAGAACGATCTTTTCGCAGTGTTTCGATCTTTCTCCAAGAGCAGTGCAGCCGGTGAAGAGAGCAGCGAGGGTGGCGAGGGCAACGGTACCAGCCGCACCATCTTACTCGATACCAGCGTGATCATCGATGGCCGCATCGCCGACATTGCGCAAACGGGTTTTCTGGTTGGCGCTCTGTTGATCCCGCGCTTTGTCCTGAATGAACTTCAATATATTGCCGATTCATCTGACAGCCTGCGGAGACAGCGCGGACGGCGAGGAATGGAAGTGCTCTCTCAACTGCAAAAAGGCACCACCATTCCGGTCAAGATCAGCGATATCGATGTCGAAGGCATGCGCGGGGTCGATGACAAACTGGTGGTGCTGGCACGCCAACTGCGCTGTCCAATCCTGACCAATGATTACAACTTGAATCGTGTGGCTGAGATCCAGGGCGTATCCGTATTAAATGTCAACGAACTGGCAAACGCGGTGAAGCTGGTCTTCTTGCCGGGAGAAAGCCTGCACGTGGAGATCATCCAAGAAGGCAAAGAAAGCGGGCAAGGCGTGGGCTACCTGGATGATGGCACCATGGTGGTGGTAGAAGACGGGCGCGCCTCCCTCAACAAGCACGCCAACGTAGTGGTAACCAAGGTGTTGCAAACCGCTGCCGGGCGAATGGTATTCGGCCGGATTGATAAAAACGATTAAATGATTGTTTGGAGAGAACTATGAGTATCCGTATTTATAATACCCTCACTCGTCAAAAGGAAGATCTAGAAACCCTCGAGCCGGGCGTGGTCACAATGTATATCTGCGGACCAACCGTATATGATAAAGCCCACATCGGGCATGCCATGTCGGCCTTTGTGTTTGACATCATCCGGCGCTACCTGGAGTATCGCGGCTATCAAATCAAACACGTGATGAATTATACCGATGTGGATGATAAGATCATCCGCAGAGCCAACGAGTTGGGGAATATCGGCCCGGTTCAACTGGCTGAGAGATACATCGACGAATTCAAAGACCACATCCAAAAGCTCAACATCCTGCCTGCCACGCTTTACCCACGCGCCACGCAGGAGATCGGGCAGATCATCAAGATGATCCAGGATCTGGGCGAAGGCGGATATGCGTATGAGGTGGATGGAGACGTTTATTTCCGGGTAGCGCAAGATGGAGATTACGGCCGCCTGTCGGGACGGCACCTGGAAGATATGCAGGCCGGCGCGCGCGTCGATATCGATGAACGCAAAGAAAACCCTCTTGATTTTGCCCTGTGGAAAGCAGCCAAGCCCGGAGAACCGTCCTGGGAAAGCCCGTGGGGGCAAGGCCGGCCTGGCTGGCATATTGAATGCTCAGCGATGAACCTGCACCACCTGGGCGAGCAAATCGATATCCACGGCGGCGGCAACGATTTGATTTTCCCCCATCACGAAAATGAGATTGCCCAAACAGAAAGCATCACCGGCAAACCGTTCGCCCGTTACTGGGTGCACAACGGTATGATGCAGCTTGCCGGAGAGAAAATGTCTAAATCCCTGGGCAACCTGATCACGATCGAAGAATTCTTGCAAAAACACGAAGCGGATGTACTGCGGATGATGGTGCTCAACTCCAGCTATCGCAACCCCCTATCCTACAGCGAAGACATCCTGGGACAGGCCGAGCGCGGCCTGGAACGCCTGCGGCAGGCACTGCGCCCGCTGGGGAGCGAGCAGGGCAGCGGTCACGCCGAAACAGAAGCTCGCTTGAAAGAGCAGATGGAAGCGACCAGGCAAGGCTTCTTGGAAGCTATGGACGACGATTTCAATTCCGCCGGGGCGTTGGGGCATTTATTCGAACTGGTACGCGCCGCCAACCAGGCGCGTGATAACGGCGCCCAACCGGCCCTGATTACCGCGGCGCAAGATCTGCTGAGCGAGCTGATGGCGGTCTTGGGGTTAGGCGTTGAGCGGCAGAAGTCGCAAAGCGCCGAAGCCGCCCCATTCATCGATCTGCTGGTATCCATCCGGCGAGAGCTGCGCCAACAAAAACTCTGGGCGCTCTCCGATGTGATCCGCAACCGCCTGTCAGAGCTGGGCATCGTTCTGGAAGACAGCAAAGAAGGCACCATCTGGCGCTGGCAATAACCCGGCGCGAAGGGAGCAGCGAGGCAACGTGCGCGAATGGTTGTTTGGAAGAAATGCAATATACGAGGCGCTCAAAGCGCGGCGGCGGGAGTTCTTCACCCTGCGAGTGGCGCAGGGAACGCATGAAAAAGGACGCCTCGAGCAGATCCTGGCCCTGGCAAAATCTTATCGTTTACCCGTCGAAACGCCTCCCCGCCAGGCGTTAGATTCTCTTGGCAGCGGTCACCAGGGCGTAGCGCTGCAAGCCGGCGATTACCCTTATTGTAATATCGCAGACATCTTGGAACTGGCAGAACACCAGGGCGAAGCGCCTTTCATCCTGATCCTGGATACCCTGCAAGACCCGCAAAACCTGGGAACCTTGCTGCGTACCGCCGAGATCGTCGGCGTGCATGGCGTGCTGCTGCCCCTGCGACGGACCGCTACCGTGACCCCGGCAGTGGTCAACGCCTCTTCGGGCGCCTGCGAGCACCTGCTTTTGGCGCAGGTAAACCTGGCGCAGGCCATTGAGCAGCTCAAAGAGCGCGATGTGTGGGTTGCCGGGTTAGAAGGCGATCCGAAGGCTCAAGAGATCGGCTCGGCCCGTTTGGATGGGGCACTGGCCCTGGTCGTCGGCAACGAAGGCGAGGGCATGCGCCCATTGGTGCGCCAATCATGCGACTTTCTTTTGCGCCTGCCCATGCGCGGCCAGGTGGAATCGTTGAATGCAGCAGTCGCCGGTTCCATTGCCTTATACATGGCCTGGCAAGCGCGGCGCTATTCAGGAGCAAAGTAGTTCTCGGTTAAGGAGGCTTCTTATGCAGTGTGCTCGTTGTGGAGCGGTCAACCCCTCACAAGCGCGTTTCTGTATGGACTGCGGGCAATCCCTGGTCAGCGGGATTGTATGCGGCCACTGCCAAACCCTGCTGCCTCCCCAGGCGCATTTCTGCTATCACTGCGGCGCCTACGTTTCCCAGGCGGCTGTACCGGCGAGCTACCAACCGGGAGCGCCAGCGCCGGCAGCAGCCATGCCAGTAGGTTATCAGCCTGGAGCGCCAGCGCCCACACCAGCCCCCTTCCCCGTTGAACAGCCTGCGCCGGCGACAGCTATGCCGGTAGGTTCTCAACATGAAGCGCACCACCTGGGGCAGCTTCCGCCTGCGCGCCCCTTGGAAGAGCTGCAGCCCTCTCTCAAGCGCTACCTGACGGCAGAACTATACGAGCCGCTCGAGCGCCGCCCCAAAGACAAAGACTTCGAAGCAGTACGCAACCACCTGGCTTCCCTGATCGAGACCGTCAAAACTTACCTGCCGCGCCCGGTGATCGAAGCGCCCCAGCCGCCCGGAGAACCTGCCGGCAACATGTACCGGGGTGTGTTCTTGTTCGGCGATGTTTCCGGGTTCACTCCGCTCTCAGAGAAATTGAAAGCCTTGGGCCAGGCCGGCGCTGAGAAGATCACCAGCATCATCAACTCCCTTTTCACAGAACTCACCACCGTGCTGTTCGATCACGGAGGCATCCTGCTCAAGTTCGGCGGCGATGCCATGTTGGGTCTCTTCCCAGCAGATACCGATGATGAGATGGCGCAAAGCGCCCGGCGCGCCGCCCAGGCTGCCCTGGCCATGCAGCAGGTGCTCAAGAAAGAGCAGTTTGCCGAGATCGAGGCCATGGGCGAGAAACGCTCCCTGAAGATCAAGTGCGGCATTTCGGCCGGGCCCTACTTTGCCGCGCACATTGGCACCCAGCCTAACGATTTCAACCCCAATGGCACCATGGCCTACGTGACCACCGGCCAAACCGTGAACCTGGCGGAAGCAGCCGAAGGCCACGCCAACCCAACCGAAGTAGCCATGACCCGCAATGTGGCCGAGCTGCTCGGCGAGCAGGCACAGACAGAAGCCGTCAACAAAGAACCGGACGAGAATTTCCGCCTGCTGCTCGACACGCCTCCGCTGGAAGCCGGCTCGCGCATCCGCTTCGAAATCCAGGAGCCTCCGCCAGGCGCAGTCCAGGCCCAGATCACCTACCTGGTGGACCGCCTCAACCGCCTGACACCTTACCTGTCAGACGAGCTGATCCAGCGCATTGTCACCAACCCGCGCGACGCCAAGATCCCGCCCGAACACCGCCCGGTAACGGTGATGTTTGCCAACTACAAAGGCATCAGCAAACTGATCGAAAAACACGGCGATAGCGATCCCGGTTTGATCACCCAGCAATTGAACAGTTACTTCGTCCACATGGCCTCCATCGTAGAAAAATATGAAGGCACGCTGGCGCGCATGGATCAATACGCAGTAGGCGACCGGATTGTCATCTTCTTCGGCGCGCCGCGCGCCCATGAAGACGATCCTGTCCGAGCAGTGTATACCGCGCTTGAGATGAAGGAATCCGCTCGCAAGAACTTTGCCGCCCTGCGCACTGCCAGCGGCGTCTTTCGTTTCGAACAGCGCATCGGCATCAACACCGGTCACCTGTTCGCCGGCAATGCCGGGGCGCCCGATCTGCGCCAGGAATATACGCTGATGGGCGACGATATCAACATGGCCGCCCGCCTGATGTCGAACGCACCTTGGGATGAGATCTACGTCAGCCGCCGGGTAAAAGAAGCAGTCAGCGCCTTTGTCGATTTTGAAGATCGTGGCGAGATCAAAGTGAAAGGCAAAGAGATCCGCATTCCCACCTTTTCTGTCCTGGGCCGCCGGGATGAAGTAGGCCGCACGCGCGGCCTGGGGGTCACCGAGTCGCCCCTCACCGGGCGCGATGCTCTGCTGAACACCTTCAAGGAGCGCGGCCAGATCTTCTTGAACAAGCGCGGCCAGATCGTTTCCTTGATCGGCAACAGCGGCCTGGGAAAATCGCGCTTGATGCGCGAATTCAAAACCTGGCTGCAGGCCCAACCGCAGGCCGAGAATTACCTTTGGATCGAGGCGCGCGCCCTCTCCTTTAGCGAGCAGATGAGCTACTGGATGGCCGGGCAGATGATGCGCGGCCTGCTCAAGCTGAAGGACAATGCCAATGAAGACGATGTGCTCTACACCCTGGGAAGCCGGGGAGAAGAGCTGCTCGGCGAAAACGCCATGGATGCCGTGCCCTACCTGGCGCATATGATGGGCCTGGATCTGGGCGAGGAGTGGGCCTGGGTCAAGAAAGAAGACCCCAAGGTGCGCCAAAAGCAAACCCTGTGGGCGGCAGCAGAATTCTTCACTGCCGCGGCCAAAGAATACCCGATCGTGATCGCCCTGGATGATCTTCACTGGGCCGATGAGGCCTCCCTGGTATTGATCGAACATCTGCTGCACGTCACCGACACTTCCCGCCTGATGTTCATCCTCATTTTCCGCGCCGTGCGCGAGAAGGGCTGCTGGAAGCTGCGCGATAAGGCCGCCGGCAATTACCCGCATCGTTACACGGAAATTGAGCTCTCGCCGTTGAACCGGGAGCTGAGCAGCGAGTTATTGGCCAAGCTGCTGCCTGGCGTTGAATTCACCGGCGAGGTGCACGGCGATATTCTCGACAAAGCCACCGGGAACCCCTTCTACCTGGAAGAAGTGGTGCGCTCGCTGATCGACAGCCGCGCCGTCGTCCAGGAGGGGGATTTCTATCGGGTGACCGACCAGATCAGCAAGATCACGGTTCCTGCCACGCTGCACGCCGCCATCGTGGCGCGCATCGACCGCCTGACCGAAGATGCCCGGATTGCCCTGCAAGTGGCGTCGGTCATCGGCAGGCAGTTCCGCATGGAGCTGCTGCGCAACCTGGTACAGGCCGAGGCCGAGATCGATCTTTGGGTGGTGCAGTTGGAACGCGGCGGGCTGGTCCGCCCGGCAGAAAGCGACCTGGCAGCAGCCGTCCTCGACTCTACCTATGCCTTTCCAGATGCGTTGGTCCAGGAAGTGGCTTACGATACCCTGCTGGTACAAAACCGCCAGCAGCTTCACCAGCGCATCGGCGAGATGCTGGAGGCTTTCTATGCCGACAGCATCGAGCAAAACTGCGAGCTGCTGGCATATCATTTCAGCCGCAGCAATGAACAGGAAAAAGCGCTCAAATACCTGGCAATGGCCGCCCAAAAATCGGCCGACAAATACGCCAACGCCACCGCCATCCAATACTATTCCCAGATACTACAGATCCGCCGCGCCCAAGGCGACAAAGCCGGGCAGGCCGGCGCGTTGTATTCGATGGGCGTGAAGGCCTACGAGATCGGCGACTATCCCAACGCCCGCCCCTGGTTGGAAGAATCCATCCAGTTGCTGCGAGAGATCCAGGATGCCAAGAACGAGTGCTGGAGCGTCATGTACCTGGGCATGGTAGACCTGAAAGAAGCTCATTACACCCAGTCTGCCGAGCGCCACACCTACGCCCTGGAGCAAGCCCGCCAGCGCCAGGATCGCTTCCAGGAAGGCATCCACCTGACCAACCTGGCGCGCGTCACCATGCGCCTGGGACAGTACGACCTAGCCTTGCAACAGTTTGAGCAATCGCTGGAGATCAAGAAGGGCAACAACGATATCATGGGACAGGGTTTTGCCTTGTTCTACCTGGGCCTGATCCACATTTACAAGCAAGAATTCGAACAGGCCGAAGCCCGGCTGAACGGTTCGATCGAGATGTGGCAGCAGGTCGCCAAGAACGACCGCGGCCTGGCTTACTGCCGCCAGGGCCTGGGATTGTTAGCCCTGGGCCGCCAGGAATTCGAACAGGCGGAAAAGGAGCTGGGCGCAGCCATCCAGATCTGTGAAAAATTGGTACTCAAAGCCGAATTGATCGAAAATCTATCGCACGCCAGCCAGGCATTGCTGGGATTGGATAACCTGGACGGCGCCCGGGAAGCTTCGGCGCGGGCCATCCATCTGTTGGAAGAGCAGAAAGACGTGGAAGAAGTACAGCAAATCTACCTGAACCATGCCCGCGTGCTGGCAGCTTCCAAAGACCCCGCCGCAAAAGATTACCTGGATAAAGCGGCCAGCATCATGCAAACCCAGGCCGAGCGGATCGAAGACCCGCCGGCTCGCCAGGTCTACCTGTCGCAGGTGAAAGTCAACCAGGAAATCGCTGCCCTGGCAGCTTAGCTCACCGCGCCGAAAGCAGCAGGAGCGGATCGACTGCCAGGAACCAGCCGCTCACCCGCCAGGTGCAGTAGTTGGCCATTTCGACCGGCGTGGCGCGATTATCATAATGTGCCAGGCCGGCAAAGCTTGCCCCGGCCGGACCGAGGCGCACTTCCAGGTGCAGATGCGGGTTGAGGGCATTGCCGCTGTCGCCCACTTTGCCAAGCTCCTGCCCGCAAGCTACCGTATCCCCCAACTGTAAGCCGGCCGTGCTTTGCAAGTGAGCATAAAGAAAATAGAATGAGCGTTCATCCGGGTTGTAAAGCAGCTCGGGGCCGTCCGGGCAGGTCAGCGCAGGGTGCGGCGGCAGTGTAGGGATCGCTTGCGGCAGGTTTTGCGCTTGCAGCCAGGGCGCGGGGATATCTGCCAGGGGCGATTCAATCAACACCGCATTGCCGTAAGGGAAACGATCCTCGATCAGGGCAACCACGCGGCCCGCCAGGGCTGCCTGCACCCCCCGCCCCGCCAGGGCAACCTGGCTGCCGGGGTGGCGGTCGCTAAGATCCACCCCCTGGTGGGGATCATCCGATCCCAACGGCGGAGGGTAATAGGGATTGCTGATCATACCGGGCAGCTCCGCAAGGGATACGTCGACCAGCGGCGAGCATACCTGCGGCGCGGCAGCAGTGGCCGAAGGGCTGGGTGTTGGCGGCAAATTCGTGGGCAGCATATTCGTGGGCGTTGGGGTGAGCGTGGGTAGAGCCGCAAGATTTTGCGGCTCTACAGCAGTTGGGGTAGGCGCCTCCGCGGCCCTGGTCGAAGCGGGCGACAAAACCGGCGAAGAACCGCCGGCCGCCTGGCAGGCAGCCAACATCAGGCAGGCACACACGCCCGCGCAGATGCCTATCCGTCGAAGAAGCACAGCTACCCAGCCCCCTGCGCCTGCTGGTGATCTGGCAGCAGGCTTTCGACATTGCGCACAACCGGAAAGAAATACCCGCCCGCGCAAACCAACCCGGCCAGTAAGCCAAAAATTACGAACATCAATCCCATGCCCGCACCGGGGCCTGAGCCCACCAGCCAGCTCCACGAAGCAACCAGCGCGCCGCCCGGGTTCATGGCAGGCTCCAGCACCTTATCGGCCAATTGCCCGCCAATCACCATGGCTAACGGTGAAACGAACCAGGCGATCAGCCGGCGGATCGAGAAGACGCGCCCCTGCAAGTCGGGAGCAACCTTGGCCTGCCAAATAGCCTGGTTGGAACCGTTAATGATCGGGACAAAGAAAGCGCCGATGAACGAAGACACCACCCAGACCGGCAGCGAGCGACCCACGCCCATAACCACCGTAGCAAACAGGCTGGAGAGCAGCCAACCCATCAGCACACCGTGCACCCGGCGTTTGGGGCCGCCCCAACTGCTCATCACCAGCCCACCCACCACACCGCCAATGGCGCCGGCCGTATTCACACCCGCAAAGATCATCTCGTCGTTGCCGGTGCGCGCCAGGATCAACGCCGCCATGATGGCATATGGAATGCCGACAAAGAAATTACCTAATAGAAAAACGATCTGTAAACCCAACAGGCTGGGACGCTGCAAGATATACGTAAAGCCATAGGCGGCCTCTTTAAGTAAGCTGCCCTGCGCCTGGCGGCCTTCCTCGGTGACCAGCGGTTGAGGTACATGCACCAGGAGCAGCGCGCCAATGGCAAACACAAAGCTCACAATATCGACGACCAGGATGCCGGCCAGGCCAATCAACCCGATCAGCGCGCCCGCCAGCAGCGGGGCAAAGATGCCGGAACCAGTCTCCGCCAGCGACATCATCCCATTGGCCCGGCCGTAATCTTCTTTGGGGAGCATGGTGGTGATGGCTGCCGAGTAGGCCGGCCATTGAAAGGCCTGGAAGATGCCCTGAAAGGAGCTGGTAATATACAAGTGCCAGATCTCCAGCCTGCCCGTCGAATACAGGATCAGAATAGCGATCGTTGCCAATCCCGATGCCAGGTCGCTGAGCATCATCATCAACTTGCGATTGCTGCGATCGACAATTGCCCCGGCAAAGGGGCTGACGACCAGCATAGGCGTAACAAAGAAAAAACCGACCATGGCCAGGGCAGCGGCTGAGCCGGTTATCTCATAAGCCCAGATCGTGGTGGCGAAACCGGTCATGCTGGTTCCCAGCAGCGAGATAACCTGGCCAATCATAACGATCGAAAATCCAAACATCCCTTTCGGTTGTTTCGCCGGCATCGTGTTCTCCTGTGCCAAAGCAGTGGTTGTCTTTTAAGATTTTAGTTCTTTGATGGCCTCTTCCACGGAGAGCTCGCCGCGGGCAATGCGATCCAACACTTCCATGCGTGCAGAGGGAACAACCTCCGGCGTGGTTTCTCCTGCGGCGGCAGAGCCGGCTTCAGCCTGCGAATTCGTGGGCGACGAATTCGTGGGCGACGACATTTCGCCGCTTTCCCGATCCGACAGCACAAAGTTGCCGGAAACGCTGTGGAAGCTCACCTTAGGCCCGCCTTGCTGCACGACCACATGCCAGTGGCCCCGCCCCTGGGAACGCTGTTCGACCGGCAAGTAGATCACGGCCTCACCGCTGACGCTGTTGCCGACCAGCTCGCAGCCCGTTTCCGGCGGCACCATCAGGCGCACTTCGCCCGAGACCGAATCGAAGTGATACGATCCCTGGCCCAGCGGGCTTTGCATAAAGACATTGCCACTGACGGTTGTAATGCTCACCTCGTCCAGCCGGGAGGCGCGGATGTCTACAGAACCGGAAACCGTATTCAGGCGCAGCGCGCCGCTGAGCTGCCCAGCAGATACCTCGCCGCTCACGGTAGAGATATTCAACTTACCATCCAATGATTCAACCGTGATCTCGCCGCTGACGCTGCCCAGGTCTAGATCGCCTGCCAGCTCCCTGACCGACAACAGGCTGGAAACACCGTTGACTTTTAACACGCATTGCGGCGGGACGAGCACCTTATAATCCACCTCGGCCGGTTTGCCGAAATTAAAGAAGACCCACATGCCTCTTTGGCGCGTCTCAACCAGCACGCGACCGCTCTCTTCCTGTTCCATGACGATCTGCGTTTGCCCGGCGGCGATCGAGTCAAGATGCTTGACAGCCGTGACCTGGATGCGCCCCTCTTCGCCGGGCTGGATCTCGATCTTCCCGGCAATGTTGGTCAATTTCAGGTTCGCCTGCCCGGCGACATCGAATGACCGTTCGATTACTTCGACTTCTTGCGCTGGCATTCTCACCTCCTAGTCAATAAAGACTTCGATATGCTCGCCGTCTTCCTCGTCCATGACATCCACGATCTTGCCTTCCATGCCCCCGGCTCGGATCGCATCGGCGATCTCAGCAAAATCGATGTTAGGGGCAAACTGGGTGGCAATATTCATGCCGGCATCCACCAAACCCAAGGGCAGGTTCACGTTCACCTTGGTGCGACCGGTAGCCACATCCGTCACCCGCACTCGCATCCAACCCTTGCCCAGGCGGGTGGGTTGGATGGGAGAGCTTCTGACATCCTTCCGGCTGTCGCGCAAAGCCGCCAGCAAACGGGCACCCTCCTCAGCCGTGATCTTCCCTTCATCAATCATCCGTAAAATTCGCATGCGCTCATCTGATGTAACCATACCAACCTCCTCGATCAACCGATATAAATCTCCACCCGCTCGCCGTCATCTTCCTGCACTTCCACGAAAAAAGGCGATTCAGGTGTAGCATGTTTCAAAGCCATGACCATCTCATCCAAATTCATATTCTCCATATTGGGAATGCGGCGGCCAAAAGTGCGCGCCCCCCAGCTTGCCAATCCCAGCGGCAGCGGTAAGCTGATGGCGATCTTCTGGGGATGTTCGCCCGGCTTCTGGTAGACCCGCAGGTGCAGCCAGCGCGCCGTCCGGCTGGCCCAGGCCAAGGCCATGATCAGCACACCGAAGAGAAAGGGGAACCAGGCGCAGGCAAACCAAAAGCCAAAGCCGCCGCTGTTCCAGGCCAGGTACATGAACAAACCACCCAGCACCGTGATGCCAATGCCCACCCACATCGGGATCCACCACCAGCTTCTCCAACGCTTGGCAGCCGGAGACTCGTGCTCGACCGCTTCTGACGCGCCGTCTTCGTGGGCGCCGTATTCGTGAGCGGCATATTCGTGTGCGGGCTCGGCAGGTGTTTCATCGGCGGGCATGGCAGCAGAACGCAGCCCCGGTGCTGGCGTATTCGTGGGCACATCCCCCAGCATGTCATTGCGACCCCGGCCTTCTTTGCCGGGGGAAGCAATCTCTCGCTCCTGTCCGTCGTATTCGTGCGCGCCGTATTCGTGGCCGCCTTCCGCCAGGGCCTGCAGCAACAGCACGCCTTCATCTGCCGTGATGATGCCCTGGTCGACCATCTCAAGGATGCGCAGTTGCTCGTTTTCGGGCACAGAGTCGTTCGTATTCGAAACACGGTTTACCCCATCGCGGTGGACCCGGCGCATGTTACGCTTCCTTTCCTTCCAAAGCAGACAATAATTTTTCCGCCTGCTCGAGCGAGATCTTCTTCTGCTCCAGCATGCGCAAGATCACCAGGCGCTCTTCTTCGCTGACCGGGTCGATCGGCGAAACTGGAGGCGCAGCCGGCACGGGAGGTTTGATGCCCGTATTCCAACTGAACTGCCAGGCGTGCTTCTCGCGACGGCGGGCGCGCTCATCCGTGGTGCGCGCTTTTTGCTCGACCCGGCGCTGGGTGGCAGCCACCTTGCGCTCGAGTTTCTCCTGCGCCCGTTTCATGCGTTCTTGCATCCGCTCAGAAGCCCGCTCGCTGGCCTCGCGGGCGCGCTGTTGGATGCGCTCGAGCTGCTCGGGAGACAGGCCCACCGTACCCGGCGGCAGTGTACCCAGCCGCGGTGTACCCAACGCCGTGGTCAGCGAAGCCATCTGAGCGCTGAGCTGCTGCTCGAACAATTGCATCTGAGCCTCGATCTGCTCGGCGATCTGCTGGCCAATGTTATCGGCAATGCTGTCCATCTCCTCGCCCACTTCGATATCAATATCCGGCATCACGCCCATGTTGGGCTCAAACCCCGAGATCAGGATATTGCCGCCGGCAGAGAGCTTCACTTCCGTTTCGCCTTCGCCCAGCGTGAACTCACAAGGAGCAGCCAGGTCCTTGGGAACCTCGATGTCTTCCAGGTCCACCACGATGTGTCCCGCTTTACCGATGCTAACCAGGGCACTGGCATCGGCAGGGATGTGCAATACCAGGTTGCCATCGGCAGTGACCTGGTATTCCTGCCCGGGCGTGGGGTCCAGCGATAGAATGGCATTGCCTTTCACCCTGGCAGCCACGCTGCCATCCACATCGTCCAGGTTCAAATTGCCGTTGATGCACCCGGCAGAAAAATCGCCTTGCACATCCCGCAGCACGGCGTTGCCATCAACCGTATCGATCTCGATCCCTCCATCCAGGTTGCGCGCTTGCAGGTTCCCATGCAGCTTCTTGAGGTGGGTTTTGCCCACGCTGCGCAAAGTCAGCGAACCATGCACCTCTTCGATGACCAGCTCGCCTTCCAGCGCTTTGCACACGGCATCGCCGTGCACGGCGCTCACCTGAACCTGCGCCTGGCGCGGAACCCGCACCGAGCAGTCGCTCCGGCAGGATATCCACACCATGCCCGCGCCTGCGTTGTCACCATCCTGTTTCAGCTCGTAATCGGGCGAAGAAGCCTTGATGCTCACTTCCACAGCTTCTTCATCGCCCTTCAAGCGCAAATCACCCTGCACGTTCAGGAACACCTTAGGCTTGCCGCCAGTTGTCACTGTCTGCTTATCCATATCTCACCTCTCATTTTCCTGTAAAAGTCTCATCGCTTCTTCAGCGCTGATCCGCCCGGCATCCAACTCTTCCAAGATGCTCAGGCGTTTCTCTTCGGAAATGCCAAAGGGAAGCGGCTCGTCGATATCCGGCTCATATCCCAATTTGCGGATCACTTCGTTCAGGCGGTTGCGGATGGTGGGATAAGAAAGCCCCAGCTCCCCTTCCATGCGGTTGATCTTTCCTTCGCAGCGCACGAAAGTCTCGATAAAAGTGAGCTGCTCCGGGTTCAAACGCGAGACAAAATGCTCGATGAAAGCCAATTGTTCCGGTTTCAAATCTGCAAACACACCGCTGATAAACCGGCCTTCCATGTGAGCATCGCATTCCCGGCAGTAAAAATGCGTTACGTACAACTCGCCGCCGCAGAACGGGCAGACTGTTGGCAATGTATTCATAAAAATCGACCATCCTTCCCTGTAGGTTCACTTCCGGCTTTTCGGCAAACAGGCCCGCGCCTGCTTCGCCTTGATCTATTCACATCATAGCACGACAATTGAATAATGTCAATATATTATATTAATATTATTAAGATATAGTTATTGTTTTTGTAAGTATCTTTCATATTATTAATTATTTCCCCCTTTGTCTGGCGAAACGCCGCAGTCATTAGACGAAAAAGACCTGTTCTCACTTGTGAGACAGGCCTTTTTAATCATCGAGAGGCGCAAAAGAAAATCTTCAGGAAAATCACTTCTCGCCCAAGGTGGATACCTGGCGCAGCAAACCGAGCACCAGCACGCCCAGCTTGACGCCCTCCCCTGCCGTCAGCTTCGGGCGGTCTTGCTGCTCTGCTGCCCGCTGCACCAGCAGATAGGCGCCAATCACCCCAGCCAGCGCACCGACCACGCCGCCGAGCACCAGCATCCTAACCTTCCAGGCGCTAGGAGCCTGGTCGTACAACTCGCTGTCTTCAATCTCTTCGTTTTCCCAATCTTCAGCCATCGGATCATACCTTTCTGACGGTATACGCCTGTTACAGCGCATTAACGGGGCGGTTTGCGCCGTAAAGCTGCAAAGCCTGCCCAAAAACTACGCGCTTTTAACACCGGTTCGACCGCTTTGTTTGAAATCTGCCGCGCCCGCACGCTCACCAGCACCAGGTAATCCTGGGCCAGGCGGGCATAGGGCGGCAGCACCTGCAAAAGTTTCGTCACGCCGTACGCCAGTCCGCCAACCAACACCAGCAGGATCAGCGCCAGGGCAATGGGCGGAATGATCAGCCAGATCGCAGAAATGTCTGCCCAACGGCTGACTTCGCCCACCGCCCCGATCCCTGCCGCAATCGCACCGGCAGACAGGCCGCAAATGACCAGCATGCCCAACAGCAGCGGCAGGATGATCTGCCACCACACCTCTTTGCGGTGACGGGCATGGGTTTGCGGGTTACGTTCTGGCAGTGGAAGCGGATATTCAGTCATTGCCTTTGTATTGTAGCACAAATTTTTATTCAGGGGGTCGCAAGCCGGCCTACGCGCACCTGCCTGCGCTGCTTTTTGGCTACCAGTCCTCAAACAGGTCGGGGTTCAGCTTCCCCTCTCCGCCCACCGGGCTCATTTCACCCGTCAGAGGATTGATCTGTTTGGTATAGCAGAGATGAGTGTCAAATGCCCTCAGTTTCTCTCGGTAGTCCGTGGCGAGCAAAGCCTCCTCCAACGTGACGTACTCAACCCGGCCTGCGATGACGACTTTGTTGCTTTGAGGGATATCCCTTTCCCAGGTCACGGTGCATTCGAGCTGCAGCCCGCACTCCTGGATCCTTGGCGCCTTGATTTTGACACACTCTTCTGCCGTAAGCCCCGGCGCGCTGATCTCATCGTCTTCATAGGCATTGTATTTCACGGTCTTCGCCAAGCCGGGGTTGTCTTGCGTTTGATAGTTGATGCAGAACACGCCTTCCCGCTGCACGTTATGATAGGTGTGTCCGTTCTTGTTCAAGGAAAGGATAAAATAGGTTGCCTGGTCTGGATCGCTATCCACGTATCCCCAGGCATGAAGACAGACGTTGTTCTTGCCATTGTCCTTGTAGGTTGTGATGTAGAACATGAAATTGGGATGGTTGATGACATGATAGAGCCAATGGAAAATGTGGAACTCGTTCTTCCAGGCTCCGCCGATGATCTCCGGCGGGTTGAGCAGATCAAAACTGCGTTTCATCATCGACCTCCATTCGCCAACCATCGAGTATCCGCCCAATCGTCCTGAGGCATACTTCCAAAAATACGCCCCGCAATAAAGAACTGGCTGTTTCGTCTCTGCTTGCCGTCATAACCCGAGATACCTCCTGAGCCTGCGCTCCTGGTGTTTGAAAAATACCCATCACTTCGACTTGAATTCGCCATCGGTTGTATACTGCCCCATCATTGACCAGGCTCCATCCCTCATCACCATTATAGCGAAATCCTCCGCTTTTGTCAGCCAGGACAACTGCTTCTCTTCGTTTTATCCGTTCCACTTTTTGCCCCCAAAACACGCCCGCGTTCCTCATGGCTGTACCCAACCGCTATGTCTTTGCGACCCCGGCGGTTTTTGCCGGGGGAAGCAATCTCCTCGACGGCATAGGGGGATTCATCCCCGGCTGTGCCGGTTGACAGCCCGCCCGCCCTGGATTATGCTTGGTCTTTATTCGCCGGGAGGAAACGATGGAAGTTTCAATTCGCAAAGCCGCTCTGCAGGATGCTGCCCAACTGGCTTCATTGCTGCGCAGCCTGGGCTTGTTCGCAGTCTTCGCGCAAGAACAGCCGGAGCAATCCCAGGAACGCGTCGCCCGGCACCTGGCGCTGTGCCTGGCAGACGACAGCCACACCGTCTACGTTGCCGAGCAGCCGGACGGCGTTCTGTGCGGCTACCTGTCGCTGCACTGGCTGCCATACCTGATCCTGCCCGCGCCGGAAGGCTACGTCTCCGAGCTGTTCATCGCCGAGCACGCCCGCGGCCTCGGTCTGGGAGGCGCGCTGCTGCAGGCCGCCGAAGCAGAGGCGCGCCGGCGGGGCTGTGCCCGCCTGATGCTGCTCAACATGCGCAGGCGCGAGTCGTACCAGCGCGGCTTCTACGCCAAACAGGGCTGGCAAGAGCGCTCCGATGCCGCCAATTTCGTCCGATATGTTGACGAATCACCCAATGCGTGATAAACTGCGCCCCAATATGTGTCCAGCAAGCAAGCGTTTCCCCCGTATCCGTCGTAGCCGCCCGTCCTTTCGGGGAGGATGGGTGCCTGTGCTTGCCTGGAGTTAAGCCATTTCGGCGCACATGCATCTGGTCAGTGACAGGCCCTCCTTCCCCGAGGGCCTGTTTTTTGTATAATCCTCAAAACCATATCATTTATTTAGGAGGCTGCAATGATCAAACCAACCATCAAAAAAATCGTCCTGGCTTATTCGGGAGGCCTGGACACTTCCATCATCGTCCCGTGGTTGAAAGAAAACTATCACTGCGAGGTGGTATGTTTTACCGCCGACGTGGGCCAGGGTGAAGAAATGGACGGGCTGGAAGCCAAGGCACTCGCCAGTGGGGCCAGCCAGCTCATCATCCGCGATCTCACGGAAGAATTCGCCGCCGATTATCTCTTCCCAATGCTGCGCTCGGGCGCTATCTACGAGCGCAAGTACCTGCTCGGCACCTCCGTCGCCCGCCCCCTGATTGCCAAGCACCAGGTAGACGTGGCACACGAAGTGGGCGCAGACGCGGTGGCCCACGGCGCCACCGGCAAGGGCAACGACCAGGTGCGCTTTGAGCTGACCTTCACCGCCCTGGATCCCCGCCTGAAGATCATCTCTCCCTGGCGCGAATGGGACATCCGCTCGCGCGAGGATGCCATCAACTTCGCCGCCGCACACAACGTACCGGTCAAGGCCACGCTGAAATCGATCTACAGCCGGGATGCCAACCTGTGGCACCTGTCGCACGAAGGCGGCCCGCTGGAAGATCCCTGGCGGGAGCCCGACGAGGCCATGTACCAGATCAGCGCCTCACCCGAGAACGCCCCCGAGCAGGCCGCCATCGTCGAGATCGAGTTTGAATCGGGCACGCCCGTCGCCATCAACGGTGAGAAGATGTCCCCGGCAGCCCTGATCTCTTACCTGAACGCCCTGGGCGGCGCACACGGCATCGGCCGGGTGGACATGGTAGAAAGCCGCCTGGTAGGCATGAAATCCCACGGCGTCTACGAGACTCCCGGCGGCACCATCCTGGTCGCCGCCCACCGCGAGCTCGAGTCGCTGGTGCTGGACAAGGAAACCATGTTGTTCAAAGATACCGTGGCCCTCAAATACGCGGACCTGGTGTATAACGGCATGTGGTTCTCGCCGCTGCGCGAGGCGCTGGACGCCTTCGTGGACAACACCCAGGGCCCGGTCACCGGCCAGGTGCGCTTGAAGCTCTACAAGGGCAACGTGATAACCGTTGGGCGCAAGAGCCCCTTCAGCCTGTACCGCGAAGATTTCGCCACCTTTGGCCAGGAAGACGTGTACGACCAATCGGACGCCGAAGGGTTCATCCGCCTGTACGGCCTGCCGCTCAAGGTGCGCGCCATGAACGGCCTGCCGGTCTCTGGCCTGAACATGCCCAAACCAGATTACGCGCGCTTCAAGCGCGACTAGGAGGCTCGCATGACTCTGTGGGCAGGCCGCTTCTCGGGCAGTCTCGACCCAGACGCCTGGAAATTGAACGCCTCGCTCAGCTTCGACCGGCGCCTGGCGCCGCAAGATGTGCGCGGCAGCATCGCCTGGGCGCAGGCCCTGGCGCAGGCCGGCGTGCTCACGCCGGCTGAAAGCGATCAGCTTTGCGCCGGGCTGCAAGCCGTGCAGGCCGAGTTCGCCGGCGGCAGCTTCGCCTTTCAAGAAAGCGACGAAGACATCCACAGCGCGGTCGAGCGCCGCCTGGGTGAGTTGATCGGCCCGCTGGCCGGCAAGTTGCACACCGGGCGCAGCCGCAACGACCAGGTGGCTACCGATGTGCGCCTGTGGGTGCTGGAGAACTTACCCGCCCTGGAAGAAGCCCTGGTGAACCTGCAAACCGTTTTGCTGCAGCGCGCGGAAAGCGACTTTGGGATGCTCATGCCGGGTTACACCCACTTGCAGCGTGCCCAACCGATCCTGCTCAGCCACTGGTGGCTGGCGCACTTCTGGCCACTGGCCCGCGACCGCGAGCGCCTGGCTCAGGCGAGCGCGCGCCTGTCGGTTCTACCATTAGGTTCAGGCGCCCTGGCCGGCACGTTCGACGCCATCGCCACGGCGCCGCTCAGCAA